>CAUPEV010000076.1:0-18931 GCA_963510335.1 uncultured Roseateles sp.
AGCCGCTTTCCAGAAAGGCTTGCAACTCGGGCATGCCGGCCGCTGTGGCGGGGCCGCGCATCATGCGCAGCGCTTGTCTCAGCAGCGGCTTGCGGGTCAGGCTTTCAAGCGAGGCGCCGACGGCCAGCGTCGAATCGATCTGCTCTTGTCGGGCGGCCGCATCGCCACATTGCTGCCACGCCTGCACATAGGCCGAGGCGCTGACGGCTTTGCTTGGCAAAAGCTGAGCCATCTGCGTATCCAGGCGCTCTGACAAGGCGTGCAGCGATGCGAGCTTGGCCACGGTGCCGACGACTTCTGCCGGGAAGATGCGCACCAGGGTCGGCACAACCCGCGCGAACTGGGCGTCACGGCGCGAGTAGTCGCCCGGCCCATAGAGTTCCTGCAAGAAGAAGCGTGTGGCGTGTTCGTATCTTGGCAGCAGCAGCAGATCGGCATAGGTGTTGGCAAATCGCTGTTGCTGATAAAGCTTCAAGACCTGCACGCGCTGCGCGAGGCCGGGTTCGGCTTCGCGCAACAGTCGCTGCTGATCAACGGCCTGCAAATGACTGAGGATGCGGTCTGCAAGGGCACGGTCCATTGGGGCGTCTCGAAGGTCTGCGTGATGAAGCAGACATTGTGCCGCTCTACACTGACGTCATGAATGGACGCATACAACGATGGCAGTTGCTGCTGCGCTTGCTCTTGAGCCTGGGGCTTGGCTGGGCGCTCTGGCGAGCCGGTTCGCCCTGGTCAGGCATGCTGCTCGCCGCGCTGGTGTTTTGGTCGCATGCCCTGCTGATGTTGATCGTTTTCATTGCTTTGCCCTGGGTCAATAAAGACCAAGGCGCGCGGGCTTCCCATGTCGGCATGTTCAAAGCCTGGGCTGCGGAGTTGCTGGCCTGTGAGCGGGTCTTCGCCTGGCAGCAGCCCTTTGCCGAGCAGCAAGAGCCTGACTTTCTGCCGCCCGGGAATCAATCTTGCGCCGTCCTGTTGCTGCATGGCTTTACTTGCAATAGAGGCTTGTGGAACCCCTGGCTGAAGCGCTTGCGCCAAGCTGGCCACCCCTTTATCGCGCTCACATTGGAGCCGGCTTTCGGCTCTATTGACGACTATGCCGCTCAGATTGAAGGCGCGCTGCGCAGGCTGGAAGCGCTGGGCGGCCCGCCACCCTTTATCGTGGCGCACAGCATGGGCGGCTTGGCCGCGCGGAGTTGGTGCCGGCGTTATGGCTCAACAGGCTATGCCGCCGGTGCGAATCGACTTGGGCGCGTCATCACCTTGGGTTCTCCGCATGCGGGCACGGCGATGGCCAAGCTCGGTGTTGGCGTCAATGCCGGGCAGATGCGGCAGGGTAGCGCTTGGTTGCAGGCCTTGAGGCAACAAGAAACTAGAGGCTTGGCAAGGCAGGTCGATTGCTACTTCAGCCGCTTTGATCAGATCGTCTGCCCCGCATCGAGTGCGGTCCTGCCGGGCGCGCGGGCGATTGAAGTGCCGGCCTGCGGGCATTTGGATTTGGTGTTTCAGTCCCGCATCATTGCGGTTGTGCTGGCGCAATTGGCTGCCAGTGACGCCGAGCGAACTGAGCTTGCTGCGGCCTCGCTTGCTGCCTAGAAGAGGGCTCGTGCAGCCTTCGTTGCCATGAAAAAAGCCCTGAGCGGGCACACCGCGCAGGGCTTTTGAAGCGTCAAAACTGACGCTGAGTGGCAGGTCTTGACCTTGCTAACAGTCATCAAACCTTGCTGTCATCTTTCAGCACGCCGCGGCGGATTTGGTCCAGCTCGATGCTCTCGAACAGCGCCTTGAAGTTGCCTTCGCCGAAGCCTTCGTTGCCCTTGCGCTGAATGATCTCGAAGAAGATAGGCCCAATCACTTCCTTGGTAAAGATCTGCAGCAGCAATTCGTTAGGCGCGTCCAGATGGGCGGCGCCGTCGATCAGAATACGCAGGCGGCGCAGCTCTTCGACGTTCTCGCCATGGCCGGGCAGGCGCTTGTCGATCAGGTCGAAATAGGTGTTGATGGTGTCCTGGAAGTCGACGCCGGATGTGCGCATGCGTTCAACCGTCCCGTAAACATCATCGGTGCCCATGGCCACATGCTGGATGCCTTCACCGTGATAGATGTCCAGGTACTCGGCGATCTGGCTCTTGTCGTCGCTGCTCTCGTTGATCGGGATGCGGATATTGCCGCAAGGGCTGGTCATGGCCTTGCTCTTGAGGCCGGTCAGCTTGCCTTCGATGTCGAAGTAGCGCACTTCGCGGAAGTTGAAGAAGCGCTCATAGAAATCAGCCCATTCCTTCATGCGACCGCGGAAGACGTTATGCGTCAGGTGATCGATATAGGTCAGCCCCAAGCCGATCGGGTTGGACGGCACGGGTTTGCCTTCGCTGTCCAGCAGCGGCACAAAGTCAACGTCGTAAATGCTGATATTGCCGATGTCACCCGCAGCGGCATCGTTCTTGCCTTGCCAACGGTCAACGAAATAGATCAAGGAGTCACCAATGCCCTTGATGGCCGGAATGTTCAATTCCATAGGGCCGGCCTTGTTGTCAAAGCCCCAGGCGCCCAACTCGAGCGCACGCTTGTAGGCGAAGGCGGCGTCATTGACGCGAAAACCAATCGCGCAGATCGACGGCCCGTGCAGGCGCGCGAAGCGCTGTGCAAAGGAGTCGAGCTCGGCGTTGATGATGAAGTTCACGCCGCCCTGGCGATACAGCGTGACGTTCTTGTGGCGGTGCTTGGCCACGGCGGTGAAGCCCATGGTCAGGAATAACTTGCCCAGCTCGGCCGGATCGGGGGCTGCGAATTCAATGAATTCGAAGCCGGCGGTGCCCATTGGGTTTTCCCAGGGAGTGAAAGCCATGTTTTGTCTCCAACAAAGAGTCTTGCGATGGGTCAAGACTGTAGGTGCTTAGCTGCGCAGGATTCATGCGAACTCTGGCGCGAGCTTGCGCGTGTGCGCAGGAATCCTGCGAGAATTTCAAAGATGGGAAATGATGTACAGCTCGATACGATTGATCGGCGCATTTTGAGGGCGTTGCAGATTGATGGCCGCGTCACGTATGACGCCTTGGCCGCGCAGGTCAGCTTGTCGGCCTCGGCCGTGCTGCGCCGGGTGCGGCGCCTGGAGGAGTCGGGCGCGATTTCGGCCTACGTGGCCCTGGTGCCGCCCGAAAAAGTCGGTTTGGGGCTCACCGCCTATATCAATGTGCGCCTGGAAAAACACACCGAAAGCCATCAGCGCAACCCGATGGAGTTGTTCCGTGTGGCGGTGCAGGCCTGGCCCGAGGTGGTGGAATGCGCGGCGCTGACCGGCGATATGGACTATCTCTTGCGCGTCTTGGTGCAGGACATGGCGCATTACGCGCGTTTCATTACCGAGACCTTGCTCAAGCACCCTAGCGTGCAGGATTGCAAGACAAGCTTTGTGCTGGACCGGCTGAAGAACACCACGGCCGTGCCGGTGTGAATTGCGTGGATCAATTCAGCGCCCAAACAGCTTTCAATCAACGCCGAATATGCGCTGAATCAACGCCGAGTCAGCACCACCGCCAATTCCGTCCAGCCCTGCGCATGCGGCTGGCCAGGGTAAGGCGGTGCCGGCCATTCCCAGCGTTCGGACGGAAACAAGGCCCTGACCGCTTGAATATCGCAGTGGTAGGGAGGGCCTTCAAGAACGCCTTGGCTCGCGCTGTCACGCCGAGCCTGCATCAGCAAGGCGAATAGTCGACCACCCGGTTTGAGCCAGCCGTGAAGCTGATCTGCATAGACGCGCCAATGGTCCGGGTGCAGGGCGCACAAACAGGTTTGTTCATAGATCGCGTCGAGCGCTGCCGGGGCTTGCCATGTCAGTACATCGGCCTGCTCGACACGGCCCAGGGCCAGGGGCCCTTCGGCGGCGAGTTGGGCGCGTGCCGCATCGACCGCGGCGGGCGCATAGTCAAGGCCAATGGCGTCGACGCCGGCCCTAGACAGCAGCACGAGTTCATGGCCGCGCCCGCAGCCGGGCACCAAGAGCCTCTGCTCGGGGGCAATCAGTCCTTGGGCCAACCACAGCTTGAGTTGCGGATGGGCCTCGCCGCGGTCCCAGGGGATTTGCCCGGCGATAAAGCGTTGCTGCCAAAAATCTTGCGTCGGCCCGGCCACCTTAGACGCTCCTGTGCCAATCGATGGGCATGCTCAGTCGAACTCGTGCAAGAGTTTGAGCGTCGCTTCCTGGCTCAAATTGAGCAGTCGGGCGATTTCCAGCAAGTCGTCCGGCACCGCCTCATCGTTCCAATCGTCGGCGGTGTGGCGTGCCAGCCGGATCGCCAGCTTGACGCACTGCACCTGTGGGTCATTGGCGCGCTTGTCGTTGGTGATGTGCTGGAGCAACTCGGGCAAATGCCAGGCTTGCATCAGTGCTTGTTCCAGATCACTTAATTCGATATGCAAAATCTCGCGCTGCACGGCTGAGCTGCGTAAATGCTTGTCGGCTGCTTGCCGATCGCGGATCTGCTGAGCCAGGTCCGGGGCATTCACCCACAAAAGCATCTCGGCGAAATCATGCAGCAAGGCGGCGCTGTGAATCACCGCCGCATCCGGGTCGCGCCTATGGATGGCAAAGCTCAAGGCAAAGCGTGCCGCGCGTTCGGCTCGGTGCAAAACGCGCTGCAGGCCTTCGAGCGCATGCGGCACAGCGACCAGCCGGTCTTCAACCGTGGGCTGAGGGCCGAACTCGCGAAAGAAGGGTGTGATGCCCATCAAGACCAAGGCGGCAGTGACGGTCTCGGCATCGGTCAACAAACGCGAGGAGCGGTGGCTGGCCGCGTAGGCCAAGACCTTGAGCGTCATCAGGGGGTCGGTGGCGATCATCTCGCCCAAGCTGTTGGCGTCCACCGCATCTTCGTTGCAGCGCAAAAGCTCCAGCGATTCAGCCGTCTCCGCCAGCACCGGAATCTCCGCGTTGCAAAACAAAGCTGTCCAGCCAGCGAGGTCCGGAGGAGCTTGGCGAACGGCAGAGATGGGAAGGGACGCGGTCATGAGGCAATGGGTCGAGTGATGCCCGATCGTATAGCCCCAGCCAATTGCCTATGTCAAGAAAAGAGCTTGAAATAGCGCACTTGGCGTGGCAAAGCACCGACCCTGGCATTTGTGTTGCTGAATGCCGGGTCGGTGCCCTTGCTCGGGTTAAAGGCGAGTGATGCCGGAGATGGTGCCAATGCGGCGACCGTCCGCATACAAAGCACCTTCGGGCGCGCCGGCCTCGGCATAGAACTCCAGCTCTGGCTTGCGCTTGTGGCGGCCGCTAGGCGTCAGGCGCTGCGCCAGTCGGGCCAAGAGCGTGCTGCTGCGGCGCAGGGCCAATACCAGGCGCAAGCGCCATGCCTCATGGGTCCATTCGTATTCGGCCGCGTTTGCGTCTGGGCCGCGCAATTCTGTCAATCGCATGATGTTTCTCCTTGTCGGCCTGAGCGGCCGGGCGGTTCAGGCGCTGCTGTCCGGCAGCGTCATCTCCAGGGTTTGTTGCTTCAGTTCCTTGCGCGTTGTTTGGCGCTGGCTGCTGTTGGTGTTGAAGTAGCCGTGTTTGCCGGCCTGGCGCATCAGCGCATGGGCAACCAGCGGATTGCGCGGTTTGCGCAACTTCATGGTGAGTGGGCGAGGGTTGGTGAATTGAGTCATTGCAAGAGTCCTTGGCGAGCGAGCCCGCAAAAATTTCAGACATGCGGCGGCGCTGCTGGGCCGCTGCGGCAGGGTCAAATCGTTCTGAGCGGCCCAGGGGCGGCCTTGGAAAATGCAGCGGCTCCCGGATCTGTACTGCTGATCCAGTGATTGGCTACGGATGACGAGGTTCTCGGCGGGGGGCCGAGTCGGGTGGGTGCAGGGCCGGCCTTGCTGAGCACTCGGTAAACATTGCGTCGGCCGATGAGGCGGGCACAAGTTCGAGCTTCAGTCCAGCGGGGTGCGCCCGGTTAAGGCGTTGAAGATGGGGTGATCGCCGCAGCGCATAACGCCGCGACTTGTGCAAATGATAAACGTTTGTTTATCTTGCGCAAGTACTTTGTATCTTTTTTGATAAAGAAACTAGGGGGTCTGAGGACTCAGCGTTTCTTTGGTTTCAGGGGCGCAATGCCTTGTTGAATGCGTCGCCATTCGTCCAGTTCGGCGGCGCCACCGGCGGCTGGTGCCGCCTTGGCCTGAGCGATCACGGTCGGAGCAGTCGGAGCAAGGCGTGCAGGCTTTGCGACCGGTGCCGCCGAGGGTGGCGTCAGGACCTCGCCCAGCAGGTCCAGCAGGCGGGTGCGGGCGCGCTGTGGGTGGCGGCGGTAGTAGGTCAACACCAAGCCGACAATGAAACGCTCGTCGTCGTCCTGCGGCACGCTGGGTGCGCTGTCTTGCATCGGCGTGACCGCCGGTGCGGCCTTGCCCAGATGGGGGTTGTCCATCCAGCCGGCGGGCTTGTGGAACAGTTGTTCGAACTGCCGCGCCAAGCGTTCGCCGATCTGGCGCGAGCGGCTCTTGATCTGACTCCAGTAGCTGGGCTGAATTTGCAAGCGCTCGGCAAAGCGCCGCTCCAGCCCCCGCAAGGCGGCTGCATCAGGGTGTTTGACGGCGGCGGTGACGAACTCTTCGAACAGGAGCATCGCATTGTCCAAACGGACTTGAGCGACGTCCACAGGGGCGGATGACATCTGCGTATGATAAAGCTTCGCCGCTTGAGCCCCTTGTTATGGCGCAAATTGATACGCGAAAGATGTCGACTCTTGCTCAAGTCCAATCCAGTAGAAACGCTGAATTCAATGGGTAGAAGCCGGTTTTTCTGCGATGTATTTGATTAAGAGCTTGATCAAGAGTCTGATAAAAGTTGAGCATCAAAAATTGATGAAGCAGGTGATCGGCCTGCCTCAATCGACCTCGTCGCCGGCCTTGTAAGCGGCCATCAACTGGGCTTGCGTATTCGGCGGCACGGCCTCGTAATGCGACAGCCGCAAGGTGTAGCGACCGTGGCCGCTGGTCAGCGCATTCAGGCGCGTCTGGTAGCTGCTGAGCTCGGCCAGTGGTGCCAAGCCCTGCACGATGACGGTGCCGGGCACGGCGGTGCTGGTGCCGTTGACCTGACCACGCCGCGCGGCGAGGTCTCCGGTGATGTCGCCAATTGCCGCGTCTGGTGCGCTGATTTCGATATGCACCATGGGCTCCAACACCAGGGGGCGCGCTTCGCGTACGGCAGCCATCAGTGCGCGCCGCCCGGCCGTGGCGAAGGCGATGTCTTTGCTGTCGACTGAATGGTGCTTGCCGTCAAACACGGTGACGCGCAGATCCACCAGCGTGTAGCCCGCCACCACGCCGCTGTCTAGGCCTAAGCGCACACCTTTCTCGACCGCCGCCATGTATTGGCCCGGGATGGCACCGCCTTTGACCGCGTCGACGAACTCAAAGCCCGCTCCGCGTGCCAGCGGCTCCACCCGCAAATAGACCTCGCCAAACTGACCGGCACCGCCGCTTTGCTTTTTGTGCCGGTAATGGCCTTCGGCCGCAGCCGAGATGGTTTCCCGATAGGCGACGCGGGGCGGCTGCGTCAGAACTTCGAACTTATAGCTCTCGCGCAGCCGCTCCAGCAACATGCGCAGATGCAGTTCACCCAAGCCGTAGACCACGGTTTCATTGGTCTGGCCACTGTGCTCGACCTTCAGGCAGGGGTCTTCATCGACCAGTCGGCTGAGGATTTCCCAAAGCCTTTGCTCATCACCATGGCGGGCCGGGCTGATGGCCAGGCCATGCACCGGCACCGGGAAACCCAGTGGTTTCAAGAAAATGTGCTCATCTTCGAGGGCGTCGTGCAGCACCGCGTCGTAATACAAATCTTCGACTTTGGCAATCGCGCACAGATCGCCCGGCATCGCCCGCTCGACTTCGATGTGCTTATTGCCTTGCAGCATGAACAGATGGCCGACGCGAAAAGGCTTGCGGCTATGACCGATGAACAACTGGCTATTGCGTGTCAAGGTGCCTTGATGAACGCGCATGATGCCCATCTTTCCCAGATAAGGATCGGTCACCACCTTGAAGACATGGGCCAAGACATGGGCGCTGGGGTCGGGCCTTGCCAGCAAGGGCTCGGCAGTTTCAGCGTTGATGGTGCGCAAGAACTGCGGTGGATTGCCTTCGGCCGGATTTGGCAGCAGGCGCTCAATCACGTCCAAGAGCTCGGCCACGCCGGCTCCGCTGCGAGCCGAAGTGAAGCAGACCGGGATCAAATGGCCCTCACGCAAGGCCTGCTCTAGCGGCGCATGCAAGTCGCGCGGATCGACGTCCCCCTCGTTCAGGTAACGCTCAACGAAAGCGGCATCCACTTCGACGACTTGCTCGACCAAGGCCTGATGCGCCACGCCGACCGAGGAGAAGTCCGATTGGCCGGTGATGTTGTAAAAGCAGTCCAGTACGCGGCTGCCAGCGGCCGCCGGAAGATTCAGCGCCAAGCATTCGCGCCCGAAGACTGCGCGCAGTTGCTCCAGCAAGCCCGGCAGATCCAGGTCGGGGGCGTCAATTTTATTGATCACAATCAGCCGGCACAGGCCGCGCTGGGCGGCGGTTTCCATCATCTTGGACGCCATCATCTCGATGCCGCTTTGGGCGTTGATGACGAGTACCGCCGTGTCTACGGCCTCCAGTGCGGGCAGCGACTGGCCGATGAAGTCTGCCGCGCCCGGTGTATCGATGGCATGAATGCGAACGCCGCCATGGTCAATATGGGCCAGCGCGGTATGGAGGGAGTGCTGCAATCGACGCTCGAGCGGGTCGAAGTCGCTGACGGTGTTGCCGCGTTCGACCGTGCCGGCCTGAGCGATATTGCCGGCCTGCAGCAACAGTGCCTCCAGCAGGCTGGTCTTGCCCGCGCCGGCAGGCCCGACCAAGGCCAGCGTTCGTAGAGCCGCCAAGCCGGGGTCATTGCTGTTGCTGCTGAGGGCAGAAGGGCTGCTGGGACTGGGCATGACACGCTCCTTTGATTAGGGCTGCACAGACGAATCCAGTGCCGAGCCCCATCGAGCTGAGTCCCGGCGCAGCCTGCAGCGTAGAGTAAGCGCGGCCTGCTTACAAGTGCGCCCGGCTACTTGACCGGGATCGGCAGGCTGCGATCCACCGGCACCGCACTGATGCTGTTTTGCGGCGAACCCTCGATCACGCGGTCGGAGTAGGTCAGATAGACGAGTGTGTTGCGCTTGCTGTCTATCATTCGCACGATGCGCAGCTTCTTGAAGATCAGCGATGTGCGTTCGTTGAAGGCTTCCTCTTGGCGTGGCAGCGGTTTCGCGAAAGCGATCACGCCGGTTTGGCGGCAGGCAATCGAGGCCTCGGATTTATCTTCCGCCAGGCCCAGGCCGCCCGCGATGCCGCCCGTCTTGGCGCGCGAGACATAGCAAGTAACGCCCTGAACCTTCGGGTCGTCATAAGCGTCGACGACGATCTTGTGATCCGGGCCTATGAACTTGAAGACCGTGTCGACCTCGCCCACCGAGTCGGCCGCAATGGCGAACGCCGGCCAGCTCAGCGCCAGCAGAATTGTCAATTTGAGTCGCATTGAGTCACCTCCGTAGTGAGGCCAAGCGTATCAGGGGTGAGCCGGGCCATGGGCCGAGGCGTGAACGAAGCTGCTGTCCGCCGGCGCTTGTTCGCGCTGCGCGAGGCCATAGTCGCGCTGTACCTCGGCCACACGCAGGCGGTAGTCGGCAAACACATGGCTGCGGCCAAGTGCTTGGGTGCGGCGGTGCTGCTCCAAATTGCGCCAGGCCGCCACTGCGGCCTCGTCGCGCCAGAAGGACAGGGAGAGCAACTTGCCCGGCTCGCTCAGGCTGCTGAAGCGCTCGATGCTGAGGAAGCCGTCGATCTGCTCCAGCAAAGGGCGCAGTTCGGCAGCCAAATCCAAGTAGGCCTGCAAATGATCTGGGTGGGGGCTAACTTCGAAAATGACTGCAATCATAGGGGTTCCGGCATAGAAGTGAACTTGCTCAAAATGGGAATGCGGGCATTGGCCAGGGTCTCAAAGCCAAGGCATTGCGGCGCTTGGCGGCCGCAGCTTTGCTCAGTTGCACACAACAATGCCGCGGCAGCTGCCGCTAGGCTCAGCGCTATGCCAGGGCAGCGATGGCGGCCCATGCCGTAACCCAGCGCTTCAAGCTGCTTGCCAGCTCCGCCGGCCAAGATCACCAGCACGGCGTCACCGGCGAGCAAAGCCTGGTCTGCCAACACGCAGTCGCGCATGGCCCAGCGGCGCGTGTGGTGAATGGCGCCCCCTTGCCTTGCAAGCCCATCCAGCAAAGCCGCGCAGCCCGTCAATTCTGTAGGCGCTGAAGTTGCTGACCGCGTGGCCTGCAACAGCGCTTGGCCCATCAGAGCGGCGCCGGCTTCGTAAGCCTGCCAGAGCAAGGCCAGCGCCTGCGCCTGCCACCAGGCAGGCCTATCGGCCAAGTCAAGGCGCTGCGCTTGGGCTTGCAAGGCCGCAGCCAGCGGCGCCTCGCTAGCGCCGTCAAGCGCTGCCAGCAGGGCCGCAAGGGCTTGGTCGGCAGGCGCCAATGCTGCCGCTTGTGCTTGTAGCTTCAGAGCCAAAGCCAAGCTGGCCAGTTTCGCCAGCAAGGCCTGCTGGTCGGCGGCTTGCGTCATGCTGAGCCCGAGCAGTTGGGCCACCGTGCAGGGAATGCTGGCCCATTGCCAGTGGCTCCAGCCCAAGCTCAAGGCGATATCGGCTTGGCGCTTGGCGACCTCTTGGATCAGCGCGGGCTCTATGTGCTCAAGCGCATATTGCAAGGCGGCCTTCTCGGCCTCGCGCGGGCCATCGTCGCGCATACGCAACCAGCGGGCAAAGACGGCCCCGAAAGGGCGGTTTTGCAAGCCTGGCGGGACGGCTTGGCCCGGCGGACGCACACCCAGATCCGGATGCACGAGGGCAGCCTGAGCGAGCTCAGGGGATGAGGCAAGCCAGCAGCCGGAGGCCAGGTCAAATTGCAAGTCGCAGCGCTTGCTCAGCTCGCTGTAGAAGGACTGCATCGTCGCAAGGTCGGGCGACGCGGCGGCGTTCATTGCATTCATCGCGTTTGGCAAGGTCGGCGCGTTCAGCAAGGTCGGCGCGGTCGGCGCCGAGGCGGGGGTTCGGTAGGGGCATGTCATGACGGCAGTGTGCGGGCTTCGCGGGCGCCAAGCTTCGTTTAGCATCGAAGCATGGATGACAAGCAGAACTTTGCCGACACGGCCTTTGCCGAGATTGCCCAGAGCATGGCCGAACCCGCCCGTGCTCGCATGCTGTGCTGCTTGATGGATGGTCATGCCCGCACCGCCACTGAGCTGGCAGCGGTGGGCGAGGTGGCTGCCTCCACCGCGAGCGCACATTTGGCGCGCTTGAGCCATGCCGGCTTGATCGAATGTCAATCACAGGGGCGCCATCGCTATTACCGTTTGGCTGGCAGCGAGGTAGGCGCAGCCTTGGAGGCCTTGCTGGTGTTGGCTGGCCGCAGCGTGAGCAAGTCTTTGAAGACTTTTGAGCCCTCGACGCCCAAAGGCCTGCGCGAGGCGCGCCGCTGCTATGACCATTTCGCGGGCGACTGGGCCGTACGCTTGCACGACCATGCCTTGAAGCAAGGCTGGTTGGAGTTGCACACCCAGTTGCCGCGAGCCTATGCGCTGACCGAGGCAGGGCAAACGGCTTTTTTTGCGCTGGGCATCGATGTCGCGGCCGTTCAAGCAAGCCGGCGCCGCATTGCCTGTGCCTGCATGGACTGGAGCGTGCGCAGCCCGCATCTGGGTGGGGCTTTGGGCGCAGCCTGCTTGCAGTTGCTGATGGATCAAACCTGGGTGGAGGGCGAGTTGGACAGCAGGGCGCTGCGCATCACGCCGCGTGGTCACCGTGGCTTGAGTCGCTTGCTAGCTGTGAATCCGCTTTGACTCCGCCGTGAATCCGCCTTGAATCCGCATGGGAACGCCCACCTGAACTCACCAGAGATGCTCACATGATTGCCAAGCTTTTTTTGACGTTTTCGCTCTTGCTGAGCTGCAGCCTGGGCTGGGCCGCCGATGAGGTCTTGCGCATCGGCTCCAAGCGTTTCACCGAGTCCTATATCTTGGCGCATGTCTTGGCGCAAAGCGCCCGGTCCAATGACCCGGCCGTCAAGGTCGATGTGCTGGCCGGCCTGGGCAACACCGCCATCGTCTATGCCGCGCTTCAGTCCGGCAGCATTGATCTCTACCCGGAATATGCCGGCACCATAGACCAAGAAATCCTGAAGAACACGACCCCCTCGACGCTGAGCGCTATGCGCGAGCAATTGAAGCCCTTGGGCCTGGGCGTGGATATTGCACTGGGCTTCAATGACGGCTATGCATTGGCCATGCGCGCCGACAAGGCGCAGGCCTTGGGGATCAGCAAGCTCTCCGACCTGGCGGCCCAGCCGGCACTGCGCTTGGGGCTGAGCAATGAGTTCATTGGCCGCGCCGATGGCTGGCCCGGCCTGTCCAAGCGCTATGGCTTGTCGCAGCAGCCGACGGGCCTGGACCATGGCCTGGCATATGAGGCCTTGAGCGCCGGCCAGACCGACGTGATCGATATTTACACAACCGACGCCAAGATTGCACACTTGGGCCTGCGCGTGCTGCAAGACGATGGCGCGTATTTTCCGCGTTATGACGCGGTCGTCCTTTACCGGCTCGATGTGCCGCAGCGCTTTCCGGCCGCATGGGCCCGGCTGCAAGGCTTGACCAAGAGCATAGACGAAGCCGCGATGATAGAGATGAATGCGAAGGCCGAATTGCAGGGCAAGAGCTTTGAGCGGATTGCCGCTGAGCACTTGCGACCAGCAACGCAGGCCGAATCAGGAGCCGCGGGTTTTTGGAGCAAGCTGTTTGGCCCCGATTTGCTGCGGCTGACGCGGCAGCATCTAGTCCTGGTGTTGTCCTCGGTTGGCCTGGCCGCCTTGATAGGCCTGCCGCTGGCCCTGCTGCTGGCGCCGCATGCTCAGCTGCGCGGCCTGGTGTTGGGGGCTTGCGGCTTGTTGCAGACAGTGCCATCGCTGGCGCTGCTGGCCGTGCTGATTTCCTGGGTCGACCGCATCGGCAGCTTGCCGGCCATGCTGGCGCTGACGCTTTATGCCTTGTTGCCCATCATGCGCAATGCCTGCACCGGCTTGGCCGAGGTGCCGGCAGGGCTCAAGCAGGCCGGCATGGCGCTGGGCCTGACGCCTTGGCAAAGCCTGCGCTTGATCGAGTTGCCGCTGGCCTTGCCGCTGGTGTTGGCCGGTGTGCGCACGGCGACCAGCATCGCGGTGGGCACCGCGACAATCGCCGCCTTCATTGGTGCGGGCGGCCTAGGGGAGCGCATCGTCACCGGGCTGGCCTTGAATGATCGCGAACTGCTGTTGGCCGGCGCCTTGCCAGCGGCCGGGCTGGCGCTGCTTTTCGAGGCCGCTTTTGCAGCCCTGAGCTTCGCACTGCACAAGCGGCGCAACAGCGGGCACTTGTAGCCGTCCGGGCCTTGAGGCACAGTCCGCACAGTCATTGCGGATCTCATATCATGAACCTGAAGCATCTCTCCATAGCGACCTTCAATCTATTCAATCTGAACGAGCCGGGCCTGCCGATCTATACGGATAGAAGTGGTTGGACGCAGGCCGAATACGATCTGAAGATTGCCTGGACCGCCAGCCAATTGCGGATTTTGAAGTCGGACATCTTTGGTTTTCAGGAGCTCTGGCATAGCGCGTCTTTGGAGCGCGCGCTGCAAAGCTCAGGCTTGAGCGCCGAGTACGAAACCTTGGTGCCCCCCGATACCCAGGGCAAGCAAATCGCCTGTGCGGCCATCGTCAGGAAGGGCTTGCTGGCCAGCGCGCCCGAATGGATCAGCGCTTTTCCGCCCAAGTTCAAGCTGAGCTCGCGCGGCGACGATAGGCAAACCCCGCAGATCGAGGTGGCCATCGCCGGCTTTTCGCGGCCGGTCTTGCACTTCACGATCAAGCCGCGCAGCGCCCACCCGGCGGTGCATGTCTATGTCTGCCACTTCAAGTCCAAGGGCCCCACCAAGGTCTTCAACGAGGCCTGGTTCAAGGCCGATAAGCCCGGCTATGCACCCCATGCGCTGGCGCTGGGTGCCGCGATTTCAACCATTCGCCGCACGGCTGAGGCGGCGGCGCTGCGCTTTTTGTTGACCGAGCAAATGCGGGGCAATGACTGGCCGGTGATCGTGCTGGGTGACATCAATGATGGACAGCACAGCAATACCGCCAACATCCTGACCGAGCAGCCGCAATACCTGGTGGGCGACAGCTTGGGCGGCAGTGATGTGGCGCTCTATACCGCGCAGACCTTGCAGGAGTACCGCGACACGCGCGATGTCTATTACACCCATGTGCACCAAGATATTCGTGAGTCGCTGGATCACATCCTTGTCAGTGAGCAGTTCTATGACCACAGCCGCAAGCGCCTGTGGTTGTTTGAGGGCTTGTCCATCAATAACGATCACCTCAACTTTGACAATCACAAGGCCGATGGCACAAATGACCACGGCATCATCCGCGCCGACTTCAGCTTTCGGCCGCAGAAATCGGGCTGACGCGAGCCCAGAGCAGTCGCACCGGTGCAGCGCGGCTAGACTGGGCAGACCATCAGCCCTTCAAACACCATGACCGGACTTGCTCCACTGCTGCAGATCGAAGGCCACATCGCACGCATCAGCTTGCGGCGGCCGCGCTTGGCCAATCGCTTGGAGATCGAGGACTTGCGCACCTTGCGCGAGCAGCTGGATCAAGTCAACCGGGCGGCTGCGGTACGGGTGCTGTTGCTGAGCAGCGAGGGGCGCTATTTCTGCAGCGGCTTCAATATTGCGGCGGTGCCCGGCGTGAATGCCGGGGCCTTGTTTGAGGCGCTGGCCGATGATTGGGAGGCCGCACGACCCATCACCGTCGCCAAAATTCAGGGCGGCTTCTATGGAGGCGCAAGCGATCTGGCTTTGGCCTGCGACTTTCGGCTCGGCAGCACTGCTTGCGAGATGTTTGTGCCGGCGGCGCGGCTGGGTTTGCACTTCTACCAGGGTGGATTGCAGCGCTATGTCAGCCGACTGGGCTTGCAGTGGGCCAAGCGCGTCTTGCTGGCCGGCGCCACCTTGGACGCCAAGCAATTGCTGAGTTGTGGTTTTTTTGACCAATTGCTGGCCGGTAGCGCGGAGCTGGACGCGGCCACAGATGATCTGGTGGCCGATTTGTTGGCGATGGCGCCGCTGGCCTTGTTGGGCATGAAAAAACACCTGAATGCGATTGCCCGCGGTGCATTGGACGAGTCCGCCTTGCAGGCTGATATAGCCCATGTCAATCTGTCCTTGGATCTGGCCGAGGGCGTGGCTGCCTGGCAAGAAAAGAGGGTGCCGCACTTTATTGGTGGCTAAGGCCCAAGCGGATGCAAATCGGCCACCGAATCAGGGCGGAATCTGGCGCAACTAGGGAATCCCCTCCCTCGGTCTTGGGGGCTGAGGGTGAACTGACTTCAAGAACCGCCTCCAGATAGTGGAAAATAGAGGGGTTGCAAGAAGCGCCGACCCGGATCGAGGAAAATCGGGGTAGGTGCCCAAGCTATCTCTCTAACTCACTATCAGGACCGACGTGGCCAAGGACAGTACTAAAACCACCATCGAAGCTGATGGACTGCGCTACCGCTCAAAAGCACCGGGTTCGCCATTTGCGGCGACCTCATCTTTTGGCGCCGCAACCATGTCGTGCTTTTTGTGCGGCAAACATCGCCCGCGCGCGATGCTCAAGTCCAAGAAGCTTCTGGGCAAATCTCAACCCGTATGCTCCCCCACTTGCAAGGAGCTGGATGAGCTGCTGACCAAGCCGTGATGGCTTGAAGTTTGAACAAAACGGCCCGGCGAGGCCGTGTTCATTCGAATTTATCCGCGCTGTTTGCTGCTGAACGGACTTCGGTCCTTTGTCAAACCTGCCTGAAGCAGCGCCCGCAGACGGCCCGGTAACGAGCATTTCCGCCAATTTCAACTTGGTCCCCGACGGTGACCTTGCGATTGTTCGCGTCGACACGCATGTTCATAGTTGCCTTGCGACCACAGTCGCAGATGGTTTTCATCTCGTCCATTTCGTCGGCCAAGGCCAAGAGGCTGGCCGAGCCGGGAAATAGCTCGCCTTGGAAATCGGTTCGCAAGCCGTAGCAAATCACCGGCAAATTGTGAATATGCGCCAACTCATGCAGTGCCCAGACCTGCGTTTTGTTGAGGAACTGCGCTTCGTCGATCAGCAGGCAGGCGACGCCGGGCTGCGCCGCATTGAGCGCCAAAAAGTCGGTTGCCGGCCCGAATAGCTCCGCTTCGCGCTGCGGGCCCAGGCGGGAGGTGATGTGGCCACCGCCATAGCGGTCATCAACGCCGGCGGTGAACAGGCGCACATGATGCCCTCTCTCCTCGTAGTTGTGCGCCACTTGCAGCAAGGCAGTCGACTTGCCAGCGTTCATCGCGGCATAACGGAAAAATAGCTTGGCCATCGGTCTCTTGGCAGATAGAAAAAGCGGGAAGGGCGTTTGCGCCGGACGCAGCCGAGCACAAACCAAGGTCAGCCATTGTGCGTGTAAAGGTGCAATCGGCGAATAGTTGGCCGTACTCACACTCACCGCCGCAGTAATCCCCTAAATAGGCGGTATGACTTACCCGAATTGTGACAAAACATGGGGCAAGCGAGGTAGTCAATTGCTATGTCTGCCGCCTACTATTGTGTAGAGGGATGGGAGTAGTCAACGCATATCGGGTCCGTCGCGCCCCTCGCGCTATGGGTCGGCAAGGCTAAGGAGTGACAACAATGAGCAAAGACACCTACACCAGCGTCAGCGACAACGGCCTGCGCTATGAGTCGAAACTGGGGGGCTCGCCGTTCCTGGGCAGCGGCCACACCCGCTCCTGCTTCAAGTGCGGCAAACACCGCACGCCCAACAATCTGCAATCCAAGCGTGTACTTGGCCGCACCGAAGTGGTTTGTAAGCCCGGTTGCGCCAAGCCCAAGGAAACGATCTAGAGCGCTCTGCGCGGCTTTGGCGGGGGCTGCGCTCGCATGTTTGGGGGTTTTGACCACCTGCACCTGTGTAGATTGTTTCGTGCCTTGACTAAGCTTGCCCAAGCAGCCGGGCAATCGCCTAGACTTGGGGCCTATGGACTACCTATTGCATTCAACGCCTCTGGCCGGCTTGCGCAAATTTCTTGCGCCTAGCGCGCGGTCAGGTATTTTTGCAACTGCGCTGGGCTTGCTGCTTGCGGCAGCGCCACCGTCCGCTAGGGCGGCAGAACCCTATACGGTGTTGATCAACCCCGGCGACGAAGCGGAGCAATCCCGCTTTGCCACTTTCAGCGCCTGGAAGTCGACCATTGAGCAGTCGCTTCGCGCTGATCGTGGCGGGCCATTGAAGGTCACGCCTTCTACCGATGCCGCTGCTGATTTGTCCGCCACGCGTTCGCGGCTTTATGACGTCTTCGTCGCACCGGCGCATGTGATTGGCAGTGCTGTGCGCTATGGCTATGTGCCTGTTGCCAGCGTCGAGAAGCCTGTGCAAGCCGTGCTGGTAACGTTCAAAAGCAGCGCAATCAATGGGCTTGATAGCGCCGTTGGCAAGCGTCTTGGCTTGCCGCAACAAGATAGCATCGTGACCTATCTTTTGCGCGGCGAGATCAATTCCGCTAACAGCACGATCAAGCGGCATTTCAGTGCGGTGGTGGAAAGTCGCTATCAAGATGCTTTGCTGATCTGTCTGCAAATCAAGCGCTGCGATGTGGTGGCGGTTGAGCGGGCGGTGTTTGATCGCTGGGTGGCAGCCGGTGAGCCGCTCAAAGTGGTGATGCAGAGCAAGGCGGTGCCGGGCTTTGCGGTGGCCTTGAAGCCGGCGTCAACGATCGAGCCTGATGCATTGCGGGCCGCATTGAGCAAGAGTTTGGCGGCGGCACCGGGCGCCTTTGGTGCTCAAAAATTGCAGTCTTTGTCGGCCAAGGACTTTGACTATGTGGCAACCCTGGGCTACTTCACGCCGCGCAGTTTGCCGGGCGCGACGGTGGTCGAGGCGGCGACGGTGGCTCAGTTGCTCAAGAATGGTGCCGTGTTGTTTGACACGCGCAATGATGTCGAATTCAAGGCCGGCCACATTACCGGCGCACAACTGCTGCCCTATGGCGAAAAGAGCGCCAAGGATGCCGACTTCAAATTCAGTGAAGACTCCTTCGATATCTCCAAGTTGCCAGCGGACAAGGCCACGCCTGTGGTGTTTGCTTGCAATGGCGCCGAATGCTGGAAGAGCTTCAAGGCAAGTCATGCGGCCTTGAAAGCGGGGCATAGCAAGGTGTATTGGTTCCGCGGAGGTTTCCCGGAATGGCGCAGTGCCAATTTGCCTATCGTGGCTCAGCCCTGATTTAGGCGTTGACCCTGGGCATCAGGCGCGCGCGGCAAAGGCGAATGACGCAGTGGCAGGCGCCGCGCAATGGCGTGCTGCTCTAGAAGGGCGCGCTGATCACGTGCTTGACGCCCGCGCGCTGCAAGCGTTCCAGCTGAGCAACTTCGGCTTGGCTATCGGTGACCAGGGTGCCTATCGCCGCCGTCGCGCAGACCTGAACCCGGCTGACTCGGCCGAGTTTTTGCCCATTGGCCAACACGATGTTTTGGCGAGCGTGGGCCAGCATGGCGCGCGCCACACTGGCTTCATGCCAGGCGAAATCTAGCGCCCCTTGTTCGGGGTCGAGTGCCGTGGGCGAGATGATGGCGTAGTCGGCATGAAAGCGGGCGATTTCGCTGACCGTGAAATCACCACTCGTCGCTGGCATGTCTTTTTGCAGGCAGCCGCCGAGCAGATGCACCTCAATATCGCTGCTGGCCGAGAGTGTCTTGGCGACTTCGACGGAATTGGTGATGACGTGGATAGCCTTGCGGCCCAGCAAGGCATGGGCCAATGCATGGGTGCTTGA
>CAUPEV010000077.1:0-18821 GCA_963510335.1 uncultured Roseateles sp.
CCGGCTGGCCCTGGGTTCGCATTGCAATCAGCACCGCCTGCTCGATCATGTCGAGCTCCAGCCGGCGGCCGAAGCCGCCGCCCAAAAGCGGCACATGCAGTGTCACTTGCTCACTGTCCAGGCCGGCGATCTTGGCGGCGCGCCAACGTGCCAGCGAGGCGACTTGGGTGCCGCACCAGACGGTCAAATGCCCGTCCTTGAACTGGGCGGTGCAGTTGATCGGCTCCATCGCGGCATGGGCCAAAAACGGCGCCGAGTAGGTCGCCTCCAATTTGCGCGAGGCTTGGCTCAAGGCCTTGTCGGCATCGCCTTGGCTGCGAAAACCGCTTCCGCTCTCGCTGCCGGTCAGTGCAGCTTGCAGCTGAGCCATGATCTGGATCGAGTCAAGCTTGGCGTTGGGGCCCTCGTCCCATTCGAGTCCCAAGGCCTCCAGCGCGGTCTTGGCGCGCCAATAGCGGTCGGCCACCACGACCACGGCTTGATCTTGAATCACAAAAGCGTCCGCCACGCCGCGCGCGGCCTTGGCCGCACGCGCATCAAAGCGCAAGACCTTGCCGCCCAAGACCGGGCATTGGCGAATCGCGGCATGGAGCAGGCCAACGGGTTTGACGTCAATGCCGAACTCGGCGTTGCCATTGACCTTGGCCGGGATGTCGGTGCGCGCGGTGGGCTTGCCGATCAGGCGGAATTCGCTCGGGTCTTTGAGTTTCACATCGCTGCGCGGTGCGATTTTTGCTGTGGCAGCCGCCAACTCGCCAAAGCCGATGCTGCGGCCGCTGGGCGGATGGCTGACGACGCCGGCCCTCACGCTGCAGGTCTCGGGTGCAACGGCCCAGGCTTGGGCGGCGGCGTCGACCAGCATCGCTCTGGCCGTCGCGCCGGCCAAGCGCAGCGGGGCCCAGGCATCGCGCACGCTGGAGGAGCCGCCGGTGACTTGCAGGCTCAGCGCATAACCGACTTTCTGTACGGAGCGGCGCGCGATGCGGGCCAGCAGGCTGTCGTCGTCGCTGGCGAAAGGCAGCACATTGAGCAGCAGCGCGGTGTTGGCATAGATCTGCGCGATCGGCGCCTGCTCGGTGCTGACGCTGGCCCAGTCGGCGTCCATCTCCTCCGCCACCAGCATCGCCAGAGCCGTGTGCACGCCCTGGCCCATCTCGGCGCGTGGCGAGGCGACGATGACCCGGCCGTCCGGCATGATCTTGACCCAGCCATTCAGCGCGACTTGATCGCCACTGGCGGGGAAACTGTTCTTGTCGCCCAGGCGCGAGCGGGTCGAGGGCGGTGTCGTCAGGCTCACGCCCAGCAAGACGCCGCCGCCCAAGATGCCGCCGGCGATTAAAAAACCACGGCGCTTCATGCTGAAGCTCCGTTCAGCTGAGCTGCGGCGAGGTGTATGCCCGCTCGAATGCGCTGGTAGGTGCCGCAGCGGCAGATATTGCTGATGTTGGCGTCGATGTCGGCGTCCGTGGGCCGGGGTTTAGCCCGCAGCAAGCTGGCGGCCGCCATGATCATGCCGCTCTGGCAGTAGCCGCATTGGGGGACTTGCTGTTCAATCCAGGCCGCTTGCAGGGCGGCGGTGATGCGGTCGGGGTCTGCCTCGATGGTCCGAATGCTTTTGCCTTCCAGCGCCATGATGGGCATCACGCAGGCACGCGTTGCAACGCCGTCCACCTCGACCGTGCAGGCACCGCAGCTGGCAACGCCGCAGCCGAATTTGGTGCCGCTCAGGCCCAGTTCATCGCGCAGCACCCAAAGCAGCGGGGTTTCGGGTTCAATATCCAGGCTGTAGCGTTGGCCGTTGATGCTGAGGTTTGTGTTCATGGCCGTCATGCTAAGCTTCAAGCCAACTTGAAGGTCAAGCGGTTTTGCGCTTTTCAAAACGGGGACATCTTTGATGAAGATCGGCGACTTGGCACAGCGCACCGGCATGGCGGCTTCCGCCATTCGCTTTTACGAGTCCAGCGGCTTACTGCCGATTGCCAAGCGAGACTCGAACGGTTATCGCAGTTATGACGAAGATTCCCTGCAGCGTCTGCTGGTGATACAGACCGCGCAGCGCCTGGGCTTTTCGCTGGATACTTTGCGCCGTTTGGCCGCCCATCCAGGGCGAGATATGCCGCATGACTTGATTGCGCAAAGCCTGCAAGAGCGCTTGACCGAGATCGATGCCATGCAAGAAAGTCTAGCCAGACAGCGGCGGGAGACCGAGGCATTGATGACGCAATTGCAGGCGCATTGGCAGCAGGGTAGTTGTCTCGAGCTGGGTGCCGTGGCACAGCAGCAGCGAAAAAAAGCTGAGGAAAGTCGCGAAGCTTCGTAAAAGCAGGACTGATGTTGACGGATAGCCTGCTTTATCGGAAGCCCTGATGGCGTCATCATGCGAGCCGATGGCTCCGGGCCGTGCATGCAAAACTTCTTTCATTCACGCATCTGCTCAAGCTGGCTGTTTTGTATTTTTTCTGAAAGGCCGTTCATGAAACGCATTGCCCTGTTTTTATTGACCAACCTTGGCGTCATGCTGGTGTTGGGTTTGGCCGTTCACCTCTTGGGCTTGAATCGCTTCCTCACCGCCAACGGTCTCAACCTGACCAGCCTCTTGGGCTTTGCCTTGGTGATGGGCTTTGGCGGCGCTTTTATCTCGCTGCTGATCAGCAAGCCGATGGCCAAATGGACCACCGGCGTCCAGTTGATCAACGACTCCGGCGACACGACCCATATGTGGTTGGTGACGACCGTGGAGCGTTTCGCCGCCAAGGCCGGCATCAAGATGCCCGAGGTGGGCATTTACGAAGGCCCGCCGAATGCGTTTGCGACCGGCGCCTTCAAGAATTCGGCGCTGGTGGCGGTCTCGACCGGACTGCTGGAGTCCATGAGTCGCGAGGAGGTGGAGGCTGTTCTGGGCCATGAAATCGCCCACGTGGCCAACGGCGATATGGTCACCATGGCGCTGATTCAGGGTGTTATGAATACCTTTGTGGTGTTCATCTCGCGCGTGATCGGCTACCTGGTCGATAAATTTGTGCTGCGCAATCAGAACGACGGCCCCGGCATGGGCTACTTCATCACCACCATCGTGATGGACATTGTGTTGGGCGTGGTGGCGGCAATGATCGTGGCCTGGTTCTCCCGCCAGCGGGAGTTTCGTGCCGATGCGGGCGCGGCCCAGTTGATGGGGCGCAAGCAACCGATGATGAATGCCTTGGCCCGCTTGGGTGGGCTGGACCCCGGTGAGATGCCCAAGTCCATGCAGGCCATGGGCATCAGCGCCCGGCCCAGCGGTTTGATGGCGCTGTTCTCCAGCCACCCGCCGATGGAGCAGCGTATTGAGCGGCTCAAACAGGCGGCGCAGTGACTGAAATTGCGCTCTGGGTCTTGAGCGTCGGCCTGATATTGGCCGGCTTGGCCGGCACCATCTTGCCTTTGTTGCCGGGCACTTTGCTGGTCCTTCTCGGCATTGTGCTGGGCGCTTGGATAGGGAATTTTCAAGCCGTTGGCTCGGGCACGCTGGCTTTTGTGACGGTGCTGGCGCTGCTGGCTTGGATCTTGGACTATGTGGCCGGTTTGCTCGGCGCCCGCAAGGTTGGCGCCAGCCGGCAGGCCTTGATCGGGGCCGCCCTGGGCACCGTGCTCGGCATCTTCACCGGCCTGGTGGGTGTGCTGTTCATGCCCTTGCTTGGCGCCGCTGCGGGCGAGTATCTGGCCCAACGCAAAGAGGGCAGGGCGCTGAAAGTCGGTTTGGCGACTTGGGCGGGGATGATGATAGGCATGCTGGCCAAAGTCGTGCTGGCCTTCATCATGGTGGGTGTCTTTATCGTGGCGCTGATTTTCTGAACATTCTTTTTTTCAGTTGATGCGCAGCGGAATCGTCACAGGCCCATCGTTCAAGAGGCTCACCTGCATATCGGCGCCGAACTCGCCGCAGGCCACCACCGGGTGCTGGCTGCGGGCATAGCTGAGGCAATGCTCGTACAGGCGGCGGCCCGCTTCGGGCCGGGCGGCGCCGGTAAAACTGGGGCGGTTGCCGCCGTTGCAGTCGGCTGCCAGCGTGAACTGTGAAACGATCAGCAAGCCCCCGCCGACATCCTGCAGACTGAGGTTCATCTTGCCCGCCGCATCGTTGAAAATGCGCAACTTCAGGGTCTTGTTGATCAGCTTTTCGGCCTGCGCTTCGCTGTCGCCCGGTTCGGCGCAGACCAGCAGCAACAGCCCTTGATCGATGGCGCCTATCAGTTGACCGGTCACTTCGACCTTGGCTTGGCGCACTCTTTGCAGGACGGCGATCATGCCAGCTCTTCTGCGGTGGAATGTGCCTCAACATCCATGGGCAGTAACTGAATACTCGCCCGCAGCCCCGGCACGGCCTTCATCAAGGCCTGTTCGACCGAGCCCCGCACGGTGGCAGCGCGGCCCAGATCCCAGCTAGAAGGCATGTGCATGTGCAGGTCGATGTAGCGGCGCTGGCCGGCATTGCGGGTGACGATATGGTCAAAGCGAATGGTCTGGTGCGCGAAATCATCCAGCACGCCTTGCACTGCCTTCATCGCTTCAGCGTCCAGGGCCTGGTCCATCAAGCCGTCGCTGGACTGTCGGACCAGCTCCACCCCCTCCCGCAAGATGTTCAGCGCAACCAAGATGGCCAGCAAGGGGTCCAGCCACAGCCAGCCTGTCAACATCACGCCGATCAGGCCTGCGACCACGCCGGCCGAGGTCCAGACATCGGTGAACATATGGCGTGCATTGGCTTCCAAGGCCATCGATTGGTGCTCGCGCGACTTGCGCAACATCGCCCAACCCAGGCCGCCGTTCAGGGCTGAGCTGATGACGGCCAAGACAATGCCTATGCCCAGCGATTCAACCGGTTGCGGGTCAAGAAAACGGTGCGAAGCCGCCCAAATGATGCCCAGGCCGGCGGCGATGATCAGCACGCCTTCGAAGCCGCTCGAGAAGTACTCGGCTTTGTGATGGCCGTAAGGATGCTCGGCGTCGGCTGGTTTGGCGGCAATGGTCACCATCGCCAGCGCAAACATGGAACCCGCCAGATTGACCAGTGATTCCAGGGCGTCAGCGGCCAAGCTGACCGAGTCGGTCCACCACCAGGCGCCGGTCTTCAACACGATGGTGGCCAGAGCGACGGCGACCGATAACTTCAGGTAGGAGCTGACTTGCATGACGCTATTGTCGGGGTAGTGGCACCTACAATGCCGCCAGCTCCCTTAACTTGCTCAGCCCCGCCATGAAGAACGATACAGCCGACGCGCCTCACAGCACCGATGTCTCCCATATCGCGCCGCGCGAGAAGGCCGAAATCCTGTCTCAGGCGCTGCCCTATATCCGTCAGTTTCATGGCAAGACCATCATCATCAAGTACGGTGGCAACGCGATGACGGATCCGGTTCTTCAGCAAGACTTTGCCGAGGATGTGGTGCTTTTGAAACTGGTCGGCATGAACCCGGTGGTGGTGCATGGCGGCGGCCCGCAAATCGAAGGCGCCTTGAGTCGCTTGGGCAAGAAAGGCCATTTCATTCAGGGCATGCGCGTCACCGACGAAGAAACCATGGAAGTGGTGGAGTGGGTATTGGCCGGCCAGGTACAGCAAGACATCGTCGGCCTGATCAATGTGGCCGGTGGCAAGGCGGTGGGCCTAACGGGCCGCGATGGCGGCATGATTCGCGCCAAGAAGCTCAAGATGCTGGACAAAGATGATCCGGGCAAGGAGCACGATATCGGGCAGGTTGGCGACATCGTCAGCATCGACCCCAGCGTCGTGAAGGCCTTGCAAGATGACCAATTCATCCCGGTCATCAGCCCGATTGGCTTTGGTGAGCACAACGAAAGCTACAACATCAATGCCGATGTGGTGGCAGGCAAACTGGCCGAGATCTTGAAGGCCGAGAAACTGATCTTGTTGACCAACACGCCCGGTGTGTTGGACAAGGCGGGCAATTTGTTGACCGACCTCAGCGCACGCGAAATAGACGAGTTGTTTGCCGACGGCACGCTTTCTGGCGGCATGCTGCCCAAGATCGCCTCGGCCCTGGACGCAGCCAAGAGCGGTGTCAACGCGGTGCACATCATCGACGGGCGCGTACCGCATGCCATGCTGCTAGAAATCCTCAGCGATCAGGCCTACGGAACGATGATTCGGTCTCACTGAGACCGAATCATCGTTCCGCGTCCGACCGAAGGGAGGACTTGCGATGATACGGATCACCAATAGACCGAATCTTGGTTCCGCGTCCGAGCGTAGCGAGGACTTGCGATGATGCGGATTTGCAATAGACCGAATCTTCGTTCCGCGTCCGAGCGCAGCGAGGAATTGCGATGACCCGTACCCGCCAGAAAGTCTGGTTCTTCGATCTTGACAACACGCTACATAACGCGTCGGACCATGTGTTCGGCGCTTTGAATATAGCGATGACGGACTATATCGAGGCCCATATTGGCGTGCCGCGCGATGAAGCGAATCGCTTGCGCGCGCTCTATTGGCATCGTTATGGCGCCACGCTTTTGGGTCTGGTGCGCCATCATGCGGTGCAGCCTGCGCATTTTTTGCACCATACCCATCGCTTGGAAGGCCTGGAGCCGCTGTTGCATAGCCACGCGCATGATCTCGCGGCGCTCAAACGCCTGCCCGGGCGCAAGTTTTTGTTGACCAATGCCCCGCTGGCCTATGCCAAGCGCGTGTTGGCGGTGCTGGGCATTGCGCATTGCTTCGAGGGCGTGATCGCTTTCGAGCAGATGCGCATGTTCGGGCAACTGCGCCCCAAACCCGATACCCGCATGTTTCGTCATCTGCTGGCCGGACTCAAGTTGCGGGCCGGCGATTGTGTGCTGGTGGAAGATACGCTGGTGCATCAGAAGTCGGCGCGTCGCGTCGGCATGCAGACAGTTTGGATGCAACGCTGGCTGCGGCGCTCGCGCCGCCAGCAAACCCACCTCGCTGCGCCCGAGGCGCATCTGGGCTTGCACCGCCGACCGGTCTATGTTGATCGACGCATCAATCGGCTGGCCGCCTTGCTGAGTCGCCGCTAGGCTCGCGACGCATTGCCCCCCCTGTTTGAGGCCGCGCCAAGGCGTGCGGTCGGCTTGCTTGTGCGTTACCGTTCAGCGCTGATTTGCTATTGCTTTGTCCCTCGCCCATGGTCAATTTTTCGGTGCTTGTCGTTGAAGACCAGGCGCGCTTTCGAGACGCCTTTGCGCGCTCTTTGGCGGGCGTGGCCGACATCAAACTGCTGGGCTTGGCGCATGATCTGCCACAAGGGCGTTTGATGTTTGACGAATGCCCGCCGGATGTGTTGCTGGTCGATTTGGACCTGCCCGGCGGCAGCGGCATCCATCTGATTCGCCATGCTGCGCAGACCCATCCCGAATGCGATGTGATGGTGATCACGGTGTTTGGCGACGAGCAACATGTGCTGGCCAGCATCGCCGCTGGCGCCAGCGGTTATCTGCTCAAGGATAGTCTGGCTCTAGATCTGCCCGAGCAGTTGCGAACGCTGCGTTCCGGTGGCAGTCCGATCAGCCCCATCATCGCGCGCAGCCTGCTCAACCGCTTGGCGCCTCTCGCTCATTCGCCCGCAACTTCGCTTGGCGCCTCGCCCGCACGCGCGCCACTGGGCGGCCCGGCGGGGGAAGATGCCGTCGCGCTGTCAGAGCAAGAGTCACGGGTGCTGACGTTGGCCGCCAAGGGCTTCACCTTTGATGAGATTGCGGGCTTCATGGGGGTGTCGCCGCACACGGTGATGACCTATGTAAAGCGGGTCTATCGCAAATTGCATGTGCGCTCGAAAGTCGAGGCCATCTATGAGGCGCGCCGCTTGGGTTGGCTGCGTGACTGAGCGACACGCGGCTGTGCCAGAATCGGCCGCCGGCTGCCGTCATGGGCCGCGCGCGAGATGGCACTTTGCATCTGATGAGAAGCGCTCTCGCGAATCTGCGATCAACCTCAAGCCGCTATGCCCATGTCCGCCTCAGAGCCCAAAGTGAATCGTGTCGCCACCGCCATGCCAGATGCCCCTGCGCCCGTGCGCAAGCGGCCACGCCCGGGGGAGCGCCGGGTGCAGATCTTGCAGACCTTGGCCGGCATGTTGGAGCAGCCGGGCGCCGACCGTGTCACCACGGCCGCCTTGGCGGCCAAGCTGGAGGTCAGCGAGGCGGCGCTGTATCGACACTTCGCCAGCAAGGCGCAGATGTTCGAAGGGCTGATTGAATTCATCGAGGGCAGCATCTTCGCCTTGCTGAATCAAATCACCGAGCGTGAAGGCTCCGGCCTGCTGCAGGCGCAAAAAATCGTCTCGATGCTGCTGCAATTTGGAGAGCGCAATCCGGGCATGACGCGCGTGATGGTGGGCGATGCGCTTGTTTATGAAAACGAGCGTCTGGTGCTGCGCATGAATCAGTTTTTTGACCGGGTCGAGTCCTCGCTGCGTCAGGTGTTGCGCAGTGCGGCGGAAGCAAATGGCTCCACTACGCCGACGGTGGAGGCGAATGCGCAGGCTTCGGTCTTGGTCAGCTTCATCATCGGGCGCCTGCAACGCTATGCGCGCAGCGGTTTCAAGCGCAGCCCGATCGAGCAGCTCGATTCAGCGCTGCGCATGCTGCTGACTTGACTTGCCCTCTTGCACTCTAGCCCGAGGTCAAAGGGGCGCAAAGCCCGCGCCGCTACACTGGCGAGCCCTGAAGAGCTTGCCGACCATGACCGATCCAAACCAAGTTTCTCTGCTGGGATTTCTGCAGCGCGCCGAGTCTTTGCTGGCGCGCGTTGAGACCCTGCTGCCACCTGCCTTGACTGAGCCCGATTGGCAGGCGGCAGTGGCTTTTCGCTATCGACGCCGGCGCGGTGTGCCGGTGCTTGAGCCGGTGCGTCATGCGGCCAGCATACGTTTGAGCGAGTTGCTGGAGGTCGATACCCAAAAGCAGCGCTTGCTGCAAAACACCGAGCAATTTGTGTCCGGGCGCTTGGCCAATAACGTGCTGCTGACCGGAGCGCGCGGCACCGGCAAAAGCTCTTTGATCAAGGCCTGCCTGAATGAATTTGCGCCGCGTGGCCTGCGTCTGATCGAGGTCGACAAGGCGGATCTGGTGGATTTGCCCGATCTGGTCGATCTGGTGGCCGAGAGGCCCGAGCGGTTCGTGATCTTCTGCGATGATTTGAGCTTCGACGAGGGCGAACTTGGCTACAAGGCCTTGAAGTCGATGTTGGACGGCTCGGTCGCGGCCGCCAGCGACAACGTCTTGATCTACGCCACCAGCAATCGTCGCCACCTCTTGCCCGAGCAGCTCAAGGACAATCTGTCCTACACGCACCAGCCCGACGGTGAGGTTCATCCCGGCGAGGCGATCGAGGAGAAGATTTCGCTGTCTGAGCGTTTCGGTCTGTGGCTTAGTTTTTACCCCTTTAGCCAGAACGAATATCTTCAGATTACCGCGCAATGGTTGCGTTACTTCAACGTCTCCGAAGCGCTTATTGAGCAGGCGCGTCAGCCCGCATTGGTGTGGGCCTTGGAGCGCGGCTCGCGCTCGGGCCGGGTGGCCTACCAATTCGCCCGCGACCTGGCCGGGCGCGAGGGTTTGAACCATGTCTGAGCCGACGCCAGCTGAGCGGGTGCCGGTCGAGGTTGCTGTCGGCGTGCTGATCGAGCGCGACGAGCGGGGTCGCGAAGGCCGTTTCTTGTTGACCAGCCGGCCGGCAGACAAGGTCTATGCCGGTTTTTGGGAGTTCCCAGGCGGCAAGCTGGAGAGCAGCGAGACGGTCGAGCAGGCGCTGCGCCGCGAGTTGCATGAAGAGCTGGGCATCACAATCGCTGCCGCCCACCCCTGGCAAGTGCTGGTGATGGACTACCCGCACGCGCGTGTACGCCTGCATTTCTGCAAGGTGTTCGAGTGGAGTGGTGAGTTTGAAATGCGGGAACAGCAGGCAATGTCTTGGCAGAGCCTGCCGGTGCAGGTGAGGCCGGTTTTGCCGGGCACCATTCCTGTGCTGGACTGGTTCGCTGCCGAGCGGGATTTTGAAGGCGCAAGGCATCTTGATTGACCCCTCTACTACACTGAAGTACATGAACTGGTTGGATCAAATCAAGTGGGACGCGAACGGTCTGGTGCCGGTGATCGCGCAAGAACGCAGCAGCGGCGATGTCGTGATGTTTGCGTGGATGAACCGAGCCGCTTTGGCGCGCACGCAAGAGCTCGGCGAGGCCGTCTATTGGAGCCGCTCCAGAGCCAAGCTTTGGCACAAGGGCGAGGAATCGGGCCACACGCAGACGGTGCACGAGATGCGGCTGGATTGCGACAACGATGTCGTGCTCTTGAAGATTACTCAGAATGGCCATAGCCCCGGCATTGCATGTCACACCGGGCGGCATTCCTGTTTCTATCAACGCCTCGAGCAAGGCAGTGATCTCGAGTGGCAGGCGGTAGAGCCGGTGCTCAAAGATCCTGAAAGCATTTACAAATGAGCGAAGCAGCGAAATGACCGAATCACAAAGCTTAGGCAATGACACCCTGGCCCGTCTTGCGGCGGTGATCGAATCACGCAAACCCGGCAATGGGGGCGACCCTGGCAGCAGCTATGTGGCCAAGCTTTTCGACAAGGGGCTGGATTCGATCCTGAAAAAGATCGGCGAGGAGGCTACCGAGACGGTGATGGCCGCCAAAGACGGGGACAAGGAAAAAGTTCTCTATGAAGTCGCCGATCTGTGGTTCCACAGCGTTATTGCTTTGAGCTATTTTGGTCTGAAGCCCGAGCAGGTCTTGGCCGAATTGGCGCGCCGCGAAGGTTTGTCTGGGCTGCAAGAATTCGCACAGCGCGGCAAAGCAAAGGAGGAAGAGCCAAATGACTGAGCCAAGCCAATGGGTCGACGCACCCGTCGTGCTGGACCCGCAGACCGAGCAAAGTTTGCGCACCGCCGGCATGCTCAGTTACTTTTTGCATGCGGTGGTGGCCGTGGGCGCCGTGGTGCCGGGTGTGCAGGCCAGTGTTTTTCTGCTGCTGGTGGCGGTGTTGATTGATTTGATCAAGCGGGATGAAGCCCGGGGCAGTTGGCAGCAGTCACATTTCAGTTGGCGTTTGCGCAGTGTCGTGTGGGCCGGCGCACTCTACCTGCTGACCAGCCCTTTGTTTTTGCTGCTGTTCGTGCCCGGCTGGATTGCTTGGGCGCTGGTGTCGATTTGGTTTCTCTATCGCATCATGCGCGGCTGGGCCGCGATGAATGCCGGCCGGCCGATGCCGGGGTGAGCCGCCGCAGCTGGGCTCGCATTTTTTGAATCTTCGCTTCGAGTTCACTCATGACACATGATCCGAATTGCCTATTCTGCAAAATCGTCGCCGGCCAAATCCCCAGCCGCAAGGTCTATGAGGATGATTTGGTGCTGGCCTTTCATGACATCCATCCCTGGGCGCCTGTGCATGTGCTGATCGTGCCCAAGCAGCACATTGCGATGATGAGTGAGCTGACCGAAGAGCATGTGCAGTTGCTGGGTCATATGTCGGTTTTGGCGCCCAAGCTGATGCGCGAATTGGGTGTGAGCAACGGTTTTCGCACCGTCATCAACACAGGGCCGGATGGTGGGCAAGAGGTTTATCACCTGCATATGCATGTGATGGGCGGCCCGCGTCCTTGGCTAAAGGGTTGAGCGTGAACGCCCGGAGGTCAGCGGGGCAAAACCACGTTCTGTGACAGTGTCATGTGTCGACCCAGATGAATTGTCATGTGGCGCCACTAGAATGATGAGAGTTTGTAGGAGATAGAAATGGGTTCGTTTAGTATTTGGCACTGGCTGATCGTGCTGGTCATCGTGATCTTGGTGTTTGGTACCAAGAAGCTCAAGAACATCGGCGGCGACTTGGGTGGCGCGGTCAAGGGCTTCAAGGACGGCATGAAGGAAGGCGGCAGCAATGCCGACGCAGCATCGCCGGTGGCTCCCGCGCAGCAAGTGCAAAACAGTCAAAAGGCGAACGACAGCAATACCGTTGACGTTGAGGCCAAGACCAAGTCGTGATGGATAGCCGGTCTGACTTTGCATGATTGACTTCGGATTTGACAAGATTGCGCTGATTGGCGCGGTGGCCTTGATCGTGATCGGGCCGGAGCGCTTGCCTCGTGTGGCGCGTACGGTGGGTCACTTGATCGGCAAGGCGCAGCGCTATGTGTCCGACGTCAAGGCAGAAGTCAGCCGCTCGATGGAGCTCGAAGAGCTCAAGAAAATGAAGACCGAGATGGAGGCCGCCGCACGTGATGTGGGGCAATCCGTTCAAGATGAGGTCAATAGCGCAGGGCAGGCTTTTGAGCAGACATGGTCCGATGTCAGCGGCAATAGCATAGGCGGCAGCAGTGGCGATGCTGGCGGCCATCATGGCTATGACAGCAATGCCTTCGGCTCATCGGCCTACAAGCGGCCCAAGAAAAATTGGCGCTTGAAGCGCGGCGCAACACCGCAGTGGTTCAAGCAGCAGCAGGGCGTGCGCCGTCATGCCCAATCTGGCGCCGCGCGCGTGGCTCGCTATCGTCCTGCCGGTACGACAGTTCGCCGCTCGATCTAAATTGACCCTAGCCAGACAGCGACGATCCTGACGCATGAGCAATGACAGCAAGCCCGACGACGAACTCGCCGGCACAGAACAGCCTTTTGTCTCCCATCTGATCGAATTGCGCGACCGTCTGGTGCGCGCTTCGATTGCGGTGGCGATCGCCTTTGGCGTGCTGGCCTTTTTCCCCGGGCCTTCAGCCCTCTACGACATGCTGGCCGCGCCATTGGTGGCGCAGTTGCCGGCCGGCTCGACGCTGATCGCCACCAATGTGATCTCGCCTTTTCTAGTGCCGCTGAAGATCACCTTGATGGCGGCGTTCTTGATCGCGCTGCCAATCGTGCTGTATCAGGTCTGGGCCTTTGTGGCGCCTGGCTTGTACTCGCATGAAAAGCGCTTGGTGCTGCCCTTGGTCTTTTCCAGCACGGTGCTGTTCTTCGTCGGCGTGGCGTTTTGCTACTTTTTTGTGTTCGGGCAGGTGTTTAAATTCATTCAGAGTTTTGCGCCTAAAAGCATCACGGCGGCGCCCGACATCGAAGCCTATCTGAGCTTTGTGATGTCGATGTTCATTGCTTTTGGGGCGGCTTTTGAAGTGCCTGTGGTGGTGGTGATGCTGTCCCGTATGGGCTTGGTGACGGTCGAAAAGCTGCGCGAATTCCGCGGCTACTTCATCGTCCTGGCCTTCGTTATCGCAGCCGTCATCACACCGCCCGACGTGGTGTCACAGCTGGCGCTGGCGATTCCGATGTGCATCTTGTACGAAGTCGGGGTGTTCGCTGCCGGCTATTTCAATCGGTACTCGAAGGCGCCGGACGACGTTTCTGCCTGAAGCGGCTTGCGTCAGCGCTCCGCGTCTTGAGCCATTTGAGGTTTTGGGCGCTGCCCCACCAGGACTTCAATGTCCAGCCTTTGATCGCCGCGTTGCACCGCCAGCGTGGCCGGTTTGAGTGGCTGTAAAGCCGCAACCGCAGCCAGCAACTGGGCTGGGTTTTGTACGGCTGTATTGCCGACCTTGGTCAGAACATCGCCGGGTTTGACGCCCGCTTTGGCGGCCGGCGCATTGGCCAGCACACCGCTGATCAAAACGCCCGAGCTCAGCGGCAGATTAAAGGCTTGCGCAAACTCGGGTGTCAGCTCGCGAGTTTGCACGCCGATCCAGCCGCGTGCGACCTGACCATCCCGCAGCAAGGCGTCCATGACCAGGCGTGCCGAGCTGATCGGAATGGCAAAACCAATCCCCAAGCTGCCACCATTGCGCGAGTAGATCGCCGTGTTGATGCCGACCAAATTGCCATCGACGTCAACCAGCGCGCCACCCGAGTTGCCCGGGTTGATGGCGGCATCGGTCTGTATGAAGTTCTCAAAGGTGTTGATGCCCAACTGGCTGCGCCCCAGGGCGCTGACGATGCCCGAGGTGACGGTCTGCCCGACATTGAAGGGGTTGCCGATCGCCAGCACCACGTCGCCGACTTGCAAGCTGTCGGCGCTGCCCAGGTGAATGACGGGCAAGCGCTCCAGCTCGATCTTCAACACGGCCAAATCGCTCTCGGGGTCGGTGCCGATCAAGGTGGCCCGAGCTTGTCGGCCGTCGGTCAGCATCACTTCGATGTCCGAGGCGCCGTCAACCACATGGTTATTGGTCAGCAAATAGCCGTCGCTTGACACGATCACGCCCGAACCCAGACCGGTTTGCGGGCGGGCCGCTTCTTTGCCGCGACCGCGCTGGCCGAAGTGGAACTTGAACCAGGGGTCTTGCATTTCTGGGGTTCGCTGTGGCGCTTTGCTGGCGGTGATGCTGACCACGGCCGGTGCGGCACGCCGCGAAGCCAGGCTGTAGCCGGCCCGCTGCCCGCCACTCGCAGCTTCGGACGTTGGGTAGGCGGTCGCTAGTGCGGGCTGATTGGCTGCTGGCAGCGCAGCAATGGGGGCAGAACGCAGCCATTCCGGTTTGAGCGTGCTCAGCACAAACAGAATGCCCATCACCACAGTCGTGGTCTGAGCGAAAATCAACCAAAGCTTGCGCACTCTCAAATCCTTCCTTCTATGACACAACGCCATCTCATCGATCTCCACTTGAAGCGCCTGCTGGAGGTCGATCGTTTCAAGGATTATGGGCCGAACGGTTTGCAGGTCGAGGGCCGCAGCGAAATTCGACACATCGTCTGCGGGGTGACTGCGAGTCTGGCTTTGATTGATGCCGCCATCGAGGCCGGCGCCGATGCGATCTTGGTTCATCACGGCCTGTTCTGGCGCGGACAGGATGGTCGCGTGACGGGTTGGATGAAGCAGCGTCTGGCCCGCTTGCTGGCTGCCGATATCAATCTTTTTGCCTATCATTTGCCGCTGGATGCGCATGCGGAGCTTGGCAATAACGCACAACTCGGGCGGCTATTCGGCTGGCAAGTCGATGGGCACTTTGGCGAGCAGGATCTGGGCTTTGCCGGAACTTTGCGTGCGCCACAAAGTCTCGTGGCTTTGACGTCGCAGCTTGAGCAAGAACTGGGTCGGCCCGTGTTGGCGGCGGTTGGCGATGGGCGCGAGTTGCAGCGTATCGGCTGGTGTTCGGGCGGCGCGCAAAGCTATTTTGAAGCGGCGATCGCGGCCGGAGTCGATGTTTTTGTGACCGGCGAAATATCCGAACCGCAAGCGCATCTGGCTGCTGAAACCGGAGTCGCCTTTATTGCCGCCGGCCACCACGCGACCGAACGTTATGGCGTGCAGGCGGTGGCCGAGCATTTGGCGCGCGAACTTGGCTTGACGCAGCAATTCATCGATATTGCGAATCCGGCATGAGTGCCTCCCCCTTCACACCGGGCAAGACCGTTCTATTGTCAATGGGCGATTTTTGCGGTATCGGCCCGGAGGTCATTGCCAAGGCACTCGCCGATCCAGAACCGGGCATGGCGGCGCGGCTGTGCGTGGTCGGCGACGTCGCGGTGATGCGTCGTGCGATCAGCTGGGTGGGTGCCCGGTTTCCCGTCTTGCACTTGAGTTCGCTGGATGAAGTGCTTGACCTCCCGCCGCGCTGTCTGGCGGTGTGGCAGCCCGAGGGCTTGCCTGCGGACTTGCTGGATTGCGTGATGGGCCAGGTCGACGCCAAAGCCGGAGCGGCGGCGGCAGTCTGCATTGAGTGGGCGGTGGCGGCGATTCGAGCGGGCAAGGCGGACGCACTGGTGACCGCGCCGATTCACAAAGAGGCCTTGCATGCCGCAGGCGTTGAATATCCCGGCCATACAGAAATGCTGCAGGCGCTGGCTGCAGCAGGGGGCGTGGCGGCGCCTGTGCGCATGATGTTGGCCAATTCGGAGTTGCGCACCGTGCTGGTAACGATTCACTGTTCGCTACGCCAGGCGATCGATTTAATCACTGCCGATCGGGTGCTGGAGACCTTGCGCATCACGCAGCATGCGATGCAAAGCTTTGGTATCTCAGCTCCGCGGATTGCCGTGGCCGGCTTGAATCCGCATGCCGGCGAGGGTGGCTTGTTTGGCGATGAAGAGATTCGCCATATCGCGCCGGCGATTGCGCAGGCGCGTGCCGAAGGCATCAATGCCAGCGGTCCTTTTGCGCCCGACACCGTGTTCATGCGGGCGCGAGATGCTGTCGGTCACCCGGGAGAGTTCGATGTCGTGGTGGCGATGACCCATGATCACGGTCTGATTCCCGTCAAGTATTTGGGGGTGGAGCAGGGCGTCAACGTGACATTGGGCCTGCCATTTGTGCGCACCAGCCCCGATCATGGCACTGCTTTTGACTTGGCCGGACGCGGCCTTGCCGATGCTTCTAGTCTGAGGGCGGCGCTGCGAATGGCGCTGCAACTGATCGCGTGATGGACTTGCGGGGCGCGCTGTGCGCCTCAGACCTTGATGCTTGCTAACTGCTTGCGCGCGCGGGAGATGGCGCGCTCCATCAGATAGGCGTTTTCGAATGCGCGCAGCCGATTCGCTTCGCACAGGCGTTTGAGCATGCGCGCAGTCATCGTCACGGTTTCTTGGTGCTTGCTGCCCTGGGTGAAGATAAAGAAGCTGCGCCCTGCACTGATGTGCGCCAACCGCACCTTGTGCCAGCGGTCACCGGTGTGCATTTGATAGGCAAAACCGAGTTGCAGATGCTCAATCAGCAACTCGCCTTCACTCGGTTCCGGCGCGTCGGTTGATGCGGGCAAGCCTTCGATGCTGATATCGACGGCTTGAAGCGGCGCATCGGCCGAGAGGTCAATGTCGATCTGCCCAGACCAATCCACCGCGGACTCATTGATCAGGCCAAGCGACTTGGCTTCGGCAGCGCTCAAGCGAGCGGCCATGTCTACGTCTTCCGGCATGCTGCCGCCGCTGTCAGGCCCCAAATCTTTCTCGGCAGGAGGCGCACAGCCAAATACACCGTCGAGTTGTTTGGACAGTAAATTGGCTTCAAGTGCGCTGAGCGCTTGGCCTTTGAGGGACTCGGCATGAGCGGGCAATAGATGGCCGAAGAAGTCCTTGCGTTGATTTTCCGGCCAAGCGATCAAGTCCAGACCTTCGTTGAGGGTGTGCATCAGCTTGGGCAATTGGCCCAAGAACACCTGCCGCTGCGCAGTGCCCGACTTGGGCTGCACACTCATCACCAGGTCGCGCCCAAATTGGCGTATGCGCTGTGTGCGCTCGGGCGTGCTGTTCGCATCGCGGCTGGCCAAGATGATGGCTTGGCTCCAGGTCTGCGACAAAAAGTCCCGAATGAAGTCGGGCATGGTGACGGGCACCAGCGCCGTTTGCAATTGTTGCGAGTAGCGCTGCTGCAAACGCAGATCTACTTCTTTGCGAGCCAGCAGCGTGGCGGCGTCGCCTTGCTGCGTCAGCGCGTTGCCGATTTGCTCGGTGATGAAGTGTTCGAGTGCATCGAGCTTGCGCTCGTAAACATCCATGCGATCGAAATCGCCGTTGGCGACATCCTGAACCAGCTCTTGAACATGCGCCAAAAAGGCCAGGCCAGGGTTTTCGCTGAAATCGTCGAAGGCACAGGCCAGCGAGGCCATGCGATTGATAAAGCGCCGCACCGGATGGCGACGGGACGAAAAAAAGGTCTGATCGCCAAGAGCTGCGCGCAAAACCGGCAGCTGCAAGCTGGCCAATAGCCGCGCCATCTGCGGCGGCACTTTGGGGTCGGACAGCACTTGGTCGAACAAGCTGCTGACCACGTCGATCACCATATGGTCCAGGCGGCCGGTGGCAGCTTGGCGCAACTCTTCTCTGTGCAGATGAATCAGGTTGGGAGGCGCTGCAGCCTGCCAGGTCGAAGCATTGACTTCCTCGCTCCATTGGCTATTGGCGGGAAGGCCGGCGGGCTGCGTATACGCCTGCGAGTCGAAGTTGTCGGTTTGACCTTGCCAATTGCCCGGGGTTGCGGGCGCGCCACCGCTGCCGGGCGGAACATGGGCCAAGCGGCGCAGCAAATCCATCAGCTGCGCGTCAACGGCGCCTAGGCCGCCAGATTGTTGGCCGGCAAAGCCATGTTGACCTCCGCCCGCATAGTCACCGCGCGGTGAGCCGCTGTGGCTGTTGCCTTGACCACCGCCACCGTAGCTGCTGCCGCCGCCGCCAGCGCCACTGCCGTAGCTGCTGCCTCCGCTATATCCACTGCCATGGCTGCTCGAGCCGCTAAATCTGCCGCTACTGCTTCTGGCATCATCCAGCTCACTTGCCTGGCTGTGGCCGGCAAGTGACTGTGCGCGCGTGGACGGGCTTGAATCATGAGCTCTTACCCGCAGATCTTGCGGGCGCAAGCCACGGTTGCGAAAAAGCTCGGCGATGTCGGCATAGCAAATGCGCATCTCTTGCGCCAAGGCGCGTGTCAACTCATCAATGAGGATTTGGCGCGCATCATCTTCTTCGGCGACCGCGTGAACCGCCGCCAATAGCGCTTGGCCGATCAATTCCGGGCGCAATGGGTTGCGGTCGCCGCTGCTCAGCCCCGCCATATAGGACTCAACCTCGCGCAGCTCCCATTCGCTTTGATGCCCAATGGCTAGGCCGATGCGGTCGCCGACAACCAAGGCGTCGACTTGGTCGTCATCCATCAAGGACAACTCGCCCCAGTCTTTCTTTTTTTTGCCGGCGGATCCTGAGGCGACCTTGACATCTTGCTCCAGGTTCAGTTGCGTGCGCAGGGCTTGATAGAACTGCTGGCTGAACAAGGTTTGCTGCTTGCGGAACAAAAACTGGGTCGACAGCAAGGCTTCCCGGCGCTTGATCTGCCCGGCGGAAAGTGCCGCTAAACCCAGGCCCTCAGCGCAACGTTCGGCCGCTTGGTCGGCAGCCGTGCG
>CAUPEV010000078.1:0-18768 GCA_963510335.1 uncultured Roseateles sp.
TCAGCGCCAATGCGCTCGAATTGCATATCTCGCGCTTGCGACTCAAGCTCGCCGCCTCTTGCCTCAAGCTGGAAACCGTACGTGGTTTGGGCTACCGCTTGCTTGACCAAGCACCGGGCGGCACCGAAGCCTCAGCACGCAGTGCTTGCGACTCTTGCGGCAGCCGCTGATGCAGCGCTTGTCTTCGGCCTTCAGGCGGGTTTCGTTGCGTACGCGATTGCTGGCCACATTGGGCCTGTGGCTGGCCTTGGTCTTGGCGCTGGCCCTGCTGCTGGATCTGCGCGGCGCCGAGCGGTTGGCCGATCAAGCCTTTGATCAGGCGCTGCTGAACAATGCAGTGGCCTTGAGCGCCAGAGTGGAGATCGACAGCGACAACGACCTCGACGTCGATCTGCCCCAATCGGCCCAGGCGCTGCTGCAAGCCGACCCGCGGGACTTGCTCTTCTTTGCCGTATTCGATGGCGAGTCCAAGCTGGTTTGGGGCGACGCTAGGCTGGCTGCATGGCTTGGCGCGCCCGCCCCCGGCCAAGAAGCTTTGAGTCGGCTCGGCCAAATCGAAGGACAAGCAGTTCGGGTGCTGACGCTGCTGCGTCAAGGCCCGTCGAAGCGGGCCAGCGTCGTGGTGGCGGAAACGCTCAACAAGCGCCGTGAAACGAGTGCGCAGATACGTGCCCGCTCCGAGCGCCTCGGCCTGGCGTTGCTGGCGGCGGCGATGCTGGGCTTGTACTTCAGCACCCGCAGCATCTTGCGCCCGCTGGAGCGCTTTGCCCAGCAACTCGAGACTCGGCACGCGCGTGACTTGAGCCCGGTCACGCCGCCCGGCGCCACCAGCGAATCAGCCGTCTTGGCCGCTGCGCTCAATGCCTTGCTGGCGCGGTTGCGCGAAAGCGCGGCTGCGCAGCGCGAATTCATCGGCGACATCGCCCACCAACTGCGCACACCGCTGGCCAGCCTCTCGCTACAACTTGAAATGGCCATCGAAGATCTGGCCGCCGACGCTGCGGCGACCCCGGTGCAGCGACAAAGGCTGCAACTGATGTTCAGCTTGGTGGCTCGACAGCAGCGCTTGGTGCAACGCATATTGAGTCTCGAAAAAGCTCATTCAGAGGCTGGCAGCGGCCTGCCGGCACAAAGCCTTGACCTGAACCGGACGGTTGAAAATTGTGCGGCCGAGTTCATCGACCGGGCTGAACTCGCCGGCATCGAACTCGGCTTTGAGCTCGAGCCGGCAGCAGCCGTCGTCGGTTGGCCGGGTGAGTTGCATGAAATGCTCAGCAATCTGCTCGACAACGCATTGACCCACGGCCGCGGGCCTGTTGTCGTGCGCACCCGAACAAGACCCGACGCAGTACTGCTTGAAGTCGAGGACCGAGGCGCGGGCCTGGACGCAGCGCTGCTGCCCGAGATCTTCAAACGGCACCGGCGGGGTGCGGCCAGTCAGGGCGAAGGGCTGGGCCTATCCATCGTCAAAGCCATCGCCGAGCATCACGGCGCAAGCGTCAGCCTGCTGCCTGGCCAGGGAAAATCCGGCACGCTGGCTCGGGTCAGTTTCAGCAAGCCCACTGCTTGCTGAAACTCGGTCCGTCAAACCTGCCAATGGCGGGCTGCGCAATGAGCGCCCAAATAAAGAGTTACGCCTTTGGACGCTGGGCTAAAACCGAAAGTACATCGGCCAGGTCGAGCAAATCGGCTTGAAACCGATGGCCTCCAAGATCGGCCGGCTCATGGGCGAGGCGTCCACCGCCATCCATTCGAAGCCGCGCGCACGCGCTTCCGCGAAGCGCACATCAAACAGCGCTGAATACACGCCCCGCCCGCGCCACGCCGCCAAGACCGAGCCACCATGCAACTCCGGGAAGCTAGAGTCGGGCGGATAGTCGGTCCAGCCGGTGCCTATAGGCTGGCCATCGGCATAAGCGCAGAACATGCTCATTTCATCGCCTTTGCCCAAGCTTGCTGCCAGCTTGGCGCGCAGCCATTCAAAGTCGCGGCCCCAGATCTGGGCCTGCACATTCAGCACATCGTCCAAGTCGCGCGGATCGAGGATGCGACGAATGACAACGCCATCCGGCAATGCATCGCCTGTCGGGCGCGCAACTCGCTTGCTTTTGAGCAAGGGATACAGCATGAAAACCTCGGGCTCCCCGGCGACGAAGCCCTGCTCTTCGAGCAGTTGGCGCAGGTCCGACGGGTGCTCGCAGCCATAGACCTTCCATTCGAAGTCCTGGCGCAGCGCTCTGAAATACTCAATTTGTTCACGGATCTGCGCCACTTCTTGACCCGGACTCAGCTGCGAGAAGCACAGCAAAGCATCCCCGCCGGCACTGCCACCCAAAGGCAGGTGGCGACGCAAATGGTGCAAAGCCTCAAAGCTGAAGCCCTCAATGCCATGGTTGAGGCGGTCGGATCTATAGGCCTGGAAAAGTTGTAGCTCGGTCGTCATCGGTTGAGCAAAGCAGTGCGCTGGCTTGAAGTGAAAGGGCGCGCCAGTATCTGCTGAAACTGATCAATCCGGCCTTACCCGGCGGCCAAGTCGCGCAAGATTGGCCCAAGATTGGCCCAAGATTGGCCCAAGATTGGCAGCAAGAGCAGCGGCAGAGCAAGGGAAAATCACGAGCTTTGCTGGCCCATTCCGACTGAATTTCCTGTTACTTTCTTGCATTCGATCATCGAGGCGCACAAGCGGCGTAGACCCAGCGCAAATCATGCACAGAGTTTCCGAGCACCCCACACATCTGGACGCCTTGTTGCTGAGGCATTTGCCCGCTTTATTGGGCGAGATTGAACCGCAAGCGCTTGAGTTGCTGCTGCAACATCTTGAATGGGTCGAGGTTGCAGCGGGCCAGGCCTTGATGAAGCAGGGTGAGCCGGGTGATGCCATGTACCTGCTGGTCAGTGGCCGCCTGCGCACCTATATCAGCAACGAGTTTGGCGAGACCCGGGCCGTGCGCGAAATCGGGCGCGGCCAGATCATTGGCGAAATGAGCTTGTTCACTGACGAACCACGCTCGGCCACCCTGGTGGCCATTCGCGACTCGGTCCTGGTGCGGCTGGGCAAGGATCAGTTCAAACAATTGCTCGCGGTCAGCGAGCAAATTTCAATTGCCTTGACCCGCCAGATCATCCAGCGACTCAAGACCGAAAGCTCACGCTCCATGCTGGACAGGCCGGTCACCATCGGTGTGATCCCGATCTCAGACGGCCTTGACCCGCAGGACTTTGCTTTGCGCTTGAGCGAACACTTGCGCAAGCACGGCCGTGTGGCTGTCGTATCGGCGCAAACCTTGGACAGCGCATTGGGCGAACCTGGCCTCACCGAGCGAGCTGCCAGCGATGTAGATGTGAATCGGCGCATCGCCGTGCATCTGGACGAAATCGAGTCCTCGCACGACTTCGTGCTGCTGATCAGCGACGCCCAAGCAAGCCCATGGACGCAACGCTGTTGCCGCCATGCCGACGAGTTGCTCTTGCTCGCCGACGCCGATCAAACCCCGCGTTTGCACGCGATTGAAGAGCAATGTCTGATCAGCCGGCCGCCCCGTACCGACGCGACCGAGATCTTGATCCTGCTGCATCCCCAGGATCGACGGATTCCCACCAACACGCAGGCCTGGCTGGCGCGCAGGCCACTCACCGGGCATCAACATATTCGCCCCCAAACCTCGGCCGATATGGCGCGACTGGCGCGACTGGTCAGCCGCAATGGCGTCGCCTTGGTGCTGGCCGGTGGCGGGGCCCGCGGACTTGCTCATCTGGGCATCTACCGGGCACTGAAAGAGCGCGGCATTGACATCGATCTGGTCGGCGGCACCAGCATTGGTGCGGTGATGGCAGCCCTGGTCGGCATTGATCAAGCGGTCGATGCCACGGTCGCTGCTGCCAAACGTGCTTTCGCCCTCAACCCCACCGGTGACTTCAATTGGCTGCCGCTGCTGTCGCTGATCCGCGGCCGACGCTTGCGTCATGTGGTGAGCCAGTCGATACAAGAACTGACCGGCTCGAACACGCAGGCAGAAGACCTCTGGAAGAACTTCTACTGCATCGCCACCAACTACTCGCAAGCCCGCCAGGAAGTCCTCAAGCATGGCTCGCTGCTCAAGCTCATTCTTGCCAGCGTGGCCATTCCTGGCGCATTGCCGCCGGTGATTCATCAAGGCGACCTCTTGTGCGATGGCGGCACTTTCAACAACTTCCCCGTCGACGTGATGCGCGAACAATGGGGCGTCGGCCGGGTGATTGGCGTTGATCTGAGCTTCACCAAGCCGCGTCGCATCGAGCATGAGGAGGTGCCCGGCAGTTGGGCTTTGCTGCTTGATCGTTTCCGCTCGCGCGCCAATCGCCGCTACCGGCTGCCCTCGCTATCGGCCTATTTGATGAACGTCACCGTGCTCTACAGCACCTCGCGCGAGCGCCAGGTTCGCAAGCTGACCGATGTGTATATGAACCCACCGCTGAACCGCGTCGGCATGCTGCAATGGGGGCGTTTCGATGAGATCGTCCAGCAAGGCTATGCGCATGCCTGCCAGGTGCTGGACGATGAGCTAACCGCTAAAAAGCTGAGTTAGCTGTCGCCACCAAGGCAAGCGATTCCCGCCTCAATCCTTTTTCCGGAACGCCAGCCAGCCTGCCACCGCCGTGAACCCCAACACGATCAGCGCCAGGATGCTGAAGCCATGGGGATGCTCGGACAAGGGGATGCCGCCCACATTCATGCCAAACATACCGGCCATGATGTTGATGGGCAGCGCCAGCACCGTCACCACCGTCAAGGTGAAAACGCTGCGGTTGGTTTGCTCGCCCACTTGAGCGACCATCTCTTCTTGCAGCAGCTTGATGCGCTCTTGCAGCGCCGAGAGGTCGCGGATGACCAGCGAGAACTCCTCGGTCGCTTGGCGCAACTCGTCCAGATCATGGGCTTTGACCCAGGGCGGCGGTTGGCGCAAAAGGCGGAATAAGGCACCGGGCTCCGGCGCCAACAAGCGCTGCAGCCGCACCAGCACGCGCCGCAACTGCCCGAGTTCGCCACGTTTTTGCTGCAGCCGCCCGACCAGCAAGCCGTCTTCGATATTGTCGACTTGCAAGGTCGCCTCGCGCACGATGCGCACCAGCACATCGCCCTGATCGTTCATCAGATGATTCAGCAGCTCGACGCTGGAGCTGAAGCAGGCGCCGTCTTTGACCGCCTGGCGCAGCCGGTCGATGGACCGCAAGGGGTGCACGCGCGCACTGACCAGCACCCGCGCGCTGACGCTGACCCATAGCGAAGCGATCTCGGAGGGGTCAAACGAGAATTCAAAAGCCACATCGTTGACGACGGCGATCAAGTTGTCGGACGCATCCTCGATACGGGTCGAGCGCGAGCCCTGGCGCAGCGCTTCGAAGAACTCGGGCGGCAGGCTCAAGTTCGCCAGCATCCACTTTTCAGCGGTCGTGTCGGTGAGGTTGAAATGCAGCCAGATAAATTCTTCGCTGCTTTGCGCGGGCCCCTGCTGCCCCAGCCAGCTCAAGGCTTCGGCCAGACCGATGGCGCGGCCGGCCTTGCCAGGGGCCAGCACAAAACCGCAGATCAGGGCGTTATCGACAGCGCCAAACACATAACTCATTCGTTCAACCTCTCATCACGGGCGCGATTGTTGACCAAGTGGAGCAGCTCCCAGGATGTTTCGAGCAAAAAAAAGGCCAGCGCTCCTCACGCTGGCCCGCTTCAAACGCCTCGCGCGATCAGCTGCGCTGCATATTGGCCTTCAGCACGCTGGACAAGGTATCCAGGCTTTCGGCCAAATGAGCCCGCGTTTCAACCGACAGCCCGCCCTTGGCGGATGCCGTACGCAAGTCCGACTGCAGTTGCACCGCATGGAAACGCACCATCGCATAGGCATCGGCCAAGAGGCCCGGGCCACCGCCGCGCGTCAGCACCGCTTGCAAGCGCTTCAGGTGCTCGCGCTGCAGATTGCGGCGCATGCCGTCGATCTCGGCGCCTGTCTTGAGTTCGCTCCAGACAGCGGCATTGAGCGTGCTGTGCACCTCGGACAGCGACACCAGGCCCTTACGATCTTTCTCCGCCACAAAGGCGGGCATATCGATCAGGCGGCGCGCAGTGTTGGCCGACATCAGCCGATCCAGCACGGTCGCCTGCACGACGGCCACGGCCGCCGGGATCGACAGCTGCACACGCTCCCACTCGTTGTAGTCCAGCGTCTGCGAAGCCAGGAACTCAGGGCGGAAGCGGAAGGAGTTGGCCGACAGCAAGCCGGTCGAGATGAACTTCAAGGCCTCACGCTGACGCGCAGGCTCGACGGCACTGAAGGCCGGGCGGCCGGTGCTGCCGGGCAGGTCACGCAGCGCATGCATGCCGCCGACATATTTGCCGGTCAGCTCGGCCGAGCGCGCCAGTTGGCGGAAGCTCTCGACGATGGAGCGGCGATCGCGCAGCGGGTCGCCGCCAAGCACCGGCTTGCGATCCTGCACCCGTGCCCACAGCTCCTGGCTCAATGCCAGGCGGCGCTTGAAGTAGGCCAGCGGGTCATCGCCCAGATCGAAGCGGTTGGCATCGGGGTCGAAGCCGTCATACGGGCCGCCCACTCCGGCGTCGATGTCATCGGCATAAGCCAACTGCGGTTCGGTGCTGCGGGCGGCAATCTTTGCCAGATCGGCCACTTCGGTCTCAAGGGCCAAAGGCTTGTAGGCGTACTCGATCGCCCAGTAGTCGTAAGCGCCAAGGGTCGTGTTGGTCAAGCTGCCTTGCGGCTCGCCCTTCAGCGACAGGTTGTAGGCGTTGTAGTCCATCACCGAATTGGAGATGCCGTACTTCTCGGTGTGGGCCTTGTCTTGCAGCTGCTTCAAGCTGACCGAGGTGGAGGCCTTGAAGTTGTGCTTGAGACCCAGGGTGTGGCCGACTTCGTGCGTGATCACGTCCTTGATGACGGCTTGCACAAAGGCCTCGGCCTCAGGGCTGTCGGGCAGGATGTCACCGCGACCTTCCAGCAGGTCGAGCGCAAAGCCCATCTCGGCGGCGGCCTCGTTGGCATAACTGCAATAGTCGGCGGCGCCATGCTTGTGGCCATGGCGGTCCAGCGCCAGCGCAGAGAAAGCAGGGGAAGCAGGGCTGGCAGCAGAAGCCCCCAGATCATCGCTGATGAAGCGGCGCGAGCCGCGCGCGAACACATCGCTCATGCCGATGTCGGCATCAAGAATTTCACCGGTGCGCGGGTCGGCATGGCTGGGGCCAATCGCAAAGCCGACATCGGATCCCACAAACCAGCGGATCGACGCGTGGCTGGAGTCCATATTGTCCCAATCGGCATCGTCGGGCTGCTGCTTGGCCTGGATGGCGTTCTTAAAGCCGATCTTCTCGAAGGCCTTGTTCCACTCCAGGATGCCGGCCTCCACCGCAGGGCGATATTGCGGCGGAATGTTCTTGTCCATCCAGTAGGTGATGGGCTGAATCGGCTCGCTCAATTCGGCATTGGCGTCCTGCTTTTCGAGCCGCCAGCGCTTGACCAGATGCACACGCACATTGGCCTTGTTGTCGCTGCCAAAGTCGGAATAGGACTCTGCAAAGTGACCCAGGCGCGGATCAAGCTTGCGGGTCGGCATCGGCAGATCCGGCAGCGCCTGGAAGTTGTAGACAAAGCTGAAGAACATGCTGCGCGGATCGGGCGTGCTCTGCGGCGGCGTTGGCACCGGCGCGGGCGGCGCCACCAGCGGCGGCGCCGGGATACGCGGCGTGAAGAAATGCATGCGGGCGGTCAGCGTACTGAGCTTGGCATCGGCGCGCGTGGCCTCGAAAGAGGAATTGCTGCGATCCGGCGCATAAGGCAGGCGGTAAGCCACTTCAAGCCTTGTCGACAAGCCCGGGATGTCGGTCAGGAACATGCCGGCATCAACCAGCACCGACTTGGTCTGCGGATGCTCGGCACTGCCGACCGGGCCGGCCGCCAGCAAGCTCGGCGAGAAGGCTTGGCTGACCGCCAGCTTGCCGCCACCTTCGCCGCGGAAAGCGGTGTTCAGCGCCACCAACTGAATCTGGTTGCCGATGCGGCGCCACTCGACCATTTGGTCGGCCACCATCTGGCTGGCATACAGGCCGCGCTCGCCGATCGAGCTGGCTATATTGACAGTGAACAAGAAAGGCTTGCCGATCATGTTCTTCGGGATTTCGAGCCAGACCTTGTCGTCCTTGCGCCAGATGGGGAACAGACCGGCCTGCACCTTGGCGTCTTTGCTGACTTCGGCGAAAGGCTTGGGCGCGGTCGGGTCGGCCGGGGGCTTGGCGGCGGCATTGGGCGCCGAGGCGGCCGAAGCGGGAGCAGCAGGAGCAGCGAAGGCAGGGGCTGTCGCCACAGCCGACTTGGCCGCTGGGGCCGAGGCATCCGGCGCCGTGGTGGCACAAGCGCTCAACAATGACACGGCCGCAGCCACTGCAGACAGGCTCAAACGGCGCGCGCCGAGCAGCGATTCATATGAAGTCATTCAGAAGTCCATCCTGGAACATTGAACAAGGCCCACGCGGGTGGCGTGAGCCCAGAAATTAGCCCGAAAATTTAGCCGTCACAGCCCGCGATCAGCGCAGCCGGCTCGACAAAGTCGGCCACTGTGAACCAGCCGCAGCATAGCGTCAATGCACCCGCCCGTGCTTCGCACCAAGTGATCCGCCGTTCGTCGCATTTCGTCACTAAATCCAGGGTTTACCCGCAAGCAGAGCCACCCTTTAGACTGCGTTCATGGATCCCAAACACAAGACCACTCACCTGCTCTATCTGCACGGCTTTCGCTCCTCACCGCGCTCGACCAAGGCGCTCAGAATGGCCGCCTGGGTGCGCGAGCACAACCCTGCGCTGGTGTTTGCCTGCCCGCAGCTGCCGCCCTCTCCGGCCGAGGCTGTTGAGCTGCTGAGGGCGCTCACCGCCGATTGGCCCGCCCAGGGCTGTGCCTTGATGGGCAGCTCGCTGGGCGGCTTTTATGCGAGCGTGCTGGCCGAGTGGCCGCGCTTTCAAAGCAGCCGCGCCGTGCTCTTGAACCCGGCCGTCCAGCCGGCGCGTGACTTGGAGAAGTACATTGGCGAGCAAACTTGCTGGCAGGACCCTCTGGAGCGTTTCTACTTTCGGCCCGAGTTCATTGGCGAGTTGCAAACACTCGACACGCCCGTCAGCAGCGATCCGCAACGCTTGCTGGCCGTCATCGCCAAGGGCGACGAGTTGCTGGACTGGCGCGAGATGTATCAGCGCTACGCCGACTGCCAAATCCGCCTGTTGGAGGGCAGCGATCATGGGCTCTCGGACTTTGAGGACTATCTGCCCGCCTTGAGCGAGTTCTTGGGCCTGACTTAAGGACGGGCTAATCCAACGCTATGACGCTGTCTTGCGCCTCGGCCACGCAGCCCTCGGCAAGCCGCGGACCCCAGCCGCGCCTGATCAGCACATGCTTCCCGTTATGGCAGAACTCGATACGCTGCGCACCGGCCATGGTCTGCTGCACAAAGCCTTCAATCGAAGCCGGCATGCTGACCTGGTAGCGTGCGGCTGCAAGGTCTTCGGCCGGATGATCGTCGTTATGCACCCAGGGGATGACTGCGGCCGCCCCCCACAGCAAAGGCTTGAAGCCGATGTCAAAGGCGGCCGGCCGGTAGCCCTGGGCCTTTAGCCAGGCCTGCGCCTGCGAGCGAAGCTCATGGTCGGCGCCATCCCCCAGATTGCCCAAGGTAGCCGCCAGCAGCTCGGCCACCCATTGGTTGCAGTTTTGATAGCGCGGGCTGAAAGGGTAGGCATTCGCACTGTAGTCGGCCGCTAACAGCTGTAATGCACGGCGCTTATCCAGGGCAGCACGCTCAATGGCGGCGCCTTGAGCCGCAGGAAAGAGCAGCACCGACAAATAACCCAGCTCGGCCTGATTGGCGCCGATCAAAAAACCCGCCAAGCCTTGGTCATACAGCTTAGGGCTGGCCTCGTCGCAGACGTAATAGAGCTGGCGCACAGACCAAGGGGTGTTGTCACTGGCCTTGAGCGCCAAACCGGCGTGCGAATAGCGCATCTCGAAGCGACTCAGATCGGTACCGGCGCGCGACACCAGCGCAACGCCCTGGCCGCTGCGTTCCAACTCGTCCTTGACGATGGCCACAAAGCGCAGCTGCTTGTCCTGCTGGCTGGCACTGAGCTGCATGGGCTGCTCGCAAAAGCGCAGGCCGCCGGCCTGCGCGGCGCCGCAGCCCAGCAGCAGGGTTAAGACCAGCCCAACTCCTCTAGTCAAAGCACGACGGCCTTGCTATCCAGCTCGCGATACCACTCATCACTCAACACCAGGAAAAAAGCCTGCTGATTTTGCTGATTAGCGAACTCAAGCCCGTACGCGTGTTGACGCGCCGTCACCAATTGCCCGGCCACAAGCTGGCTCTTCTCGAAGGCCTGCTCGGGCAGCACAAGGTAGAAGGCGTCGGGCGCATTCAGCGCGGACATTTCAGCGGCGGCTTGCAGGTGTACGCGCACCATGCCGGGCCGGTCTGCGGCGGCGGCCACGTCGATGATTCTGTAGTCGCCGGCTGCAACTTTGTCGCCCTTGCTCGAAGAACCGCTGGATGCCTCCAAGGACTTGGAGCCGCTGCTGGCCGCGCTGCTGGCGCCCTCGGAGGCTGAAGAAGCTGTCGAGCTGGCGGCAAAAACCGGCAGTGCCAGGGCTGCGCTCAAGAGCAAGCCCGTCGCGATTGACTGCTTGATGAGAAGGGATGAATTCATAAAAGTGCTCCGAGAGCTGGTTTGGCGTGAAGACGAAATCGCACGCATGGTAGCAAGGCATTGCGGCAGCTTCGCCGGCAGCCCCCCCTGCCGAATGCAGTAGGACATGTAGCCCTAACGTCACACAGCGCTCCTACAGTCGCCGCGATTCGAGCCAGCGCGCAAGCCAGACCCGAATCGAGAAAGCGGCATCTTCCGCAACGCCCGCAAGCGCCCCCCACTTGCGGCGCCCAACAAGCACAAGGACAGTCCATCATGGGTCGCCCCTCCATCATCAAGCCCGTTCGCGTCGGCACCAGTCGGCGCGCCTTCTTCAAGAATTCTGGCTCGGCTGCCGCCGCCTTGGTCGCCGCACCCTTGTTGCCTTTGGCGAGCAGCGCTGAAGCCGCAGCCGTCAGCAGCAATTTCCAACATGGCGTGGCCAGCGGCGACCCGCTGTCCGACCGCGTCATCCTGTGGACCCGCGTCACGCCGACCAATGGCCGCAGCTCGCAAGTGGTCGACTATTCAATCGCAAAAGACCCGGCCTTCACGCAAATCGTGTCCAGTGGCCGCAGCAAGGCGATTCTGGAGCGCGATTTCACGGTCAAGATCGATGCCCTGGGCCTGAGCCCCAACACGACTTATTACTACCGCTTCTCGGTCGACGGCGTGATCTCGCCCATAGGCCGCACCAAGACGCTGCCGGTCGGCGGCGTCAGCAATTTGCGCATGGCCGTGGTCAGCTGCTCCAACCACGCCTATGGCTATTTCAATGCCTACCGTCGTCTCGCCGAGCGTGCTGATCTGGACATGGTCGTGCACCTGGGTGACTACATCTATGAGTACGGCGCCAACCAATACGGCAATGCGCGCGCGCCCGAGCCAGCCAACGAAATCGTCACCCTTGCCGACTACCGCATGCGCCATGCCCAGTACAAGCGCGACCCGGACTCGCAAGCCATGCACCGCCAGCATCCGATGGTCGCCATCTGGGACGACCACGAGACCGCCAACAACGCATTCATCGAAGGCGCCGAAAACCACCAAGCCAGTGAAGGCACCTGGGCCGCCCGCGTCGGCGCCGCTTTGCAGGCCTATTACGAGTGGATGCCGGTGCGGGTCGTGGACCCCAAGAAGCCGCGCAATAACGCGCGCAGCTACGCCTTCGGCAATCTGGTCGACCTGATCATGCTTGAGCAGCGACTGACCGGCCGCTCAGCCCAGTTGGGCAGCAATATCGGCCACCCCAGTGGCTACTTCATCCAGCAAGGTGCCTATCTGGACCCGGCGCGTCAATTGCTGGGCGCCGAGCAAGAGAGCTGGTTGTTCAGCAAGCTGCGCACCAGCACGGCCAAGTGGAAGCTGCTGGGCCAAGGCGTGATGTTCGCCCAGGTCAAGGTGCAAGGCGCGCCCAACTCGGCTGGCGGCGGCGTGTTCTTCAACTCCGACGCCTGGGACGGCTACCAGCCCGCGCGTGACCGCGTCTACGACGTGCTCAAGGGCAGCAACACCCAGGCGCCGGTCAATAACGTCGTGATCCTGACGGGCGACATCCACAGCAGCTGGGCGGCCGATCTGAGCCAGGACCCGAACAATGCCAATGTGGCGACCGGCGGCTATGACAAGGTCACGGGCCAAGGCTCGCGCGCAGTTGAGTTCGTCGGTACCTCGATCTCCTCGCCCGGCGTGGACAACCCGCAGCAGGCCGCAGGGACGATCGCACAGCTGGCACCGGCCAACCCACACCTGAAGTACATCAACCTCGACAAGCGCGGCTATATGTTGATCGACGCCGACGCCAGCCGCTGCGTCTGCGAGTGGTGGTATGTGGACACCGTCGCCAGCGTCAGCAATGTGCAGACTTTTGCCACCGCCTTCCAGGTGGTGGACGGCGCCAACCGCCTGACACCCGCCGCGCAAACGCCGAACCGCGCCAACCCAGCGCCCTTGGCTCCTTGAGTCACGGCCCCTTGAACTGAAGTATTGGATTTATCGCCATGAAACTCATCAAACCCTCCTTCGCCCGCAGCGCTATTGCCGGCGCCTGGCTGTTCGCCGCTGCGCTGTCGTCGGCCCAAGCCGCTGACTTCGACTTCGCCGGTCAAGCCGTTTACAACACCGATGTCGTGCGCATCAGCTTCAGCCTGGCCGCCGACAGCGCCGACTTCAAGACCTGGACCGACTCTTGGGCCGCGGGCCTGAACTTCGACCCGGTCTTGCAGCTCTGGGCCAAGGCCGGCAATGACTACAGCCTGATCACGGAAGTTGACGACAACGACCAGATCGGCGCCGGCCAAGGCTCACTCGACGCCGGCATTCAGCTGGCTCATCTGAGCGCCGGGCAATATCTGCTCACGCTCAGCGCTGCCGACAACTACGCTTTGGGTCAAAGCCTGTCGGCCGGCTTCATGCTGGACGGCAGCACGCCCATCGCGATTGCCGACTGGACGCAAAGCAGTTCTAACCCCAACTTCCCCGACCAAAAGGGCGGGCTGTGGAGCGTCAAGCTGAACTCGGTGGACCAAGCTGCCGTGGTGCCCGAGCCCGCCAGCTGGGCTTTGATGGGCCTGGGCTTGGTCGGCCTGCTGAGCTTGAGCCAGCGCCGTCAGCGCAAAGCTTGAGTTAGCAAGCAGTTACACAAGAAAGCAAGCAAAAAAAGCAAGCAAGAAGCTAAGCAAGCAAAGAGGGGCTGCCACCGAAACGGGTCGCAGCCCCTTTTCTTTTTGATCCAGCTCAAGCGAAGCAGCAGCAAGTCCAGGGAGCAGCCGCAGCGTCACGCGCCTGACATGAAGCAAATCCAAGCTATCGCTTCATGTCCTTTGGAGCAAGCCGACCATGAACGCCCCCGACCTCTTGCGCAGCGACTGGATGCGCAACCGCACCTATGACGAGCTGGCCCTGGGCCAAAGCGCTCGCCTGGTGCGCACGCTCAAACACAGCGATATCCAAGCCTTCGCCCTCGTTTCCGGCGATGTCAATCCGGCCCATCTGGACGCCGAGTACGCCGAAGGCACGCGCTTTCACGGCGTGATCGCGCATGGCATGTGGGGCGGCGCCTTGATCTCCTCGGTACTGGGCAATGAGTTCCCCGGCCCCGGCACCATCTATATGGAGCAGACGCTGCGCTTCTCTCGCCCGGTGCACATTGGTGACACCTTGACCATTGTGCTGACCGTGCTGGAGATGTTTGATGACAGCGGTGTCGTCAAGCTCGGTTGCGAAGCCAATAACCAAAAAGGCCAGACCGTCATCAGCGGCCTGGCCACGGTGCTGGCGCCGCGCACGCGCATCGAGCGCCCTCGCCCGGCCTTGCCCGAGATGCATTTTCTGTTCGATGCCGAAGCGCGCATGAACGCCTGGCTGAGCGAGATCAAGCTGGCAACACCGCTGCGCTGCGCGGTGGTGCACCCTTGCAGCGAAGACGCCTTGCGCGCCGCACTGCTGGGTGCGGAGCGCGGCCTGATAGCGCCCACCTTGATCGGGCCCGAGCAGCGCATACGCGCGCTGGCCGAGCAGCTCGGGCTGGATCTGCACGGTTGCCAATTCAAGCCCACGGCGCACAGCCATGCTGCGGCCGAGCTGGCCTGTGCGATGGCGGCGGCGGGCCAGCTGGACATGCTGGCGCAAGGCAGCTTGAGCAGTGAGGAGCTGCTGGCGGCGCTGCAGGCGACACCTGCGCTGCACGCCGGCCGGCGGCTGGCGCATGTTTACCGATTTGACATACCCAGCTATGCCAAGCCGCTGTTCATGAGCGATGCCGGCATCAATATCCGCCCGGACCTGGACGCCAAAGCCGACATCCTGCGCCTCGCCATAAGCCTGGCGCAAGCAGCCGGCGTGCCCTGCCCCAAGGTCGCCTTGCTGTCGGCAGTGGAGACCATCACCGAGCGCATCACTTCAACACTGGACGCAGCAGCGCTGTGCAAGATGGCCCAGCGCGGCCAGATCGAGGGCGCGATTCTGGACGGCCCGCTGGCTTTTGACAGCGCCGTCAACCTGGAAGCCGCGCGCTTGCAAGGCCTGAACTCGCCGGTGGCCGGCGACGCCGATATCTTGCTGGCACCCGACCTGGAATCGGGAAGTTTGCTGGCCAAGCTGCTCGAATACATGGCCGGTGCGGCCAGCTGCGGTGTCGTGCTGGGTGCTCGCGTGCCCGTGGCGATGAGCGGGCGCACAGACAGCGTTCGTACGCGGCTGGGGTCGGTGGGCTTGGCAGTGCTGGCGGCGAGGGCCAAGAAGGTTTAACTTAGAAATCCAACGGTCTGAGAAATGGAGGTCGCCTGATTTCGGAGGGCTAGCAATATCTGGCATAACGTACAAACATTGCGGCAACATCTGCGGCACGAATCAAAGTTCTGCACAAACTTGCAATACTGTTGCTAGGGCACTGATTCCGGTGATACTTGACGCCGTGACGCGCTCTACGACACCATAAGCCGCCGAACTCCCCTGGCCGCATATGTCAATGCATCGTCCGGTCGCTCGGCATCGAGAACTTCTTTGTTTAACGAGAATTTGAGGTTGCATTGTGGCTATAGCAATCACCGTCGGCGATACGTACCAATCGAAATCTACCGACTTTCTTATCCACAACCATATTCCCGAGGGCATCGAATTTGTTATCACCAATATCGACGGGGATAGGGTAAGTCTGTTCCTGAAGTACGCACATGGGAAACGATGTCCGAGCAAGATAACCATTGCCAAAGGTCACTTCGGCGCCAATTTTTCTCAGGATCCCTACGCACCAATCAATACGACCTACGCACAGACGGCGCACTACTTTCCAGAAGTTAACGAAGAAAGTGCGCCGTTAATGCCCTCGACAAGGTACGCGAGGAAGAGATAGCAGCCCGGTAGGTTGGGGTGAACGCCGTGAACTCCAACGCAAGCGGCGCCGAAAGTGTCCGCGCGATGACATCGCATAAACGTTGCCCATCGAGGCATGTTGGAGTTCGCAGGCTCACGCCAACCCACCGGGCATCATTTCTCTCAAGCAGCTTCCGCCACGTCCTGCCTGAGTTCAGCCAACTCGGCCAGCAGCTCCGCCGGGCAGAACCACTCGGTCTGCACCTGGCCGGCATAGATACAAGCTTCATTACCATCCAGGCTGAGCCAATCGCCCTCAACCAAACGCGTCTCGCCGATGCGGATCTCGCGCCGCTGTTCGTCGACGGTCAAGCCCTCGCACGCGACCAGACAGACCTTGCCCATCTGGCGAGCCACCACCGCCGCATGCGAGGTGCGCGCGCCGTTCTGCGTCAACAGGCCCAGCGTCAACTCCAAGGCTGCGCTGTCGCTGGTTTCGGCATCACGGCGCACCAGAATTGCCGGCAAGCCGGCCGCTTGGGCCGCACGCGCACCCGCTTCGTCCAGCACGATCTGCCCCATCGCCACGCCGCTGCTGGCTGCCTGAGCGCGGGCCAAGGGCTGCAGCGGCTGACCTTCCGAGCTCACCACGCGGCTGACGCGCAAGCGCTCGGCGTCCAGCCCTTCGCAACGCCGCCGCGCCGTCGCGATATCAATCACACCTTCGCGCAGCAGATCGAGCGCAATGCGGGCCTGCGCTTGCGGCGTGCGCTTGCCGTCGCGGGTTTGCAGCAGGAACAAACGGCCATCCTGCACGGTGAACTCGAAGTCCTGCATATCGCCCATCTCGCGCTCCAGCCGCGTGCAAGCCTGCTGCAGCTCGGCCCAGACCTCGGGCAAGACCTGCTGCAACTGCTCATGCCCCTGCGCGCTACGCCGGCCGGACACCACATCTTCGCCCTGCGCATTGAACAAAAAATCCACCCACAGCGCGGCCGCGCCGCTGCGCGGGTCGCGTGTAAAACCGACGCCGGCACCCGAGCGTGCGCCGGCATTGCCGAACACCATGGCCTGCACCGTCACCGCCGTGCCTATCGTGTCTTTGATGCCGTGGGCGGCGCGGTAACTGCAAGCCTTGGCGGACTGCCAGGAGTCGAACACGGCAGCGATGGCCTGCTGCAATTGTGCTTCAGCGGCCTGCGGGAAAGGCCGGCCGGCGGCCTGTGCGAACAGCTGCAGATAGCGCCGCGCCAAAGCCCGCAGCTCGGCGAAGTCGAGCAGGCGCTCGTCCCGCCCTGCGCAGAGCAGCGTCAATTCATCTTCGAATAAGGCGGCCGGCAGCCCCGCCACCACCTCGCCAAAGCTGGCGATCAGGCGGCGATAGGCATCCCAGGCCAGGCGCGGGTTGCCTGTCTGGCGGATCAGGCCCTGCACGGTCTCGTCGTTCAGGCCGATATTGAGCAGGGTTTCCATCATGCCGGGCATGGACACCGGCGCGCCGGAGCGCACCGACAGCAGCAAGGGCCGGGCCGCACACCCAAAGCGCAGGCCCGCGCTGGCAGCTTCCAAGGCCTGCAAGGCCGGCGCCCAAACTTCAAGCTGCGCGCCCTCAGCCCGCGTCTGGGCATCGGCACAAAAACTTGTACCCAAGACAAAAGCAGGCGGCACCGGTAGATGCAGCTCGGCCATACGTAGCAGATTGAAGGCCTTGAAACCCAAGCGCTGCGGGCTGGTCTGCGCGACCGTTGCCTGGCCTGAGCAGCCGATCAAAAAAAGATCGGCATGCAATGCGACTCGTGCAGCGGCATTCATGCGCCCACCTCGGTCTTGCTGAACACCAGCTCGCGCAAGGCATAGGCCGCGTTGAGCAGCCGGTCAGACGCGAACTCCAGCTGATTGGCCAGGTCATTGACCAGCATCAGCGCGGCCGCGTTCGTGACCTCGGCCGCCATGCAGCGCTTGGCTGAGCGCAGCAGCTCATCACATTGGCGCTCGGCGCGCAGCACCTGCCAGGTCGCCGCCACAAACTCATCATGCTCGGCGGCCTCGCTGGCCCCGTTCAGGCCGCGCGCCACCGCCACGGCCCTCACTTGCTCCTGCGTCGCATGCAGCACCGCCTGGGCAAGCTGCGACAGCAAGTCGCGTAGCTCCTTGTTCCAGCCTTGGTGGTGATGCTCGGCGATCAGGCTGAGCAAAAACGCGCATTCTTCTAGCGCATCGGCCGCGTCGTCGGCCGTCTCCAGCAAGCGTGCAAACTGGCCCCAGCGCGGCTGGCGGCGCGCCCGCTCGCGCGCTTGCATCACCAGGTGATCGGCCTGGCGCTCCCAGGTTTTGGCGCGCTGGGCCAGCTTGGCCGCCGCGTCCTTGTCTTGCTCCCAGCCATGGGCCAGAGCCTGGCTGATGGCATCGGCCAAGGTCTGGCAATAGGCGGCATGTTCGGCCAGCAAGTCAAACTCTGGCGCGCGCTTTTGCAATTGGCGCGCCAGCAGCAAACGGGTTTCATCGGCCACCAAGGCGACCGGCTGCTGCTGCAACATCGCTGATGACGACAGGCGCAAGACCTCAACCAAGAAGGCCTGCGCGCCGGCTTGGCCTAACACTTCATCCAGTCGGTCACCGATGCGGAAGGCATCCGCACCCAAGGCCTGCATGGCCTCGAACAACATGCGCTCGGCGCCGGCCTTCAGCCAGGCCATATGGCCGATCTCCAGCTTGGCGGCCTCGGCCAGCACGGCGATCGCCTCGCGTTTGCCGACGAAGTTCAGCAGCCGCTTGCGGGCGCGGTTCCAGTCGATCAAGAAGACGATGCGTGAGGCCACGCCTTCCAGCATCCACAGCAGCTGCGGCTCGTCTGTAGCCTCGAAACGCGCCGTGCCGAGTTGATAGGCCTCGCCCCGGTTCAGCCCGGCCGACACCCGCGCCTCAGTCGAAGACCATTGCGCGCCATAGGCGGCCAACAGGGCCTGAAAGAACTCGAAGCGGCTGCTGTGCAAATCGGAATAGGTCAGGCTGATCGTCAGCCCTTGCACCTGCAGCACCAGCACATGAGCGTCATTGGTGCCGATATCGTTCTGGATCAAGAGCCGCTCGCCATCGCGCGTGGCGGCAGTGTCCAGGCCCGGGTGCTCGAACTTCAGCGCAGCCGTGCGCTGCAGGCCGCGCATGAAAGCGGCGACACGCGGCCGGTCGCTGTCCTGCAACTGCCACACATGAGCGCCGTCTATGACTTCGCTGGCCAGGCTGGCGGCCA
>CAUPEV010000079.1:0-18745 GCA_963510335.1 uncultured Roseateles sp.
CTTCGCCATGATGTTCTGCGTTCCGTTCGGCATGAAGGTCGGGTTCGAAAAACTGCGAAGGTTTGGGTCCAATTGGCGCCCGCTCAGCTTCGTAGTTCGGATCGAGGCGCGACTCAAAGGAGTCGCCATGTGAGTCAGAACTTGGGCTTGTGGCAGGGTCAGGCTGCCGCTCCCAGCTATCTTGAGCCGCATTGTGCGGGTTTGCTATGTCCGGCTCGGTCGCTTGCGGGCTCTGTGGCTCGGTGTTGGCCGGCCATTGCGGGGGCGCTTCGCGGTCAATGTCGAAGAGCTGCGCTCGCGCATCAAAGACTTCCGCGCAGCGGCCGCAGCGCACCCACCCATCCGACACCCGCAACTGATCCTCCACCACCCTGAAGATGGTGCCGCAAGCGCTACAACGGGTGGCGAGACTCATGGCGAGATCATGCCATGAGTCCGCTGGGTTTCGGGCTTACGTGTTGGGTCAAGTGCCGTGTCAAGCTCGTTGAGCCGTCATCAAAATCCAGCCCTCTTGGCTGTCGCTGACTTCCAGCTTGACCCAAGGCGCATAGGCCTCCTTGAGCTCATCGGCCTGGCGCTCAAGAATGCCAGCCAGGATCAAGTGGCCGCCGGGCGCCATATGGGCGCATAACAAAGGTGCCAGTAAGCGCAACGGCGTGGCCAGAATATTGGCAATCACAAGCGGGTACTCGCCTTGGGCTGCGTCGGGCAGCGCCGCTGTCAGGCTGACCTTGTTGGCTTCGGCGTTGGCCTTGCTGGCGACGATGGCCGCCGGGTCAATGTCGACCGCATCGATATTGCGGGCGCCATGCAGGGCCGCGCCAATGGCCAGAATGCCGGAGCCGCAGCCGTAGTCCAACACCCGCGTCCAGCTTGGGCTGAGCGCAGCCGCCTGCTGTGCGATCCAACGCAAGCACATGCGGGTGGTGGGGTGGGTGCCGGTGCCGAAGGCCAGGCCAGGGTCCAGGCTCATCACCTGCTTGGCCTGCTCGGGTGCCTGGTGCCAGGACGGCACGATCCAGAACTCGGGCGTGATCTCGACCGGCGAAAATTGCGACTGCGTCAAGCGCACCCAGTCTTGCTCGGGCACCGCTTGAATCGCCTGCACATGCACGCCAGTGGCCCAGTCCTGACTCAGGATCAGGGTCGCGCATTCGGTTGCGTCTTGCTCGTTCGGGAACAAGGCCTTGACGACCGAGCGCTGCCAACCACCCTTCGGTGCCGGCATGCCGGGCTCGCCGAACAAGGCCCGCTCAGCGTCGGTGTCGGCATCGGCGTCTTCAACCGAGACGGCCAAAGCGTCGAGTTCCATCAAGGCATCGCTGACGATCTCGACATCGTCCTCACCGCAAATCAGCAGCAGTTCATGCAGGGTGGTAGACATATGAATTTCGTTTCGGAGGATGGCTCAGCAGAACCCGTGGAACCGGCTTTGCCGGGCCATAGGCTTCGCCGAAGCCAGAGGTTTCGGCCTTCGCCAGGCACAAACAGTCCGCAGGGACTATTTGTGTCCGGGCTCAGCCCCTTGAGGGGTGGCGCGAAGCGCCTACGGGGTGGTCAACGTTTATGCTGGCTCATCCAGCCTTCGAGGTAATGGATATTGGTGCCGCCTTCAATGAACTTGGCGTCCACCATCAACTCGCGGTGCAAGGGGATGTTGGTCAAGATGCCTTCAACCACGGTCTCCGACAAGGCGATGCGCATGCGCGCCAAGGCCTGCTCGCGGGTGGCGCCGTGCACGATGATCTTGCCGATCATCGAGTCGTAATGCGGCGGCACGACGTAGTTGCTGTAGACATGCGAGTCGACCCGCACACCCGGTCCACCCGGCGCGTGCCACATCGTGATGCGGCCCGGTGAGGGCGTGAACTTGAACGGGTCTTCAGCATTGATGCGGCACTCGATCGAGTGGCCGCGCATAACGATATTGCGCTGCGTGAAGGGTAGTTTTTCGCCCGCCGCCACCTTGATCTGCATCTGCACGATGTCGATGCCGGTGACCATTTCGGTGACCGGGTGCTCGACCTGCACGCGCGTGTTCATTTCGATGAAATAGAACTCGCCGTTCTCATACAGGAACTCGAAGGTGCCCGCACCGCGGTAATTCATCTTTCGGCAAGCGGCTGCGCAGCGGTCACCGATCTTCTCGATCACGCGGCGCGGAATGCCCGGTGCCGGTGCTTCTTCGAGGATCTTCTGGTGGCGGCGCTGCATCGAACAGTCGCGCTCGCCCAACCAGACCGCGCTCTTGTGGGTGTCGGCCAGAATCTGGATTTCCACATGACGTGGGTTCTCCAGAAACTTCTCCATATAGACCTCGGGGTTGCCGAAGGCAGCACCCGCTTCGGTGCGCGTCATTTGCACCGCATTGACCAGGGCCGCTTCGGTGTGCACCACGCGCATGCCGCGTCCGCCGCCACCGCCGGCTGCCTTGATGATCACGGGGTAGCCGACCGTGCGGGCGATCTTGATGATCTCCTTCGGGTCCTCGGGCAAGGCGCCTTCGGAGCCAGGCACGCAAGGCACGCCGGCGCGAATCATTGCCTGCTTGGCCGATACCTTGTCGCCCATCATGCGGATAGACTCGGGCGTTGGGCCAATGAAGGTGAAGCCGCTTTGTTCCACGCGCTCGGCAAAGTCGGCGTTTTCGCTCAGGAAACCGTAGCCGGGGTGGATCGCTTCGGCGTCGGTGACTTCGGCCGTGGCGATGATGGCGGGCATGCTGAGATAGCTCAGCGAGGAGGCGGCCGGGCCGATGCAGACGGCCTCATCGGCCAGCTTGACATATTTGGCGTCGCGGTCGGCTTCGGAGTAGACGACCACCGATTTGACGCCCAACTCACGGCAGGCGCGTTGAATCCGGAGTGCTATCTCTCCCCGGTTCGCAATCAGGATTTTCTTGAACATTGCTGTGCCTTATTCGATCACGAACAAGGGCTGGCCGAACTCGACCGGCTGGCCGTTCTCGCACAGCACCTTGGTCACCGTGCCAGCAATTTCGGTGTCGATTTCGTTCATGATCTTCATCGCTTCGATGATGCAGATCGGCTCGCCTTCCTTGATCGCTTGGCCAACTTCAGCGAAGGGCTTGGCGTTCGGGCCGGCGGCGCGGTAGAAGGTACCTACCATCGGTGACTTCACGATGCGGCCTGTTTCTTCTGGGACTGCGGCGACCACCGGGGCAGCAGCGGCAAGCGGTGCAGCGGCTGGCACTGGAGCGGGTGCTGGTGCGGCGGCCATCATCATGGGGACGGCTACGGCGCCGTCGGACTTGACGATGCGCACCTTGCCATCGGCCTCAGTGATTTCAAGTTCGGAAATATTCGACTCGGAAACCAGGTCGATCAGGGTCTTGAGCTTGCGCAGATCCATATTTTTTCTCCAACGAGATTGATTATTGTTTGTTGATAAGTGAAGGGCCTTGCCCGTCGCACAAGCCGGCCGTCAGGCTGGCTTGTGGAGCTTCTCAAGCGCGTAAGCCAAGGCCAGTTGATAGCCCTGGGCACCCAGTCCGCAAATCACGCCATCGGCGAGTGCAGAAAAAAAGCTGTGATGCCGAAACGATTCGCGCTTGTGAATATTGGAAAGATGAACTTCGACAAAAGGCAGAGCCACCGCCGCCAATGCATCTCGCATGGCCACGCTGGTGTGGGTATAGGCCGCAGGGTTGATGATGATGAAGCGGCAACCGTCGCTGCCCGCCGCTTGAATGCGGTCAACCAAGGCGCCTTCATGGTTGCTTTGGAAGGATTTTAGTTCAACGCCGGCAATCAAGGCTTTTTCGGCCAGATCGGCATCGATCTGCGCCAAAGTCAGCGTGCCATAGACCCCGGGCTCGCGTGTGCCGAGCAGGTTGAGGTTGGGGCCATGAATAACAAGAATATGCATCAGCGACGATGGTGTGGCTCTCGCGCCGCCGGTCCAGGCAGCTTAGAGTGAAGACCCTAGAAGCGGAAAAGGCCGAACTTTACGCGTTTTAAGGCTCGTTCGCGGCTTCTGGCTCTAAATAATTCGCTTGACCTCGTATTGCTTTTGCGCTTTAGGCTCGCTCTAAGCTGGCGTCAAGTTGAAGTAAGTTTGCCTGCCATCTGGCGCAATTCGTCTAAATTCGTCGCACCCAATTTGCGCCAAATCAGCTCGCCGGAGGTATCGAAGGCGACGCTGAAGGGCAGTCCGCCTTGCGTGTTGCCCAGTGTCCGTGTCAATTCAGTGCCGGTCAATCCGGCCAAACCCAGCGCAAAGTCCAGCGGCAGCTTTTTCAAAAACTCTCGCACCGCACTTGGGCTGTCGATGGCCAAACCCAGCACCTGCCATTGCTGGCTTTTGAACTCACGCTGAAATTGCGCCAACTCGGGCAGCTCTTTGACGCAGGGCGGGCACCAGGTGGCCCAAAAATTGACCAGCAATGCTTTGCCCTTGAACGAAGACGCCAAAAGTTCCCCGCCTTCGGGGCGGTCAAAACGGGCGCTCCAAAAGCTGGCGGCGGCGGCGGACAGGGGAGGCGGCGCTGCCGGTCGGCGCAGCAGCGACACGCCAACGCCGATCGCCGCAGCCCCCACTCCTGCTGCGACAAGCATGGTACGGCGCGTATTCTTCGGTGCTTCACTCATTTGAATTCTCTTCCATCAGTTTGCGCAAAGCATTCAGGTCGCCGCGTTCGCTGCGGCCGCGCGCATCGGCTTTAAGCGCGCCACGCAGATCGTCAAAGTCCAAGATACTCAGATGCACGGTGATCAATTCCCCGAGCTCGCGGCTCATGGCGGCCAGCGACAAGACATCGACTTCGCGGCCTCGGCTGGCTTTTGATCCATTGATGGCGCCGACCTCATAGTCGACACCCATATTGATCAAGGCGATCTCGGCCGATTTGCTGTCATCGCAGTAGAGCTGCAGGTGAATATTGTTGAGACGGGTAGCCGTGCCTCGCCACACCGCGCCGCACAGATGCGGGCGAAATTCGGCCAGCCGCGCCATCCATTCAGCCGCCAACTCGCGCAGCGCGGCCAACTCGGTCGGCTGGGTGTCGGCGCAGAACAGCGCCAGGTAGTCGCGCACCTCTTCTTCCAACTCATCATTGCTGGGCAAGCTAGCGCGGCTGTTGCGGCTCAGGCCCAGCACCTTCAGCGCGCGCTGTTTGGCCGGGCCATATTCCATGCCTTCTTCCACCACCAAGCGGGCGGCTGTGGCTTTGATTTCGGTGCTGATACTATTTTCGGACGTCATGCTGCAGGCTAACACTAGGGCAATTCAACCGCGCCCATGCGGGCTTCGATGGTCGCGGCGCGCCCCACCACATAGGGCGAGGCCGGGCGCTTCTCGAAGCGTTTCGGAGCCGGCAGCATGACGGCCAAGCGGGCCGCCTGCGAGGGGCTCAGCTGTTTGGCGTCGATATGGAAGTAGTGACGCGCTGCCGCTTGTGCACCGAACACGCCTTCGCCCCACTCGACATTGTTCAAATAGATCTCCAGGATGCGCTGCTTGCTCAGCAGCGTCTCCAGCATCAGCGTGATGATGAACTCCTGGCCCTTGCGCGCCAGATTGCGCTCACCGCTCAGGAATAGGTTTTTCGCCAGCTGCTGGCTGATGGTGGAGCCGCCTATCACCTTGGGTTCACGCACTTTGCTGGGCGCGACTTTGGCCGCCGGCTTCGCCGCCTGAATGCGCTTTTCAAGCCGCAGCTCCTCGCGCTGATTGCGTGCCCAGGCTTTTTCCAGCGCCTCCCATTCGACCCCACCATGCTCGACGAAGCCGGCATCCTCACTGGCGATGACGGCGCGCTTCAGGTTCTTGGACAGATCCCTGTCGTCCACCCATTGCTGGGTCCAGGCAATGCGCCCGGTCTGCGTGCCCAAGCGCCAGGCTTCTGAGCGCTGAAAGCTGGTCGATTGCGGCGCTACAACGATCATCAAGGCAATGCGCGCCGCGAAGTAGAGCTGCAAGGCCAGCAAGCCCAGCAGCAGCAGGGCGATCAAACGCAGCAAGGATTGGCCGATTTGCTTCATCGTCTTGCTCAGCCGGCGGCGATTTTTGAGCGCAACGCCGCCAACACGGGCGCGCTGTCCGGCCGCACGCCACGCCATATCTCGAAAGCTTCGGCGGCTTGCTCGACCAGCATGCCCAGGCCGTCGCGGGGTTCGGCGCCATGCGCGCGCGCCCAGTCCAAAAAGGGCGCGGCGGCTGGGCCGTACATCAGGTCCAGCGCCAAGGCGTTTGGTGCCAGCACCTTGGCCGCCACCGGCACGCCGGCGCCTCCCAGGCTGGCGCTGGTGGCGTTGAGCAAGACATCAAAAGCCTGGCCGCAGTCGTCCAGACCTGCCGCACCCAGCGTCACGCCATGGGCAAATGCATAGGCTTGGTGCGAGGCGATCAAGGCCTGGGCCTTGGCCAAGCTGCGGTTGGCAATCACTATTTCAGCCGGCCTGGCTTTGATCAGGCTGCCCAAAGCGCCGGCTGAGGCGCCGCCTGCGCCCAACAGCAGCACGCGTTTGCGCCCCAAGCTGCGTCCGGCGTTGATCTCGATATCGCGCAGCAGACCGGCGCCGTCGGTGTTGTCGCCGAACCAGCCCCGTTCGTCGAAACGTAAAGTGTTGACCGCGCCGGCCAGCTTGGCCCGCTCGCTCAGGCGCGCCGCCAAAGCATGGGCCTCGAACTTGAAAGGCACGGTGACGCTGCAGCCCCGCCCACCGGCCGCCGCAAAGGCCAAGAGGCTGTCTTTGAAACCGTCCAGTGGGCACAGCAGGCGCTCATAGATCAGGCTTTGGCCTGTCTGCTCAGCAAACTGGGCATGAATCTCGGGCGAGCGGCTGTGCGCCACCGGGTTGCCGGCAACAGCGTAGCGATCGATAAGGTTGTCAGTCATGGCGTCGGGGATGCACTCAAGGTGGTTTCAAAACCTTCGTCGCGTGTGAAGCGAAAGCGAGAGGTGATCACCAACACTTCTGCGCCCTTGCGCATCGCAGGGCTGAAGTTGCCGAAGGGGCTGGCGGCCCGCACGATCGCCTCGGCGCGGCGATCCAAATTGGCATCTCCCGAGGACGAGATGATGTCGGTCTCGATCACCCGGCCGCGCTGGTTGACATGGATATTCATGGTCAGCTCGCCATACAGTTTGCGACCCTTGTATTCGGGGAAATCGCGGGTGCCGCGCGCCTCGACGCGCCGGCGCAGGCTGTCGTAATACTGGGCATAGACCACTTCGCGGGTGGCCGGGCTGACATAGCGTTTGCGCGGCCGGGCACTTTCCTCATTGACCCGCATTTCGATCTCGGCGAGCAACTGCACCAGTTGGCGGCGCCGCTCGGTCTGCTCTTGCGCCGCAGTGGCGCCCTTGTTGTGCTGCGGGTCGGGGGCGGGCATTTGCGCCAGCTCGCGGCGCACCAGGGCCAATAGTTGCTGCTCCTGCTCACGCAACTGGGCGATCTGGGCACGCTGGGTTTCGCTGGCTTCGCCGACTTCGATGGTCTTGGAGGGCGGCAGCGGCGAGGTCGAGCGCCCCGCCTCGGCCAGCCCGCCGCCGGCCAGACTGGCCTGGGCCAAGGCGAGCGCCTTGGCCGGGTCTTCCTGGCTGCGGCTGTTGACCAGCACCACTTCCAAGGGCGTGTCCTGGAACATCCGGTTGAAGCGCTCCGGGTCCACCAAACGCAGGGTAGCCAAGGCGCCGTGAAGGCCCAGCGATACCAGCAGCGCGTAGTGGAGGGTGGAGAGCTTGACGGCCATCGTCAGGTCGGCGTCGCCTCGGCGCTTTCGCTGGCTTGGTCGGCCACGGCTTCCGGCGCGTCCATGTCGACGGTCAGTGTCAAGGGTCCGGCGCCTTCGCTTTCGTCTTCATCCTCGGCTGACTCGTCCTCGACTGGCTGTGCTGCGGCCGCATCCAGGCGCTCGATCAGCGTCGCATGCACATCCAGCGTCATCTCATCGGTGCCGGTGATGCGCACGCGAACCGCACAGCCACGCGGCAGCGCGTCACAGCCGGCCGCCTTGAAGACCAGCGGCAAGTCGTCGGCGCGTACCAGGCCGTCCTTCATCACCGTGGCCGTCATCTCGGTGATCTGGTTTTGCACCACATAGCGGATGGTCCAGAAGCGCTCAATGCTGTTCTGGAAGCCGTTATAGGCGGCATAGGCCGCGTCAAAGCCCGAGATGATGGAGAACAGCGCAGCGTCTTTGGGCTTGAACGGTGCCACCAGCGCGGCGGTGCGGCCATTGCGCACGCAGGCAATGATCTGCCATTGATTGACCAAGTCCACATAGCGGCGCAGCGGCGAGGTCGACCAGGTGTATTGCGGCACGCCCAAGCCGGCGTGCGGCTGGGCGCGCGTGCCCATGCGCACCTTGATGCCGGGCGCCATGCTGGCCTGGCTGCGGTAGATGCCGGGCAGACCCATATCATTGAGCCAGCCGCCCCAGGTCGAGTTGGCCAGAATCATCGCCTCGGCGACGATCAAGTCCAGCGGCGCGCCGCGCTGGCGCGTCGTGATGCTGACGATTTCGCCGCCCTTGGGCTCATGCTCGCCATTGGAGTCGAGGCGGAAGTTGTAGTCCGGCCGGTTGAAGTTCTCCGGCTTGCCGCGCACCACTTCGCGGCCGGCCTTCAAATGGCGGGCCAGGCGGAAGGCAAAGGCCAATTCGGGCGCAAACGCGTATTCGGCGGCAGTCTCGCCAGTCAGCGTCGCTTCGGTGATGACGGCGTCGAGCTTGTCGTGGCGCAGATTGGCGGTGATCGGCACCCGCTCGAGCTTGGTCTCGCTGCCTTTGATTTCCAGCGTTTTCTCGTCCATCGTCACATACAAAGAGACGGCTGGGCAGGCGCGGCCCTCGATCAACGTGTAGGCCTGCACGACATCGTCGGGCAACATGGTCAGCTTCCAGCCCGGCATATAGACGGTGCTTAGTCGCTCGCGTGCGACCTTGTCGATGGCCGAATCGGGCTCAAAAGCCAGGCCGGGTGCGGCGATGTGGACGCCAAAAATGATCGTGCCGCTACCCAGACCCTGCACCGACAGCGCATCGTCGATTTCGGTCGTGGCCGAATCGTCGATCGAGAAGGCGCTGACCAATGAGAGTGGCAAATCGTCCTTGATCGCCGGCGCGCTCAAAGGCGGGAACTTATAGCCCTTGGGGAACTGGTCAAACAAGAAGCGCTTCCAGTGGAACTGGTAAGCGCTGCTGATCGCCCCCACGCTTTGCAGCAACTCCAGCGGCGCCTTGCGGGCGCGCTGGGTGGCCAAGGCCACTGCCTTGTATTCAGGGCCGTTCTTGTCGGGCTTGAACAAAATCTTGTAAATCTGGTCGGCGACCGGCACGGGGCAGCGGCCTTCGACCAGCTCGGTCGCCCATTCTTCGATCTGCAGCGCTTGCAGGCGCTTGCGCTCCAGACCCAAGAGGGCGGCCTTGACGATTTCTTCCGGCGCCTTTTTGAACTGGCCCTTGCCAGCGCGGCGGAAATAGTGCGGTGCTTCAAACAAGGCGAACAGCGCCGCGACTTGCTGATTGATGCTGGCCTTGGCGTCGAAGTACTCGCGTGCCAGCTCGGCAAAGCCGAACTCGCCCTCTGGCGCAAACTCCCAGGCGAGGTCGAGGTCGATCTCTTTGGCCAACGCTTGCGCCGAGGCAATCAGCTCGGCCGGTGCGGGTTTATCGAATTTAAGCAGCACATTGGCGGCTTTTACTTTGACGCGCTTGCCCGAATCCATTTCGATCTGCATCGAACTATCGGCTTCAGACATCACGCGGCCGGCGAGGAATTTTCCGGCGTCATCGAACAGTGCAAACATATGGGCGGCATTGTCGCTGATAGTCTGGGAGGGGCGCACCGGAGGCACCTTCTCTAGCCACCTTGCCACTGCCGTACTCGGCCTTCGCCATGCCGGGACTTGCCTGCGCTGGAATAGAAAATGGGGTCGGGTTGATTGACTTGGCTCGTCCAAAAACGAGCCTGCCCCGACAGAACGCCAGCGCGCCGGTGGCCGCTATGTTCCAGCGACAGGCAGACGGACGGCTACGCCTTGGCGCGTTTCTGTCCCTGCCGCCCGCCGGCATCCTTGCGCGAGCCTGCTTTCGCGCTCAGTGCCCTGACTTTGCGGCGCTGCTGCGGCGACTGACCACGCCCATAGCCAGCAGGCCCAGCATCAGCATGGCGTAGGTTTGTGGCTCCGGCACGGCGGAGACGGTCAGGCCGGACAGCGTGCCGTTGTAGGTGCCCAGCAGCGTGGCTTGGCCGTTCATCAAGTTGATGCCATAAACGCCGGTCACCAGCGAGCTGCCGGCGTCTTCGTTCAAAGCGGCATAGGCCTGCCCATTGCCCAAAATCTCAAAGCCATTGGCCTTCAGCACGTCCAGGCCCAGCGATCCGACAGTGGTGATGGTCGGCGCATTGAAGCCGCTACTGGCCATCGAGAGCGTGTCGCTGTTGCTGTTGATGTAGTAAAGCGCGGTGCTGGCAGGGGCCGTCAGCTGGCCGGGCATTGAGTTGGTGTACGCCACGGCCGTATAGCCGGGCGCGATCATGCTGGCCAAGTTGCCCACCAGGCCGGTCGTGGCGTTGACCGCATAGTTGTTGCCTGCCGAGCCTATCAGCCGCAGAGATGCGCCGGCGCCGGCATCGGCGACCGGGTTGAAGTCAAATCCCCAGCCTTGGTTGGCCTGAATCACCGCGCTGCTCAATCCGGCGACGAAGCTGGCGACCCCGCTCATCTCGTCGACCGTGTAAATCTTGTTCGACAGCGTGATGCCGTAAATCTTGCCATCCTTGGGTCGGGTGTCGATGCCAATGAAGCGATCACCGCTTGCCAATCCGGTGATGTCGATATTGACGGCGCCCGCCACATTGCTGGTGTCGATGCGCGCCAGCTGGTTTTGGCTGTTCAGGCCCACCAGGGTGACCGCCTGGGCTGCCGCGATGTTCAGCACCGCCAAGCTGGCTCCAACAACGATCTGGGTAGCGAATTTCATATCAGTTCCTTCAAAGGGCAAAAAGCAGGCAAACCAGGGTGAAAGTGTTTCGTCCATTGGCGCTGCAAGTTTGGATACGAAGGAGGATTGAAATTGGATGCAAAAATATTTTTGGGCTGGTCGGCCATTGGTCCTTGTCATCCGACCTTCAATGTGGGCAGGGCATCGTGCTCGCCCACCAGGACGAACACCCAGCATCCTTGCGAACGAGCAGGCGATCCGGCGTGATGCAAGGTGTGCCCCGTGAAGTTTTGTTGTCAGGCAGCCAAGACCTGCGACCCTTAAAGATCAAGTCATGGTCCAGAGCATGCCGAGCGTGCGCCCCGTAGCTGCTGACACCGCTGAGCGAAAGAACTGACAGCGGCATTTGGCCTGTGAGTCGACATGAATGAAAAAGCCCCCGGGCGCAATTGAGCCGGAGGCTTTGAGCTTGGTTAAGCGATCTGCGCTCAGACCGCGCTGCGGCGACGCCGCGCCATGGCACCCACCGCCGCCAGACCTGCCAGCATCAAGGCATAGGTTTGTGGCTCAGGCACCGCTTGGGCCGCGAAGTCAATGCGGTAGACATCGCTGCCGCCGCTCAATCCGCTGTTGAAGGTATAGCCGTAGGCGGTGCTCAGGCCGTTGTAAGCGGCGAACTCGCCGAAATTGCGCGCCACGACGGAATTCTGCGCGTCCCGTGCAACTGCGTTTGAGCCGACGATGAAGGCCGCGTTGGCCACATTGAACTCTTCGGAGCCGGCGTCCCAGATGTCACGGGCCTTTTGGCCAATGCTGCTGATTTGCAAATTGCCGGCGCCGTCGAACAGTTTGTAGCTTGTGGCAGCATCGTTGCCGATGAAGAAGTCATTGCTGGGCACCACCATGGCGACAAAGCTGAAATAGTTGTTCAGCGAAGTGTCGACACGAAAGGTCTTGGTGGCCGATAGACCTGCGGCGAGCGGCGCACCGCCGACCACGCCGACAACAGCGCCGGCATCCGCTGCGGAGAAGGCATCACGCCAGAGATTGCCGTTGCCCAGTTCGGCCGCTCTGATGATGGATGCATTGGCAACGCCGCCGATATCGAAGCCGTCAAACACGCCTTGGCCGAAGCCGACGCTCAGCGGCGCCACCACCACGCTGTTCAGGGGGGCGAGGTTGTGGACGGTGACCGTCAAATCAACCATGGCGGCTTGTGCGCCGGCTGAAGAAAGAATCGCTGCGCCAAGCAGGGTTTTGCTCAAGAAAGATGGGAATTTCATGGAGTGCCTCGATAGAGTTGAAACCAATTTGAAAAAGGCTTGGAGGCTGCACGGCCACCTCGCCCGGCTTTGATCAATCGAATCGCTTAGCCGACGACCTTGCCGCCGGCCTTGGTGCATTCAGCGGCCGTCTTTTTGCTGTTCCAGCCCTGGCCCTTGCAGCTGTTGTGGCCCTTGCATTCGCTCTTGGCGGTCTTGCAATCCGACGAGCCCTTGCAGCTGTTGATGCCGGAGCACTTGACCATGCCCTCATCGGCGGCGTGGGCGACGGTGGCGACACCGGCCGTGGCGAACAGGGCTGCGGCTGCAGCGGCAATGCTCAGGCCGGCTTTGAAAGTTGCTTGCATATGAATCTCCAGATGGGTGAAGGTTGTGAAGGTGACGAAATTTGGCTTGGGTCTGCACGCAAGGGGAATTGCACCGAATACAAGGAATGCACTGCCTTGCGTACCCATCTGGGTCGCGCTGCTGCGCGACTTCCTTACGCTTTCTGAAAAAATAGTTTTGTGGACCGGGCAGGTCTTGGTTCTGCCTAACTAGGCCGCTATCTGCGCTGACAGAAGAGCCAAGAGCCAAGAGCCAAGAGCTGAGAGCTGAGAGCTGAGAGCTGGGGGTCTTGGGAACAGACACCGTCTTGAATAGGTAGGCAAGACTTTGCGCTCGGCCTCTTCGCTTACCCGCACGATGCAGGGCGGCAAGGGGCCGAGCTGCGCCTTGTTCAGGCAAGCAATTTGATGCCTATGCCTATCAAAGCCTGCCGCGCCTCAGCTCACCGCTTGCCAGCCCGCCCGCGTCAGCGGCAAGCGGGTGATGGGTCGGCCGGTGGCGGCGAACAAGGCGTTTGCAATGGCCGGTCCTATCGAAGCCGGGCCTTCCTCGCCGGCGCCGCGCGGGCGCTCACCATTTCCGAGTACCAGCAGGTCCATCGGTGGCGTCTGCGCCATCGTGACCAAGGGATAACTGTCAAACTGCGCTTGCTGTACCTCGCCGTTTTTCAGCGTGATTTCGCCGGCCAGCGCGGCGGACAGGCCGAACAGCGTGCCGCCCATCAGCTGCGCTTCGACCGCCTGCGGGTTCGCCAGCACGCCGACATCAATGCCGGCATAGATTTTCTCGATCTTGAAGCGGCCTTCGCCCTGCAGCGAGATATGCACGATGTGGGCGCTGCGGGCGGCATTGCCGGCGCTCATGGCCAGGCCGCGAAACTGCCCGGCCGGCAAGGGCTTGTGCCAGCCGGCCCGCTCGGCCAGCGCGGTCAGTAGCTGCTGCGTTTGCGGCTTCTTGGTCAGCAGCTTCAGGCGGTAAGCCAGCGGGTCGATGCCGGCCAGTGCCGCAGCACGGTCGACCGTGCACTCATAGAAGAACCCGTTCTGGGACGCACCAACCGAGCGCCAGTAGCCGCAGGGCACGCCGTGGTCGACGCGGCTCCAGCCCAGTTGCAAGGGGCCAACGTCGTAGTCATGGCGGGTCCAACCCATGCCAACCGACCAGTCGAAATCAGGGCTGGGTTTGCCATTGCTGAGCTGTGAATGCTCCAGCAGGGAAGGGTTGGCACTGTCCACGCGCAGGCCGGAAGGCATGCCATCAGCGGCCAGGGCCATGCGCACGCGCGCGGCCACGGCAGGGCGGTAGCCGCCGGCTTTCATATCGGTCTCGCGCGACCAGATCAACTGCACCGGCCGCCCGACCGCTTTGGCCAGCAAGGCCGCTTCGATCGCAAAGCCATGCTCAAGCCGGCGCCCGAAGCCGCCGCCTATCAATTGCGGATGCACGGTCACCTGCTCGGGCCTCAGGCCCAGCGCCTTGGCCACGCCGTTCTGAGTGTCTTGAGCACTTTGGGTCGACAGCCACAGCGTGGCGTCGCTCGGCCCGACCTCGGCCAGCGCATTCATGGGCTCCAGCGTGGCATGCGCCAGAAAGGGCACTTCGTAGAGGATGTCCAAAGTTTGCTTGGCCTGCGTCAGCGCCACTGCCACGGCGGCGTCGTCGATGGCGGGATCGTCCCGCTTGTCAAAGGGCTGGCCTTGGCCGGCCATGGCGGCGGCGCGCAAGGCACTGCTCAGCGTTTCGGAGTCGGTCTTGGCATGGGGGCCGGCCGACCATTTGGGCTTGAGCGCCTGCAAACCTTTTTGGGCCGACCAGTAGCTGTTTGCCACCACGGCCAGCGCGCCGGGCAGCTTGACCACTTTGTGCACACCGGCCACCGCTTTGGCCGGGCGCTCGTCCACGCTGAGCAATTCAGCGCCGAAGCGCGGCGCATGAATCAACGTGGCCACCAGCGTGCCGGGGCGGCGCACATCAATGCCGAAGACGGCCGAGCCGTCGACCTTGGCCGGGATGTCGGAGCGCGGCACGCTACGGCCCAGGGTTTGCCATTCAGCGCGCGGGCGGCGCTGCAGATCGGCTTCCTTGGGCGGCGTCAGCTTGGCGGCGGCGGCCAAAAGTGCAGGGTAGGCCAGGCGCTGCTTCCCGTCTGGATGCAGGACTTGACCCTGCTCAGTTTGGCAACTTTCGGGCGCCAGGCCCCAAGCAGCAGCGGCTGCTTGCACCAGCATCTGGCGCGCTGCTGCGCAGACGCCGCCGATCTCCCGGTAACTCAAAGACAGGCCAAAGCTGCCGAAGGACGCATAGTTGGGCACGATGCGGCTGGTGAATTGCGCTTGCACCGGCGCCTGCTCGACCTTGATGGCGCTCAGCGGCAGGCTCAGCTCCTCGGCCGCAATCTGGGCCACCGCCGTGTGCGTGCCCTGGCCCATTTCCGTCACGTAGCTGAGCACAGTGAGGCTGCCATCGGGCGCAAAGCGTAGCCAGGGCGCGAAACCCGGCACAGGCACGGGCGCCGAGGAAGTCGACTGCGCTTGAACCGGTGCGATTGCCGAGCTGGCCAAACCCAGCGTCCAGACGCCGAGCGCAAAGCTGGATTGCAGGAACTGGCGGCGCCCTGCATTTGGAGTAACTGGAAGCAAGTTCGGGCTTTTCATGACTGACGGGCCGGGCCGGCTGCCGCTGCTGCTGCACCTGCCGCGTGAATGGCAGCGCGCACCCGCGGGTAAGTGCCGCAGCGGCACAGATTGGTGATGGCCGCGTCGATCTGCGCGTCGCTTGGCTGTGGATGCTCGGCCAGCAGGGCAGCGGCCGCCATCAGCATGCCGGACTGGCAGTAACCGCATTGCGGCACTTGGCCGGCGATCCAAGCCTGCTGCAACACATGGCTGCGTTCCTTGGACAGACCTTCGATGGTGGTGATCTGCTTGCCCGCCACGGCCTGCGCCGGCATGACGCAGCTGCGCACGGCCGCGCCGTCGATATGCACGGTGCATGCGCCGCATTGGGCCGCGCCGCAGCCGAACTTGCAGCCTGTCAGGCCCAGGTCCTCGCGCAAGACCCAGAGCAGGGGTTTATCGGCAGGGGCTTGGACGCGATGCGTTTTTCCGTTGACTTTCAGATCTATTCTTTTCATTGCAGGGCTGGGCTTGAGGAGCTCGAATATGGAGAGTGCAGGTCTAGGCAAAGTCGGGCGCATCGTAGAGACAGCTTGAGCAGGGGGCGAAAGTCATAGCGCGCCGTGCTTGCAAGAGGCGCAGGCATCTCTTTTGGCACTTCCCGCACTGGCCAAGTGCATGCTTAAACTGCGAAGCTGTAAATTCGCCGCTACCGTGGCAACTCAACTCAGGCAAACAAACGATGAACCTACCCATCTTCAAGTCCGCGCTGGCTGCTCTGATGCTCGCTCCTTTGGCCCTTCAAGCCCAGAGTCCTTACTCGGCTTACCCAGCCACGCCTGCCAAGCCTGTCACCGATGTCTATCACGGCACTTCGGTCGTTGACCCCTACCGCTGGATGGAGGACATGAAGTCGCCCGAGTTCCAAAGCTGGCTCAAGACGCAGGCCGCCTATGCCGACGGCGTGCTGGCTCAGATTCCCGGCCGCGCAGCCTTGCGCGAGCGCCTGGGTGTTTTGGCCGACGCGGGCGAAAGCACCGGCGGCTATGAGATGGTGGCCGGCAAGCTGTTCTATTCCAAGCGCGCTCCTGGCCAGAACCAAGCGCGCTTGTGGGTGCGCGAGGGCTTGAAAGGCGCTGAGCGCGAGCTGCTCGACCCCAACAATCTGCCTGGCGAGCCCGGCAAGCATGCGATCGATTGGTACAACGTGTCGCCGAACGGCCGCTTGGTGGCCGTGGGTCTGTCCAAGGGCGGCAGCGAGGACAGCGTCTTGCGCTTGCTCGATGTGGCCACGGCCAAGTTCTTGCCCCTTGCAATCGACCGCACCGGCTTGAACGAAGGCGGCGTCGCTTGGCTGCCCGACGCCAGCGGCTTTTTGTACAACCGCCATCCTGCAGAGGAGCGCTACAACAAGAGTGCGGTCTTCTTGCACATCCTGGGTCAGGATCCGGCCAAGGACGTAGCGCAGTTTGGCTGGCAGGTGAGCAAGAAAGAGAATTTCGAAATTGCCGATCTGCCCTATGTGCGCATCAGCAAAGGCTCGCCCTGGGCGCTGGCCGAGGTCTTGCATGGCGACGCGGCCGAGCGTTCCTACTGGGTGGCGCGGGTCGACCAGCTCAAGGGCGCGGCCACTCCTTGGCGGCGCGTCGTGCGGCCTAGCGACAAGGTTACACGGGCCGAAGTGGCCGGCGGCTCGCTGTTCGCCTTGAGTCAGAGACGAGCCTCGCGCCGCGAGCTGCTGAGCCTGGATTTAGCCTCAGCCAAGGCCGACTTCAAGACCGCTTTGCCAGCAGGCGACAGCGTGCTGCAAACGATCGAGACCGGCGATGCCGCCGTCTATGTGAAGGCGCTGGACGCGGGTGTGAGCAAATTGTGGCGGGTGGGCAAGAAGGACGGCAAGGTGTCGACCGTGACGCTGCCGTTTGAGGGCACGCTGCGCAGCGTCAACCCGCTCAAGGGCGACGAGTTACTGGTCTTGCTGGAAGGCTGGACGCAAGCACCGCAGAGCTTGTTGCTGCAAGCGGGCGGTGTGGCCGATGCGCCAGCGCAGCGTTTGACGATCCAAAAGCCTGTTGCCGTCGACACCTCAGGCGTTGAAGCGCGCCGCGTGATGGTCAAGAGCCATGACGGCGTGATGGTGCCGCTGTCCATCGTGGCGCCCAAAGGCGTGGCATTGGACGGCAAGCGCCCGACGATTCTGAGTGCTTACGGCGCCTACGGCATCACGCAGGAGCCTCGTTTCAGCGCCACCCGCCTGGCCTGGACCGAGCGTGGCGGCGTGCAGGTGATCTGCCATGTGCGCGGCGGTGGTGAGTTGGGTGACGACTGGCACCGCGGTGGCTATATCGCGACCAAGCAAAACACTGTGTCGGACTTCGTCGCCTGTGCCGAATGGTTGATCGCCAACAAATACACCTCGCCCGCCACCTTGGCCGGCACGGGCGGCAGCGCTGGTGGCATCACCATCGGCGGCGCAGTCACGCAGCGCGGCGAGTTGTTTGCAGCCGCGCAAAGCGCAGTTGGCCTGTCCGATATGTTGCGCATGGAGTTGACACTGAACGGCGCGCCCAATATCGCCGAGTTCGGCACGGTCACCAACCCGGCGCATTTCAAGAGCATGTTTGCCTTGAGCCCTTACCATAACGTCAAGGAAGGGCGCAGCTACCCGGCCGTCATCGTCACCACCGGCGCCAATGACCCGCGTGTCGAGGCCTGGATTCCGGCCAAGCTGGCTGCGCGCATGCAAACCGCCAATCCGGAGGCCGTCAAGACCCGCCCGGTGATTCTGCGGGTTGACTTTGAAGGCGGCCATGGCATGGGCTCAAGCGTCTCGCAGCGCCTCGATGAAACCGCCGATGTGTGGAGTTTCTTCCTGTGGCAGTTCGGTGATGCGGGTTTCCAGCCCAAGCGTTGAAATAGTCCGATAGAGCAGAACCCGAGCCGGGCCATCTTCAAGATGGCCCGGCTTTTTTCATACCTTTGAGCCAAATCAATCCCGCGCCATCTTCCCTAGCGATTGCAGACCTTTGTAACCATCCTGTCACGGGCCTCTGAACATACTGCCAGGCATTGTCCCTATCGCCGCTTTACCCCGGCGCCATCCTTATGGAAAAGTCCGACGCCGTCGCCTCGCTGGGCCAGCACAGCCTTTTGCTGCCCGCCTGGGTCAAGACCGCTTTGCTCGCCAATGACCGCTTGAAGCTCTGCCTGACGGTTCTGCAAGCCGCCGCCGATCACGCCATGGCCCCCGCCAAGTCGCTGCCCGATCTGCGCAGTGAAATGGCCGCCGCAGGTCTTGACGCCGCCTGGCTGCGCGAGATGCCGACGCAGGCCAGCCGCGACGGCGAGGATGTGCTCTTGCCTCAATTGCCGCAGCTGGCCATTCAACTCGCGCAAGACCTGACCCTGATGGCGCGCCCGCTCTTGCAGACCGAAACCGACAAAAGCACCCGCGAGCGCGTCGCCTTTTGGAGCGCCAAGCTGGAAGGCCTGCATGAGGAAGAACTGCTCAGTCCCGCCTTGCTGCGAGCCTTGAGTCATGGTCACCGTGCCAAGCATGGTGAGCCTGCTGATGACAGCCTGCATCTGCTGGTGATGGACCTGCACAAG
>CAUPEV010000080.1:0-18638 GCA_963510335.1 uncultured Roseateles sp.
AAAACAGACCCGCGATTGGAGCTACGTCGATCATGTCAATCTGAATCCCGAGACCCCGAACACCAAGGAGGCCGAAGCCTACAAAAAAGTCGCTTAGTTCAACACCTTCACGCGACAACTGGCTTGACAGCCGCCGGATGCCGAAGCGAAACGCGGCGGCATGGTGCTTTCGCGGGCGGCACTCATCCCGCTGAGTCTAATCGGAGAGCTCCACGACCTGTCCCACCTTGCTGCCAACCTTCAAGAACCGTGGACGCCAGAAGTAGAAATCAGGCCGTTGTCCTTTCCTGAGAGCGTCGGTCGGATTTCAGAGGCGCAAGTTCCTCCGCTCACTGCTGCGATCGCCCACTGGGTCATGCGCGATCCCAACAGGCCCGCCGTCGTCTTCCAGCAGGACGGTCTCGACGAAGCACTGTTCGAACTTTGGCGGCGGGTACCTTCGGAGTTCCGCAGCAAGCTTACGTTCGGGCTAAGTTTCAGTCCTGGAGACGTTGAACAGGCCAACGTCGTATTCACCCCGAAGGAGCTAGCTTCTCGATGGGATCCCTCCCAAATCGTCGACCCAGAGCATGGTCTGGACATCGACGGACACGTCGCGACTGTACTGGACTTGCAGCTGGATCAATCCGTACGTGATTTCGCTAGCCGCGTTTCGCTTCCCTTGGATTCGGCGAATTCCATCTCGTATGCCATCCAGGCTTCCGAACTCTGGCATGCTAAGCCCACACCGGCCAGCGATGTGAAGTTGCTCAGGATCCTTGTTGAGGTAGCCCGTCCTAGCTCGGGCGCATCCGAAGCCAGGGCGCTGGTTACGCGGCGCCTCGCGGCGGCTCATGCGACCTGGCCGCAATCGGTCGTCATGCAGATGCGCAACCTCGACCTGACGTCGGTCGAGGGGGCTGACGAAGTCGAGCTTGCGATTCAGACCTGGGTGACGGCGCGAGCTGTTTCCACGAATCAGGAAGGCCTGCTGGAGGTACTGGCTGCTTGGCTGACGGACAAACCTAGGCCCCCGTGGAAAGATTCTGTAAAGACCGGCCTCGCCGACGCGCTCGCCAGGAAGTCGATATCCGATGATCTCTTCAGGCTGACCTGGCAGGCGATCAAGAACGATCCAAGTAGAGCGCCTCGAGGCCTTTCGATTCTGCATGGGGCGGTGCACGAGAAGCAACTGACAGCTTGTGTCGACCATAGCCTCTCGTTGGACATCGCGGAGCAAATCCTGCCTACAGCTTTGTCGATGGAATGGTGGCTCTTAGCAGGGACCCTGCTTGCGCGGTCGCGTTCAACTGTCGATGCGCTTCGTGCCGCAGTGGTTGCGGCGCCAAGCACCAAGGCCGCGCGCAAGTCCCTTATCAGCAGCTCACTGAGCAACGCGGGTCCGATCGAGCTCGTGGACGCGGCCATCGCTGTTCGCGACCCCATTGCAATGCAACTGGCCGGTCAGGAAGCCGAGAAAGACCGTTCGGTACTTCTCGGCTTTGACTGGATGCGCTTCGAGTGGTTCGAGGTCTTTAAGGCCGCCTACGACCTCTCACCCGACGTCATTGATGCATTGCCCAATCGAGTCGACGGAATGGGCCAAATGATTGCGGCGCAAATGGCGGCGCAAGCGATCTGGCAGGTCGTGGCTGCCACCCCGCTGGCCGACCTGTCTGAGGTTGCAGATAGGCAGCGTGCCTGGGACCTAATCCCAGTGCACCTTGTTGATGGGATCCTGGCCGTCACCGCACGTGGCTGGCTGGCACGCTTCGAGCAAGGACATGTGTCGGCTGCTGACCTCGACCCCAGGCTGGCGCCGATTGTCTCCGGCATGGCCAGGCGGCCCGACTATGTTCTGGATGCACTTCGGCGTGAGCCGGCTTCACTGCCTCGATTTCTTGCCGACTTCCCTTTTGCAACCGACGCCGACGCATTTCGGTTCCTCACAGGCCTGAAAGCCACCGAGCTGCGCTTGGCGGAAGCCTCATCGAAGGCGCTAGGTCAGGCGTTTGTTGTGAATGACTGGGGTGATGCAGCGAGGGGTGCTGTTAACTGGCTGAATGCTCGTCAAGACCTTCGGCCCATGTACCGCGAGTGCATTTCGCTCGTATCCATTTTCGATAGGCTGTGGGTGAGTTGGGAGTTGGGCATGTCATCGCCCATCACCGTCGATCAGGCCTGGGAGGCTTTTGCGACTGAGGCCGCGCATCTCTATCCCACAGGGCCGTGGCACGACGCGATCTGGAGCCGCAGCGGCGGCAATGAAGGGGACCTGGTCTCTCAGGGGACCGGCAAGGCGACTTGGCACCGCTGCATACAGGACCTCCGAAATGGAATGGCGCCAGGGGCCGATGCGGTCCTCAAAAGGATGATCGAAGAACTTCCCCACAACAACACTCTCAAGCAACTTCAGCAGCAAAGGTTTTGGCGATGATTGGACAGCGAAAGGAATTTCCAGGCGGGCATGCCCTGTTGATCGGGATCGGCAAGGGCTATTCGGGACGATTGGAACTGCCTGAGGTCGTGCGTCATGACGCCGAGGCGTTGGGCGTTGTGCTGCGTGATCCAGAGCTTTGCGGTTACCCAGCTAGCCAGGTGCGACTGCTCCTGGACGCCGACGCGACCCGCGCCAACATCCGTTCGGCGCTTCAGGAGTTGGCGCACAACGCCAAGCCGAACGACACGGTCATCATCTTCTTCTCTGGCCATGGCGGACAGTCGGCGGTCGGGGCAGATGCCTATGGCTACATCTGTCCAGCCGACTACGTCTTCATGGACCCGGAGAACACGGGTATCAAGACGGACGAACTCAGCAACCTGGTCAACGCCATACCGGCTGCGCGCGTCGTTCTAATTCTTGATGCCTGTCATGCGGAAGCCGCTGCCGTTGTTAAGTCCGATGACGCTGAGAAGGGCTTATTGCCGCGGGGGTTGCTAACACCGGCGCTTGAGAGATTGAGTGCTGGAAGCGGCCGTGTCGTTTTAGCCTCATGCAGTGAAAATGAGAGTTCTTATACCTACAGTGCCAAGGGCCAGAGCCTCTTTACGTACTTCCTTCTTGAAGGCTTGAAGGGCGCAGCGCCAGTAATTGAAGATGGTGTCATCGGAGTACTTGATCTGTTTATATATCTATCCAGGGAGGTGCCTGCGCGGCCGCAGCGAGGGCAAGTACAAACACCGGTGATCCTGATGCGCAGCAAGACAAACTTTCCGCTAGCGCTGCGACGAGGCGGATGGCTGAAAGGCGTTGAAGATCCGATGCCCGGATCGAGCCCAGCGCTCGCGCCGGCCGCAACCAGGCGCGCCTCGTCCGTAGACTCGCGGTGCCTCGAGCGCGTTCTTGCGACCCTCTATCCCACGGGGCCCCTTCACGATGAGATCTGGTCTAGAGCCGGTGGCGACGTATCGACCCTTCGACTGTCTGGTAGCGGGAAGGCCTCATGGCATGCGGCCGTGAAAGCCATCGACAACGGCGGCGGCGGTGCTGGGATAAGCTATGCCTCTTTGATCGCAGCAGCACTCGATGAATATCCCACCCATTCGGACTTGCTGGAGCTTTCCGGTTCGTAGCCCAAGTCTTGCTGACCAGCCACCACGATGTTTCGCCCGTTGATGCAAAGCACCCGAGCTCGATAGAGATCAGGCAGAGCAAGCCCGCCCAGCGACGCGAACACTGAAGCTCCGTCGTGGGACTACCACAGCAATTTGTGAATTGGCAGCAGGCCATGTGTGAACGCTGGCCAGGAACCGCTCTTATTTGCGGGTGAGTACGCGGTCTTGATGGCTGGCAAGACCAGATTCCACTGAAGGAGTTGAAGTAGAGAATCTCAGGAACTGGCAGAACGGCGGATGGACGCCGTGTGCTGCGCCTCGCCCATGCGCTACAAGGCCCCTGCCCAAGCCACCGCGTCAGACGAGGCCAGGGCGGGCGTCCAGGTATTGAACGACACGCACTAGACCTTCAGTGCTGCTAATCATCTCGACGGGCTTGCCGTTCAAGCAACGGTTGTCGCTGCCAAGCCACTTGCGGGCGACCGATTCGTCACCAACGATGGAGTCTAGCGATCGAAAGACGCGCACAAACAGCAAGGCAAAGTCCCATTCCTTACGGTTTTGGTCCAGCAGGTAAGTACCGTTGTAGAGGCGCGTGATGGTGGATGGGCTGACACCCAGCACCTTGGCCAGCAATGACTTAGAAACGTCCAGCCGCTCAGCGGCGCTGGCAACCGCCTTGCTGAGCACAACTGCGGCTTGCGGGTCGACAGAAGCTGAGTGGTTGATGGAAGCCATGGCGAATACATTTAGATCGTTGCCTTGATCGTAACGTCTGACACCCCCGAAAGTGGGGCCCGATTAGAGGGATAGAACTCTCGCCTCCCATCGCCGAAGCTGAAACCATCCAAGGAGACAGCAATGAACACCCACTTCCAGCAGCCGAACCCACAATCAACAGCAGCAACCCTGGCTCGCATCGTGACCGCCACGACCGTTCTCTTTCGGCGCAAGGAGCCCGCTATCCGAGGCCATTTGTATCTCTCCCTGCGGCTGATTCTTGCAGATTTGAGCGCCCGATCAGGGCTGGCGCCACATTGGATCAAACAATAGCGCCCTCTGACCGAACAAACCTTGGCCTGAATCAGCGGCGCAAGAAGCGGCAAGTCAAACTCAATCGGCCAGCGGCGCAAGCAATACCGAGATATCCAGCGCCAAGGCATTGGCAAGTTGCTCGATGTTGTCTAAAGAGACGTTGCGCTCCGAGCGCTCCACCGAGCCGACATAGGTACGGTGCAGGCCGGCAAGATCAGCCAACTGCTCTTGCGATATTCCACGCGCCGCGCGCTCAAATCGCAGCCTCCGGGCAAGGCGCTCCCGCGCCGTCAGTTCTGCATTCCCTGGTCTCTTCATGGAGAGCGAGGGTCTGCGAATTGCCTACTTTGAGTCTACAGACTTTGAGTAGCATTTGATTGTAGAATTCTGAGTTGTCCTTGGCGCCACCGCTGAAATTCGGGTTGCCCATGTCTGCGCACTTCTACTGAATTCCTTCCCGTCCAAACTAGATGCAGCGACCCAAAATTAGAGAGCGTATTCGCGCTACAGCGCTCGAACTACTGCGTGGCCATCCGCAGGGGCTACGTTTTTCGGAGCTTCATCGGCAGATACGGCAATCTGATACGAGCTTCAATGCCAGCACCATCAATACATACATTTGGAATTTGGATGCCCTGCACCCTGAGCAGGTTTACAAGCCCATCAAGGGCCTCTATCGGCTGATCGCATTCAAGGACCCAATTCCCGCTGAATTGAATGAAGAGCCGCCGGTTGAAGTGCAGCAGATCAAGATCCGGGAAGAGGTGTTCTACCCGTTGTTCGCAAGTTGGCTGAAAAATGACATCGAAGATGTCACCCACGCCATCGCGCTTGGCGGCAACGCGTTTCGGGACCGCTGGGGTACGCCCGATGTCATCGGCAAAGCCGAGAGTCGGCGCAGCGACGTCATCAAAGGGCCGACGAGCATCGTGTCGGCCGAGATCAAGATAGACCCGGCGGGCTTGGTCACAGGCTTCGGGCAAGCCTGCGCCTACAAGCTGTTCAGCCACAAAAGCTATTTGGTCATCCCGACCCAGACGCCCGAGGACGAACTCGCCCGGGTTGATTCACTTTGCCAAATCTTCGGCATCGGGCTCGTGACCTTCAACGCCAAGTGCCCGGCATTGCCGGAGTTCCGTCTAATCATTCGGCCGCTGAAGCATGAGCCGGACCTGTTCTATACGAATCGGTATGTGGCGCACATCGAGAAGGAATTGTTCTCGTAAGAAACCAGAGTTGTGCGCGTATTCCGAACCAAAAAAGCCACCTGTTCCGATTGAATGTGGCCACCTACTCCGATTTGCGATGACCAGCCGAAGCTGGTTCAGTCAGCACAGGTTGGGTAGGCCCCCGTGACTGCAGTGTGCCCATTGCGGGCATTGCCAATTGAGTAACCTATGCAGGAAACCGGTCACAAGCCGTCAATCGTGGCCGGCAGCTTTAGGATCAGCGCCGCCGTTCTGCGCGTCGAGAAAGCCAAGTCGGCCGGCGATGAGCATGACCATGGTCATGACGACGAGGCGGACGATGATCAAAGCGAAGCGCCGGCTAAAGGCTCGCATGTTGGCAAGCTGTTCACAAAGGACAGAGCTGAGGCGAAATCATTGACGCCACTACTCATGACTGCGTCCTTGGCCCTACTTGCGTTCCTTGGTCGCGCGGGCATTTGCATCCATGCCGCCGCGCGCTTTCCATTCGCTGAAACCCCCGTGCAGGATGCGAACGTTTTCAAAGCCGGCCATACGCAGCGACATTGCTGATTGGGCCGAGAAGGAACCGGTGTTGCAGTAGAGCAAGATGGTCTTGTCTTTGGGAAGCTTCGAGCGTTCCGCGAAGACTTTGCGCCATTCGATGTTTACCGCACCGGGGATGTGCTCCTTGGTGAACTGGCCTGCGTCGCGGACATCGACCACATGCAGGCGCTTCCAGTCGTCGGCAGGAATCTGCTCCGCCGTGATGGAGCCGCTGTTGTAGTCCACGAAGTCGAAATAGGTGTCAAGCGCTTCGGTAGTCGCCTTGTCGGTGTCGGCTTGTGCGTGCATCGGCAGGAGGATCAGAGCGGCCAAGAGTGCGGACGTAGTGCGTCGTATCAAGTTCATGGGTCTTCCTTTGGGTTGTGAACGTTGTCAGGTCGCTGGATTCAGACGTGGATGCGTTTCTTCACCGAACACATGCAGCACGAGGCCAGACAGCCACATCGCCACGGCCACAAACCAAAACGCTGCTTCGATGTTGCCGCCCAACGCTGCCGCAGCGCCGAGACCTAGCGCACCCAGGCCATAGCCCAGGTCTCGCCAGAATCGGTAGATGCCAATCGCCGACGCACGCCAGTTCGGGTGAGCAATATCGGCCACGGCCGCGCTGAGGTTGGGGTACAACATCGCCATGCCCAGCCCGGTCAGCGCTGCGGTGAAGCCCCACCACAGACTACCCGTGCCCAGCGGCAGCAGTGCCACCCCGGTGCCGCATATCCACATGCCCCTGGTGTTCAGCATTTGGCGGCCGACGCGGTCGGACAGCTTTCCGGTGAAGAACTGCGCAATGCCCCAGGTAAAGCCGTACACACCGACGATCCAGCCAATGGAGGGAAGGCCGAGGCCTTGGCCGTGCAGATAGATCGGCCAGAACACCCAGACCAGCGCATCAACGAATTTTTCCACCAAGCCGGCCTGGCAGAGCGCGGCCATGCGTCGGTCTCGCCAGCTCATCATGGCGAACACTTCGCCGGTGCTTGGGCTGGCGCTCAAACCCACCGGATAGCGCGGACGCAAGGCCGAGACACCGGTAGCGGCCGTTGCTTGCTTCACTTCGGCCATTGCCCATGGCAGCGTTTCTTGCACGGCCGCCCAAGCCAACAGCGTAGCGGTAACGATCACCGCCGCGCCAAACCAGAGCAGGCCGGCGCGCGGCCCCCACCAAGCCGCCGCATAGCCGGTGGCGATGGCGGCCAACGCCACGCCCACATAGCCGGCAAATTCATTCAGCCCGATGACCAGCCCGCGCTGGTCGGCGCGGGTGAGGTCGAGCTTGGCCGTTTGCGTCATCGACCAAGTGAGGCCTTGGTTGATACCCAGCAAGACCGTGGCCAGCACGATCCAACCCCAGCTCGGCGCCCAGTAGACCAGGACCGGAATCGGCAGCGCCACAATCCAGCCCAGCAACAGCACTTTGCGCCGACCCAGCCGCTCGGCCAAGCGGCCCGCGACGAAATTCATCGACCCCTTGACGAAGCCGAAGGCAACGACGAAGGCCACCAACAGCATGAAGGAGCCGCGCGGCACACCGAACTCGGTCTCGGCCAAGGCGGGCACGACATTGCGCATCATCCCTATGGTCATGCCCACCAATAGCACTTGCAATAGCTGATGCAAGACCTGACCAAAATTGGCGCGCACGCCATAACTCAGGCTTGGCAACATCAGCCGGGATGGAAGGAGGGGAGCACACCGCGCAGATTGGCCGCAACGATGGCGGCCATGTCGGCGGGCTGCGGCGGAGGTGGGGTGCTCGTCAGCGCCCCGACGAAGTCCTCGCGCGTTAGCGCCAACATCGGGTTGAAGCGCTTCTCGAAGGCCAATGTGGATGCCGGTTTGCCTGACAGGCCCGTGCCGCATGCGCTGCCCGCCTGATGGCCTGGATAGATCTCCAGCTCTGGCGCCAGCGTCAATAGCTTCTGATGCAGGCTGTCATGCAGCAACCCGGCCATTTCGAGTTCGCGGCCAGCCAAATCCGGCCGCCCGACCGCGCCGACGAACAAGGTGTCCCCGGTGATGACGAACCAGGGCTCGTCGCCGCGCCTCAGATCGCGCACAAGCAGGCAGATGCTGTCCAGCGTGTGTCCCGGCGTGTGCAGCACATTGACCACGACATTGCCGGCAACGAGCCGCTGACCATCGACCAGCGGCATGAACTCGAAGGCGACCTGGCTGCTCGCATGCAAGGCGTAGGGCGCACCGACACGCCTAGCCAGCGTCGGCCCACCGGAATAGTGGTCGGCGTGAACATGGGTGTCGATCACATAGGCGATCTTGACGCCGGTGCGCTCGGCCTCTTCGATGAACCAATCTTCGTCGCCGGCCACCACATCAACGGCGACGGCCTTGGCCTCGCCAACGCAGCCGAACAAATAGGACAGCGTGGCATGGGGCGCTTGGTGTTGTTTGAAGAACATCTGGGGTTCCGAGCTCAGTTGCAAGCGTTGATTTCAATCGGCAGGCCAAGGGCTCGCCACTCGGCCACGCCGTCGCTCAGATGCAGAGCTTGGTGGCCCTGGCTGCGCAAAAGCGCTACGGCATCCCGTGCCATCAGGCAAAACGGACCGCGGCAGTAGGCCACGATGGGCATGTTCTTGGGCAGTTCCGCCAAGCGCTTCTTCAACTCGCTGACCGGCAAGGAGCGCGCATGTGGCAGGTGGGCGCTGGCGTACTCATCCTGAGGCCGCACATCCAGAATCAGCAGCTCCCCCGCCCTGGCCTTCTTCAGCAAGGTCGCCTGATCCATGCCTTGCAACGCATCCCGGTCTTCGACGATGTCGTTCAATGCCAGCTGCAATTCCACCAAATGCTGCTGCGCAGCCGTGCGCAAGTTGACCCATAGATCAGCAACGCCTGGGCTGGCCAGCCGATACACGACGTATTTACCCTCTCTGCTGGTATCGACCAGCCGGGCCTGGCGCAACTCCTTCAAATGGGCGCTGGCCAACTTGACGCTGATTTCAGCCTGGGCGGCCAGCGTCTCCACGGCCTTGTCGCCTTGGCAAAGCAGCTCAATCAACTCCAGCCGTTTCGGGCTGGCGACGGCCTTGCCTATGCGCGCAACTTGTTCGTAGAGTTGATTCTTAAGTTCTCTCATGCATACATTCTAATGATTATTAGAATGTATGCCAAGATCCGTTGGCAAAGCACTGCGACCTTGGCCTCAAACTGCCAGAGTCAAAGCTAGGGAGGCTCCCAGTACCATCTTTGGGCACCCTGCCGCCGGCCCCACTGCGCATCCCAATGTCAGGAGCTGGCCGAGAGAGTGAGCCACGGATGATGACACTCGAAAAGTCACCGAGACCAGGCTTGCATCTGGCAGCGAGGGAGCTGGTCATCTGGTTGAGCAACTCCTGGTCCTGGCCCGACAGGAGGCCAGCGCTACCGCTGGATTGGACTTTCAAACTATCAACCTGGAACAGGTTGGACTTCTTGCGTTGCCCGTTCAAGCGAGCCGAGTGCACGAGACTCATGATGGCCGTCGCGCGCTGCCACGGGCGCCTGCACCAAAGTCTCGCAGTGGCCGAAGACCCACTTGCCGCGCACATGGCATTCGACCGTGAAGACTCCAGGCACATAGTCGAGCTTCACGGCTACGTCTTCACCGATGCGCTTGAGCTGGCAACCGCAAAGGCAGATGAGGCAGTCGGGCTCATGGCGCACTTCGCGCCGTGGTAGTTCAGCCGGCAGCGCGCTGCGCTGGGCTTGACGCTTCTTGTCGGGACTGGCCTGACCAGGCTCGCGCTGCTCGATCTCCTGTGCCAGCGCAGCCAGATCGGCGCCGAGCGCCACTTCGAGCAGGCTCTTCTGCTCCGCATGGAAGCTCTCGGACTTGGCGGCGAACTTAACCATTGAATGATCGTGAACACGATCCTTGCAGTCTCAGCGACCAAGTTCAAGATGACTTTGCTGGACGCTTACGCTGGCCTGCCTTTACACCGATGACTTACCGAAACGGGGTGGCTTGCGGGTCGAACTGCAGTAGGCGATCGACGAGGGTATGACCTTCGAGCGGCTGGGCCTGTTGCGATTCGGTGTGGCCATGGCGGGCGAGATCCATCTCACTCAGCTGGACAATGGACATCGGTCGAACCTTCGCACTTTTCCGAAGCTGGTGCCCCAACCCTGCCGCTTGGCGGAGCCGATGTGCGAGGCCCTGGCGCCGCAGGTGGACGCAGCGACGCGCAAGGCGTTCGCCGAGCATTGGCTAGACTGGTTTCACTTGATACAGATCGACCACGCCAACGACCCAGCGTTGACCGTCGTCGAGCACCGCTTTGAGACTTCAGGCAGGCTGGCTGGTCAGTTGCGACGCCAGAGCGCTCGGCAGGTTGTGCCAGCGATCCCAGCCCCAGAACCCAGGCCACGTAGGCGAACCCAGCGACGAAGTTGAACCAGAGCAAAAGAGGCACGATGGCCCCGGCGGCAAGATGTGCCGCTTCGCCACTGAAAAGCGTGCGGCCGCCGGACGAGACCGTCAGCAAACCGAAGAGCACGGCCACCACCGCGAGAGATTTCACCAGCAAGTCCGCTTCGGATGGTTCACGTTCTTGCTCTTGGTTGTCAGCCGCTGAAATGGGGTTGGACCAAGTCAAAGGCTCAATCCTTGCCCCGCCTCTTCTTCGGTCCGGCCGTCGCGAATGTGATAGATCCGCTTGAAGGTAGGGATGATCTTCTCGTCGTGGGTGACCACGATGATGGCCGTGTGGTACTGCGTGGCCATCTGGTTGAGGATGCGCACGACGGCCAGGGCCCGTTCACTGTCCAGCGGCGCCGTGGGTTCGTCGGCCAGGATCACAGGCGGCCGGTTGGCCAGGGCACGCGCGATCGACACGCGCTGCTGCTCACCGCCCGAGAGCTCGGACGGCTGCGCCGTGGCGCGATGCCCCACGTCCAGCGCGGCCAGCAGTTCGAGCGCCCGCGCGCGCGCCTCGCCGTTGGGGCGCCCGGCCAGCCTCGGCAACAAGGCGACGTTGTCGGTGACATCGAGGAACGGGATCAGGTAGGGTGCCTGAAACACGAAGCCGATGCTGTCGCGGCGCAGCGCGCGCAGGTCGGGAATCTTCCAGCCATCGTCGAAGATGGTCTGTCCGCCCAGGATCATTCGCCCCCCGGTTGGCTCGATGACCGCGCCCAGGCACTTGAGCAGGGTGCTCTTGCCTGAGCCCGAGGGGCCGATCAGCCCCACCACCTCGCCGGGCGCCACGACCATGTTGACGTCCTTCAACGCGTCTACCGCCGTGTCGCCCTCGCCGTAGCGCTTGCGCAGGCCTTCGATGCGGATGCCGACTTCGCTCATGTCGTGGGCCCTCAGCCGCCGATGGCCGCGGCCGGGTCGACCGCCAACGCCGCGCGAATCGCCAGCGTGCTGGCCAACGCGCAGATCACCATCACCGCGGCCAGCCCCAGCAGCGCGTCGTTCACTTCCAGCAGCACGTATTTCGGGAAGATGGGCGCCCAGAATGTGGCCGCCACCTTGCCCACGATGAAGCCGATCAGCCCTAGTCCGAGGGCTTGCTGCAGGATCATCCCGGCGATGGTGCGGTTGCGCGTTCCGATCAGCTTGAGCACGGCGATCTCGCGGATCTTGCCCAGCGTCATCGTGTAGATGATGAAGGCGACGATGGCCGCGCTGACGATAGCAAGGATCACCAGGAACATGCCGATCTGCTTGGCTGACGTGGCGATCAGCTTGGCCACCAATATCTCTTCCATCTGCGTACGGGTGTAGGCCTCCAGGTGCTTCCAGCGCCGGATCGGTTCGGCCACCTTCTCGGCTGACACACCCGGCTGCACTTGCACCAGCACTGCATTGACGTTGTGGTTGGCTGCCTGCGAGGCCTGGATCGCCTCCAGCAAGCCGGGCACCCCCGGCCGGTTCAGCGCCGGGTTGGCGGCCGTTCGAGCGCGGTCGTTCAGGATGGCGTCGTTGTCTTTCAGGAACTGCGCCTCCTGCGCGTCCTTCAGCGGAATGAATACCATCGGGTCGCCGCCGGACGAGACCATGCGCTGGGTCAGGCCCACCACCGTGTAGTCATTGCGCCGGATGCGAATGCGCTGGCCTAGCGTGAAACCGGTACGCACGTCGACCACAGCCTCGTAGTGGCTGCGCGTGACGTGTCGGCCCGCCACCAGGTAACCAGGTTCGCCCGGCTGGCCCGGTTCGAAGCCGACGATCATTGCGCGCACCTCTCGTCCAGCGTCTCTCCCTTCGCTGGCGCGCACCTGCATTGTCAGGTAGGTGACGTTCGCGGAGCGCGCCACACCCGGCAGGCCGAGCAAGCTGCGCACCACGTCGTCGCGCAGGCTGGAAGATTCTGCGTAAGGCCCCTGCGTGTCCTGCTGCACCACCCAGAGGTCGGCGCCGCTGTTGTCGAGCAAGGCACGCGCGTCGTCCACCATACCGCGGTAGACACCAGCCATCGTCAGCGTCACGCCGATCAGCAGGCCCAGGCCGATGCCGGTGAGCACGAATTTTCCCCAGGAATGCAGGATGTCGCGGCCGGCGAGGCTGATCATGGCTTGCTGCCGGCGAGCTGGTCGACGATCTTGATGCGGCTGCCGGCGATGATCGCTTTCTCGCTGTAGACCACCACCTCGTCACCGGCTTTGAGGCCTTCGAGCACCTGCACCTGACCGTCCAGGCTGCTCTGCCCGATGCGTACCGGCGTGAACGTCGGCTTGCCGCTTTCGATCCGCCACACGCCAACCTGATTGGCCTGATGTTGAAGCGCGGGGTTGGGCAATAGCACGGCCGGAGGCGTGGCAGGCAGCGTCAAGGTGACCTCGGCCAGTTCACCGGTCGACAGGCCCTGGGGCAGGATGTCCAGGGATACGAGGGCCACGCGCTCCTCGGTGATGCTGTCGCTGGTGGACTCCACCCGGGCTACCTTGCCGGAAAGGCGCATCCCCGGCTTCGATCGCAGCACGATCGAGGCAGGCAGCCCGGCGGCTAGACCGCTGGAGCGGCCCTGGTCCAGCCGTACCCGGATCCATAAGGACGAGGGCTCGATGAGCCGAAGCACGGATTGCCCCGCCACCACGGTGGAGCCGGTTTCGGCGTCACGGCTGATCACCACGCCCGGGGCGGGTGCAAGCAGGCGCACGTTATTACGCTGCTGCCGCAGGCCCGCACGTTCTGCCGCGAGGCGCTGGGTGTCCTGGCGCGCGGCCGCCAGGTTGGCGTCAGCGGTGGCCACGGCGGCATCGGCCGAGGCCTGCTCCTGCTGCTTGGCCTCGACAGCGCCGACGCTCATGAACTTATGCGCACCCAATTCGACATAACGACGTGCCGCGATGCCCGCCAGTTCGCTGCGCACCTGAGCGTCGCGTCGCTGCGCTCGTGCCGCATCGACCACGCTTGACGCCCGCGCCATAGAGGCCTCCAGGGCTCTGGCGCGCTCGTCCAGATCTACCGGGTCCATCTCGGCCAGCAACTGGCCGGAGGTGACCGCATCTCCCACATCGACCAATACCTTGCTGACACGGCCAGCGGAAGTCGGCCCGATCAGGTAGGCACGGCGCGCCTCAACCGTGCCGATGCCAAACAGAGACGGCGAAAGGCTCCCGACCTTGGCCGGTGTGACCGTCACACGTGTGGGCGCCAGGGGCCCGGAGCGCATGACGACATATCCCAGCGCAGCGATCAACAGAATCCCCAACGAGCTCAGCCCGAGCCGGCGCGACCAATTCGAGGGGATCTTCATGCTGCCGCCCGGATGCCGCGAAGGTAGATGGCGAACACGCCCGCCGCCTGCGTCTTCATCGCTGCGGGTTGGCCGGTCAGCATCGACTGCATAACGAGTCCCTGGACGATGCCGACAAATAGCGTGGCGGCGCCTTCGGCGTCAAGTCCGGTCGGCAATTCGCTCGACTTCATTCCGCCCTTGAACTGATCCAGAAGAAGCTGTCGGTAGGCCTGCAGCAGCGCCCGGACTTCCTGCTTCACCGGGGAATCGGCGGGCTGCTGCAACTCGTGGAAGATGATCCTCGGGGCTCCTGGATGCGCCACTACGAACTCCACATGAGCATGGAACACAGCATGGAGAGCAAGCACTGCCGAGGTCTCCCCCCGGGCCGCCTCGTCCAACTTTGCCAGCAATCGCTCGCGCACCCACTTCATCGCCGCCACCCAGATGGCTTCCTTGGTGGGAAAGTGCTTGAACACAGCGCCCTGGCTGACGCCAATGGCCATGGCAATCTCGCCGGTGGTTATCGACACCGGACTGATGTCCCGGGCGAGGTTCAACGCGGCCGCCACGATCTTCGCTTGGCGCTCCTCGGTGGGCAGTCTGGCTTGCATGGTGAATCCCTCTGCGGGTCAATGGTAAGTAATTGAATACTTACCATAATACGCGCATGCAGTGCGTTTCGCTACCTCCGGACAGAGCGCGATACAGCTCGGAATTCGGGTGCGCTGAATGCGAGCATTGGGCGGCTTGATATTCCGCAGCGCTTCGAAGCCGAAGTTGAGCGATTGCGAAGAGATGCAACCTCCTTGATGTCGTAAGCGAGTGACTGGTCCTCTTCAAGATGACCGACTGCTAAGGGTCGATTGCGTGATTGCGCAGACCCCGAGCGAGTACCAGCTTGGGGCACCGTGCCGGCGCCCACCCTGCGCATCCGAATGACAGGAACTGGCCGCGACCGTGAGGCCGTATCGTCGCCAGCAAGCCGCCGTTGACAAAAACGGTCGGCGATCCAAACGTCAGCTTTGCGGCGCGTACTCGAACTGTCGGCCTAGAACAGGCCCAGACATTTCGAGGGCCCTGACGGCTTGGCAACTCGGTGCCCATACCGGTCGATTGCCAATGCCAAACCGCCTGCGGCTTTCTACCCGAACAGACACTCCTAGCCTCATTCTCGCCACCCCAAACCTGTCGGCACGAGGGTGCCGGGAAGGACGGCCATCCGACGCTGCCTGAACGCATAGTTGAGATCGTGCAAATCTCTGGCAAAGTCTGCATGATGAGTCACGTGTTCGTCAGCCATGCCGCGCCGGACAAGCGCCCGCGGGTCAGACCGCTGGTGCAAGCGCTCGCCATTGAAGGTGTCTCGCTCTGGCTTGATCGTCCCGGCTCTGGTCCTGACGACTTTCAGCTCTCGCCCGACTTCGTCAAGCGATACAACATCCAGTGCTTGCCCCTTGGGCAGGATTGGGACGACGGCATCAAGGTGGCGTTGCGTGATGCTTGCGCCGTGCTGGTGTGCCTGAGCAAGGCCGCCCTCGAAGACACGCGCGAGGTACTGCGCCAGGAGATGTGGGGCGCGCAGCTCACCAACAAGGCCGTGACCTGCATCATCGACGACCTGGATTTGTCCAGCATGCCGCCCCAACGCGGGCTGCTTTCGCTGGGGAAGTCGCAGTCCCTGCGCATCGACCCAGAGACAATCGAACTGGCCGTGGCCTGGCTCGAACAGGATGCGGCTCGCACGCCCGATCAACTACCGAAGGTCTATCAGGCCGCTTGGCAGGATGTTTGCGCCCTGCGGGATGAGCTACACCGCACCCGCGACCAAGCCCAGAAGAGCTCTACAGCTTCGTCGACACCGGGTTCGCGTTACCGATGGCCCAAGGCTTGGGACTTCTCGGCCTACATGGCCGAGAAGCGCGAGGTGTTCGAAGGCCGTGACTGGTTGTTCGCCGACATTGCGCAGTGGCTGGCCGCTGAACACTATCGGGCCGTGCTCATCCGCGCCGATTTCGGCGTTGGCAAGTCAGCCATCATGGCCGAGTTGGTGCAACGCAACCCTGGCGGCTGCATCGCGGCCTGGCATTTTTGCCAGCACGACACCCAAGAAACACTCCAGCCAGGCGCCTTCGTTCGCAGCTTGGCCGCGCAACTGGCCAGCTCTTTGCCCGGCTACAAGGCGCTGATCGAAGCCGACTCTGACTTGCAGGCACGTCTGGACCGCGCGCTCAGCGACCCCGGCAGTGCGCTTGAAGGTGCCGTGCTGGCGCCGCTCGCGCAGCTCGACGCCCCCGTGGCGCCGCGCCTGCTGCTGGTCGATGCGCTGGACGAGGCGTTGGAACTCGATTCGGCTGGACCGAATCGCACCGGCACCATCGTTTCCTTGCTGGCCGCCAAGGCTTTGCGCTTCCCGCGCTGGCTGCGCGTGCTGGCCACCTCGCGACCCAATCCCCAGGTGCTGACGCCACTGGGCGCCTTCGGCTTGAAGGAGGTTGATGCCGAAAGCGCCAGCAACCAGGGCGACCTGCGTCGATATCTGCTGGGCCGTTGCGCGCGTGAGCCGCTGGCCAGTTTGCTACGCGATCAAGGTCAGGCCGCCGAGCCGCTGGCCGACCTGCTGGTGGACCGCAGCCTGGGCAAATTCCTTTACGCCGTACGGGCGATGCAGGACCTGGAGAACGGCCGCATCGGTGTCACCGAGCTCTCAGCTTTGCCGCCAGGCATGGACAGCTTCTACCTGGAATCCTTCGACCGGCGCTTCGCGCGCGCAGGGCGCGACTATGAAGCTGCCCGGCGCGTGCTGGGCGTGCTGGCGTCGGCGCGTGAGCCCTTGCCCGCCGCCACGGTGGCCACCGTGCTGGGCCTGAGCGAGGCGGACGTCAAGGCGGTGCACAAGACGTTGCCCGACTTCCTGCGCCTGCGCGCCGGCAAGCTGGCGTTCGACCATTTCTCGATGACCGAGTGGTTGACACACGAGAACGACGACGGCTTTGCGCGTGCAGGCGACTATGCGGTGGACCTGGTGACCTCGAAGGCAGCACTGCGGGCATGGGCGCTGCGTGAGGTCAGTCAAGGCGTCGCCCATCGGTCAACCTATCTTTTGAGTCATTTGGCTGCCCATCTGTCCAACGACGAGGAACGCCTTCGCGTCTGCGGCGCGCTGATGCTGGAACGGTTCGAATGGCTGCAGGCACGGCTCGATCAGGCTGGGGTCGATGCATTGATGGCCGACGCCCAGGCACTGCAAAGCCTGCCAGGGCAGCCGCTGCTGCTGGCGCTGTTGCGCAACAGCGCGGAGGTACTGAGGCAGTTTCCGGAACAGTTGGCTGCTCAGGTGCTCGGACGTCTCGGTGGGCAGTCAGACCAGCTTGGCTCGCTCGCCGAACTGCCCTGCTCGGCCCTGCGCTGGCTGGATGAAGCCGAACCATCGCGCCGCCACTCGCTGTTACATCTCACCAGTCGCAGCCTGCGCTTGTCGACAGCGCTCCAGGCGACATTTACCGGCGGTGGACATCACGTGACCGTGCTTCTCGACGGGCGCATTGCATCTGGCGCCTCTGACGGTGCCGTCCGCCTGTGGGACCCGGTACGCCCGGGCGAGCCGCTGGTGTTCGAAGGTCATTCGGGCGCGGTCACCGCGCTGGCCGTGCTGCCCGACGGGCGCCTCGCTTCGGGCTCTGTTGACGGTACCGTGCGACTGTGGAACCCGTCATTCCCGGGCGAGCCGCTGGTCTTTGAGGGGCATTCGGACTCGATCAATGCACTAGCCGTGCTGCCGGACGGACGTATCGCCTCGGGCTCCAATGACCACACCGTACGGCTGTGGGACCCGACACACCTGGGCGAAGCGCTGGTCTTCGAGGGGCACTCGGACTCAGTCAACGTACTGGGGGTGCTGCCTGACGGGCGCATCGCCTCGGGCTCCGATGACCACACCGTACGGCTATGGCACCCGGCGCGCCCGGGCGAGCCAGTAATCTTCGAAGGGCATTCGGGCTCGGTCGCCGCGCTGGCCGTCCTGCCTGACGGGCGCATCGCCTCGGGGTCCAATGATCACACCTTGCGCCTGTGGGACCCTGCGCGCCCAAGTGAACCACTGATTTTCGAAGAGGTTTTGCTCAGGGTCAGGACGCTGGCCGTGCTGACCGACGGGCACATCGCTTCGAGCGGTCTTGACGGCACCGTGCACCTTTGGGACCCGGCACGCCCAGGCGAGCCGCTGGCCTTCAAGGGGCATAAGTCCACGGTCTTTGCTCTGGCCGTGCTGCCCGACAGGCGCATCGCCTCGGGCTCTCTTGACGGCACCGTGCGCCTATGGGACCCGACGCACCCGGGCGAGCCGCTGGTCTTCGAAAGACATCCGGCCGGGGTCTGCGCGTTGGCCGCGCTTCCAGATGGGCGTATCGTCTCGGGCGACTTTTTCGACACCGTGCGCCTGTGGGACCCAGCAGGCTCGCGCGAGCTTCTGGTCTTTGATGGGCACTCGTCCTCAGTCAACGTACTGGCCGTGCTACCTGACGGGCGTATCGCCTCGGGTTCCATGGACTGCACCGTGCGCCTGTGGGACCCGGCACGCCCGAGCGAGCCGCTGGTGTTCGAAGGGCATTGGGGCGGGGTCTACGCG
>CAUPEV010000081.1:0-18352 GCA_963510335.1 uncultured Roseateles sp.
CATCGAATCCCTGTGATGAACTCTAGGCATTTTTAGCGGGTTTCGCCAGCCAATCAGGCAAAGAAAAGCGCAGCCGAGCTGCGCTTTTTTAAAGTCAGTTGCGGCTCGTCAAATGGCCTGGGTTCGCAGTTGCAGCCAAGCCAGCGCTGGCCCGCTCAGCAAGGGTTCAAGCAGTGCGCGTACCAGGGTGTGATAGCGGTTCAGCCAGTCGGTGTTTTCCGCACCCAAGAGTGCCAAGTCGATACAGCGGGTATCAATCGGGCACAAGGTCAAGGTTTCGAAGGCCAGCATCTCACCGAACTGGTTGTTCTCCGCCGTTGCCAGGGCCACATTGAGCACCAAGTTTTCGATCCGAACGCCCCATTTGCCCGGTCGGTAAATGCCTGGCTCGATCGATGTGATCATGCCCGGCTCCATCGCCATATTGGCATCCGGCACCGCCTTGGAAATGCTCTGCGGGCCCTCATGAACATTCATGAAGTAACCTACACCATGACCGGTGCCATGGCCATAGTCGAGTCCGTGTTGCCACATCGGCGCTCGTGCCAGCGCATCAAGCATGGGGCTGAGCGTGCCGCGCGGGAAACAAGCGCGGGACAGCGCCAAGGTGCCCTTGAGCACCAGGGTGTAGTCACGCTTTTGCTCGGCCGATACCTCGCCAATCGGCCAGACGCGGGTGATGTCGGTCGTGCCGCCGAGATACTGGGCGCCCGAGTCGATCAGCAGCAGGCCATTGCCCTCGATCACCGCGTGGGAGGCCGCTGTGGCCCTGTAATGAGGCATTGCGCCATTGGCATTGAAGCCGGCGATAGTGGGGAAGCTCAAGCCGACAAAACCCGGCCGTTTGGCGCGGGCAGCGCTCAGGTGTTCATCAATGCTCAGTTCGGTCAGGCGTTCACGCCCCAGGGCCTGCTCGAACCAGGCATAGAACTCGCACATCGCGGCACCGTCTTGCGCCATGGCTTCGCGCACAAACTCAGCTTCGGCAGCGGTTTTGCGGCTTTTTGCCAAGGTGCTGGGGTTGATGGCTTCAATCACCGTCGCGTGGGCCGGCACCGCTTCGCGCAGGCCCAGGGTCACGCGCTTGGGGTCCATCAGCACGCGAGCTTGCGCGGGCAGGGCGGCCAAGGCGGTGGCCGCCGCAGCGTAGGGTGCGAGGCGCACGCCGTCGTGGCTCAAGCGTTGCTGCAAGGCAGCGTCGATCTTGCCGTCTTCGACAAACAAAGTGGCAGTCTCGGCGCTGAGCAGGCTGTGCGCCATAAAGACCGGGTTGTAGTCGACATCCGCGCCGCGCAGATTGAACAACCAAGCGATGTCATCCACGCTGGAGATGAAGTGCTGGCTAACGCCGCGTCTAGCCATCGCAGCGCGTACATCGGCCAATTTTTCAGCCCTAGAAACAGCGGCTTGTGGGGGCAGGTGCTCGTAGATCTTGTCGGCAGGCAGGCCTGGGCGGTTCGGCCAGATCTGTTCAATCAAATCCAAATCGGTGCGCACTTGAATATTGGCTCGCTGCATGGCCGCGCGCAGCTGTTGCGCAAGACCCAAACCCAGGATCTGGCCGTCTACAGCCAAGCTTTGACCAGGCTGCACATGCTGCGCGATCCAATCGATGTAGAGGGTGGAAGCGCCGGTCGGGACTTTCTCCAGCTCAAGGCCTGTGCCCTCCAACTCGGCCGCGGCCTGGGTCCAGTAGCGACTGTCGGCAAACACAGCGGCGCGCTCCAAGGTGACGACCAGCGTGCCGACCGACCCTGTGAAGCCGGAAAGCCATTGCCGGCCTTGCCAGCGCTCGGGCAAGTATTCCGACAAATGAGGGTCGCTTGAGGGTACCAAGCAGGCGTGTACTCCCTGTGCTTTCATTGCATCGCGCAGCTTTTCAATGCGCAGCGTTACTTCTGAAGTACGTTTGTCCATGGCTTGTCTCCGTCGGTACGCGCCTTGCCGGGTCGGCGAGGCGCGGGCCGCATCTACTTGGGGTGGTGGTGGCTGGCGCGAATTGTAGGGGCGAGCCGTGCTCAGCAAATCGGCAGGCGCAGCTCGAAAACGGCGCCGCCCTCCACATGGTTGTGGGCACTGACGGTGCCGCCATGGGCGACCATGATTTTTCGGCAAACTGCCAAGCCTAGGCCTGTCCCGGCTGCGCCGCCCTTGGTTTGCGAGCTTTGCGCAAAAGGCGCAAAGATGGCTTCCAATTCGGCCGGGGGTATGCCGGGGCCGAGGTCATGCACGCTGATGCAATGCTGAGCGCCGTCGTGGAAAGCCTTGATGCTGACCTGACTGGACTCCGGTGCCAATCGCAAGGCGTTTTCCAGTACATTGCCTAGCGCTTGTTGCAGCCGGCCAGCATCTACTGCCGCGATCAAGGGTTGGTCGGGCAGGTGCAACTTTAGTTTGATGGACCGTTTGTCGGCTGCTCCGGCCTGCTCGGCGACCAGCGTGGTGAGCAGCGGCCCCAAATCTTGTTCGGTCAACACGAGATGGCCGACCGTGCTTTCGAGGCGAGAAAGGTCCAGCAAGTTGTTGACCAATTCCAGCATTCGTTGCCCCGAGGTGTGGATGCGCGCGAACATGTCTTGCAAACGCGCATGGCTGCCACTGCGCTCCACGCCTAGCTCCGAAAACCCAATGATGCTTTGCAAGGGCGTGCGCAATTCATGGCTCATATTGGCGACGAATTCGGTTTTGATATTGTTGGCACGCTCGGCGGCGTCACGGGCTTCGCCAATTTGGCGCTCTGCTTCGACGAAGCGACTGATATCGATGGCACTGCCCAGCAAGCCGGCAATCGCGCCTGCTGCGTCCGTGAAAACAGCTTGATGCAGCAAGAAGTCGCGTTCACGCTCTCGGATCTCTGCATGCTCACTGCCACCCTCGGCCAAAAGTCTGGCATCTTGGCGCTCGATCGGTGCTGCCAAGCTGGCCGGCCTGAGTTCACTGAGCTTGCGACCGATGGCGAGGTTTTTATCTACCCCGGTCATGTCACTCCAGGCTTGATTGACCATCACATAGCGCAACGCGCTGTCTTTGGCGAAGATGGGGACCGGGCAGACGTCGATCAAGCGCGCGGTGAAGTCGAGTTGAGTTTGCAGGCGTTGACGGGCATCTTCCCGTTCGGTGACATCCAGGCCGAAGCCGACAAAACCGGCCGCAATGACATCGCTGGGCTTGACCGCCGTCACGACAACCTCCAGCACTCTTTGGCGACCATTGCTGGCGGGCAAGCGCAGCGTCACGGGCAAGTTCAAAAAGCCCGTGGTTCTGCGGAAAAGGCCTCGAGCCTTGGCCTTGTCGCGCGGGTCTATCAAGTTCTCAAAGGGTTGGCCGACACAGCGCTCGGCATGTTCGATACCTAAGAATTCGACATGGTTGATGAACTGCAGCCGGCCATTGGCATCGGTGTGGAACATCAACTCCTGCACGTTTTCGATCAGCAGGCTTTGTTCGCGTTCCTTGCTTGCCAAGCTCTGGTGCGTGGCGACCAATTCGCGTTTGGCTTGCTCGTAGGCGCCGAGCGCGCGCCAGGCAAGCGCGCCAAGTGAGATCATCAAGGCCAAGCCTAGGATGGTCATCAACACCATGGCTTGCGCGTAGCCCTGCGTCCGGTCCCAAATTACAGTGGTCGGCAATTCGACCAGCAAGACCAATGGACGGTCGACCAAGCCTTGGAAACTGCCGGAGCTGCTCAGGCCTGTCAAGCCCGGCGCGTGATAGCTGCCCTGCTTTTGCTGGAGCAGCAGTTCCTTGAAGACGGTGTGGGCGTCGGCGGCTATGCTGGCGGCTTGCTTCAAGCCCAGGCTGCGCGCAAGCAATGCCCCATCGAGGCTGAGCAGGGCCGCTTGTTGGCCCTGACTTTGCACCAAATCATCCATCTGCTTGGCGAAGTACTCGGGCTTGAGCACCGCGACCCAATACCGAACGCCGCGCGCGGTTTGTTGAGGCAAGGTCAGCGGCAATATTGATGCCTGCTTTGCGTCAGCGGTTTGGGCGAGCTGCTTCAATGGCTGAAGTTGAGGCAACTCAAGATCAGACGCGGGCTTTTTGTTCAAGTCTCTTAAATCAGCCAAGTCCCGGCCCGCTAACAAGCGCCCCAAACCCGCAGGCTGAGCTTGCCCTTGCAATAGCAATTCGCGCAGTGCAAGCCTGCGCCCCACATTTTCGGCCGAGCTGCTGGCTAAGATTTGACCCTGGGCGTCAAGCAAGGAAAAGCTTTGCACCTCTGGCATCTTGGCTGCAGACAAGGCCAAGAGCGTATTCAGCGTCGCCGTATGGGGTGACTCGTCCTGCCCTGCAATCGATTGACTCATGCCAAGCAGAACAAGCTCGACACTTTTCAAGGTTTGGCTGATATGGAGTGTCAAGGCTCGAACGTAGAGTTCGTTTTGGTTGCGGCCGTTTTGACTTTGCTGCCTGTACTCGAGTGTGATGAATCCAGCGGCCAACAGCAACAAGGCCAGACTGAGCAAGGCCGCGCCTCGGACTGCCAAACGGCGATTTAGCCACGAGGGCAGGGCGGCGGATGGTGACGACGAACCGCTTGTCGTCATGCGCTGAGCCTGCTTGCTGTCGCGCAGGACTGGCCGCCAGTTCGGACCAAGAGTCGCCCGAAGCGTTGGTCGAAAAGTTGGCCGAAAAGTTGGCCGAAGAATGTGCCGTCGAAGCGGCCGCAAGAGGCAAGACCTGACCCCTTGCTGTCTAGGCCTGAGCTTGAATCTGTAGGTCCTGTTGCTAGAGGCATGGCAAGAGTCTGTGCTTTCCCGCTTGGGCCTAACTCGACGCGGCCGGTCGAGCATGCTTGGCTGCCTTGAACTTTATAGCAGAGCCGCCTTGTTCGACTCAATCAAAAGCGCTGAATCTTCACGCTTGTTAAAGCTCGGTCCGCAGCGCCCAGAGTTCAGGGAACAAGACCACATCTAACATCTTGCGCAAATAGCCGACGCCAGAAGTGCCGCCGGTGCCGCGCTTGAATCCGATGACCCGCTCCACCGTCGTCACGTGGCGAAAGCGCCAAAGCCGGAAAGCATCTTCCAAATCCACCAATTCCTCGCCCATTTGGTAGAGGTCCCAGTGCTTGTCCGGCTCACGGTAGACCGTCAGCCAGGCCTCCTTCACGCCTTCATGGGCCGCACGCGGCAATGTCCAGTCTCGCTCCAGCGCTTCAGCTGGCACGGCAATGCCCCGCCTGGCGAGCAGGCGCAGCACTTCGTCGTACAGCGAGGGCGCGCGCCAAGCCGCTTCCACTTCGGCCAGTAGGTCGGGTCTATGCGCGTGCGGCTTGAGCATGGCGGCATTTTTGTTGCCAAGCATGAATTCGATACGCCGGTACTGCGCGCTTTGAAAGCCGCTGCTGTTCGACAAATAGGGCCGAATCGCGGTGTATTCCGGCGGCGTCATCGTCGCCAGCACATCCCAGGCATGAACCAACTGCTCCATGATGCGTGACACACGTGCCAGCATCTTGAAGGCGGCCGGCAACTGATCATTCGCCACGCAGCTCACTGCCGCCTGCATCTCATGCAGCATCAGCTTCATCCACAGCTCCGAGGTCTGGTGCTGGACGATGAAGAGCAGCTCGTTGTGTTCGGGCGAGAGCGGCTGCTGGGCGCTGAGGATTTGGTCGAGCTTCAGGTAGTCGCCGTAGCTCATGTCCTTGGAGAAATCGAGTTGAGCCTTCTCCTCGGCGACGATTTTCTCGGTCAAGTGAGGGCAGCTCATGTGACGGCTCCTTGTCTGTTGAACTCGGGGCGCTTCCATTCTTCGGTTTCTAGTACTTGAACCAGATGCTCAACGGCGTCATACACATCGGCAAAGCCGATATAGAGCGGCGTGAAGCCAAAGCGCAGGATATGCGGCACCTCATCCAATCGGGCCGGGTCGCCGGCGCGGAAGTCGCCGATCACACCGCGCGCGATCAAGGCCTGGATGACCGCATAGCCGGCCTCATGCAGCGGCGCGTCCAGGCTCAAGCAGACCTGGCTGCCGCGCTGGCTTTCGTCACGCGGCGAGGCCAGACGCACGCCAAGCGCGGCGCAGCGCGACTCGGCCAACTCGATGAACAACTCGGTCAGCGCGATCGACTTCTTGCGCAGCGCCTGCATGCCGCCCATGGCCTCGGCCGCCAAGACGGTATCGACGCCGCATTCCAAGGCCGCCAGCGACAGCAGCGCCGGTGTGCCGCAGATATAACGCTTGATCCCAGCGGCCGGCCGGTAGTCGGGAGTGAACTGGAACGGCGCGGCATGGCCCAACCAGCCCGACAAAGGTTGCCAAAAACGGTCGGCGTGTTTGACATTGGCCCATACAAAGGCCGGTGCACCGGGACCGCCGTTCAGATATTTGTAGCCGCAACCGACGGCGAAGTCGGCCTCGGCCCCATTCAAATCCACCGGCACGGCGCCGGCCGAATGAGCCAGATCCCAGATCACCAAAGCACCGGCCGCGTGGGCGGCCGCTGTGAGGGCCTTCATCGCGTGTTTGTAGCCGCTGCGGTAGTTCACCTCGGTCAACATCAAGATCGCGAGATCGCTGTTCAGCGCGGCGGGAATCTCGTCCACGCTCTCCACCAGATGCAGGCGAAACCCATGCTGCTGCGCCAGACTTTCGGCGATATAGAGATCGGTCGGGAAGTTGCTGCGCTCGGAGACGATCAGCTTGCGCGTCGGGCTGTCTTCCTGCGTGATGCGCAGCGCCGCCGATAAAACCTTGTACAGGTTCAGCGAGGTCGAGTCGGCAACGATCAGCTCCCCCGGCGCAGCGCCGACCAGGCGAGCAATCTTGTCGCCAATACGGCCGGGCAGATCAATCCAGCCGGCTGTATTCCAGCTCTTGATCAAGTCCTGACCCCATTCCTTTTGAATCACTTGCTGTACGCGGCCCAGCGTCGTGCGCGGCAGCACGCCCAGCGAGTTGCCGTCCAGATAGATGGTGCCGGCGGGCAAGTCGAACTGATGCCTCAGCTCGCGCAAGGGGTCTTCTTGGTCAAGTACGTCGCAGTCTTGTCTTGTGTTCATGTCAGTCTCCAGAATTTAGAGTTATTGCCGTTCCGCGCCATCATCCTGCGCAGAACCTTCAAAGTTCGCGCAGGATGGCCCGCACGGGTGAGGCGCAAGCTCCGGCCAATTTGAGCGGCAGGGCGATCAACTCATAGTCGCCCTCAGCCACCTCGTCCAGCACCAGGTTCTCCAGCACGCGCAGGTTCAGGCGCAGCAATTGCTGATGGCTGGCCAGCTGCTTGCTGCTCGCGGGGTCTACCGAGGGTGTGTCCAGGCCTATCAACTTGACGCCCAGGCCGGCCAACCATTCAACGGTTTCGGGCGCGTAGGCGCTGAAGTCGGGATTCCATTGCGTGTCAGCTCGCTGGCAGCAGCGCACCAGCACGCGCGCCGGCATCAGCGCGGCAGCATGCCGCAGATGCTCGATCTGGATCAAGGGTCCGCAGCCGATTGCATGGATCACCCGGCAGGGGCCCAGATAAGCGTCCAATTCGACTTCGGCCGTACTCGGCGCGTCATTGGCGTAGTGCAGCGGCGCATCGGCATGCGCGCCGACATGGGGCGACATCGTGATGGCGCTGAGGTTGACCGGGCAGTCGGCGGACAGACGTGCGGTCCATTTCAGACTGAAGGGCTCATCGCCTGGAAATATCGGCGACTGCGCCGATACCAGCGGCGAGATGTCCCAGATTCGTTTCATACAGAGGGCTTTCAAAGCTTGATGATGTTGGCGGGCCAGACCATAGCAACGCCCCGCTCGGCGTGGTGTCGGTTAATTCCAACATCCGCGCAAGGAGTTGGCAAGCCTTGCTTGCTGCGGCGCCAGACCGACCCCCTCCAAGGGGCGAGATCGCCGGCCTTGATTTGCCATTAGGATGAACGAACGTTCATTCAATGATTCACTCATGGGGCTGGCATGATCAAGAAGATGGTGCAGGGCATGGCAAGCAAGGTTTTGCTGCTGGGCCAGCGGCGGGAGCAAATCGTGCTGGCTGCATTGGGGCGCTTTGTCGAGCTGGGTTTTCACCAGACCAGCATGCGCGATATTGCCGAAGCTGCTGGGGTCAGCCTCGGCAATCTATACAACCATTTTGAAAACAAGCAGGCCTTGATCGCCGAGATCGCCGCACTCGAGGCGGCCGAGTTGCAGCCCTTGATCGACGCCTTGGCGCGGGGTGAAGCGCCCAAGGCATTGCAGCGCTTTGCCCGTGCCTATCTGCGGCTGGCGCGCGCGCCGGACAACGCGCGCCTGAGTGCCGAAGTGCTGGCCGAGTTGGCGCGGCGCCCGGCCTTGGCCGCGCCGCTGGGTCAGACCCGAGCGCGTTTGGTGGCGGCGCTGAGCGACACGCTGGCACGTGGCGCCTCGGCCGGCGCGTTCGCTGCCGGCCTGCCAAGCCAAGCTTTGGCCGAGCTGACTCTGGATGCGCTGGAAGGTTTGGCCCTGCGTGAACTGGTGTTGCCGGATCAGACCCCGAAATCATCCGAGAGTGATCTGCTGCTCTTGCTGGAGCGGCTGGTGAGACCCTCCTGACTGAGCGCTTGAGGGCATCTTTTGAATGGAAACCTTAGCGATGAGTAAAGCGACTGTCGGCCCACGATTGGAGGGATTGGACTTGGCGCGGGGCTTGGCCTTGCTGGGCATGCTGCTGGTGAACTTTCGCCTGGCGATGGGTGTGCCGGCCGATCCCGAGCTAGGCTTGGGTCGCGCTTTCTTGGCTTTGGAAGGGCGCACGGCGGCGGCTTTTGTGATGTTGGCGGGCTTGGGGCTGATGCTCGGCGCGCAGCGCAGCAGGGCTTGTTTGCCCCTCTCGGAGCTGCGCGCACAAACCTGGCGCCGGGCGGCTTTTTTGTTCGCCCTGGGTCTGCTCAATATGCTGATATTCCCGGCTGACATCCTGCATTACTACGGCTGCTACTTTGCACTCGGTGCATTGCTGCTGGGGCGCTCTTTCAAGCAACTGGCGGCCATGGCCTTGACTCTGCCTTGGCTGTTTGTGCTGGCGCTGTTTGCCTGGGACTATGAGCGTGGCTGGGATTGGGCAACCTTGAGCTATGTCGACTTCTGGCAGCCCGCCGGCTTTGCGCGGCACTTGTTGTTCAATGGCTTTCATCCGCTCTTGCCCTGGCTGGCCTTCTTTCTTTGGGGCATGGCCTTGGCATGCCTGCCTTTGCACAGCGCGCGCGCGCAATCGAAGTTGATGTTCTTTGGCGTGCTGGTGTTTGCGGGCTGCCTGGCTTTGCGTGCGCCGCTGCGGCTGCACTTGCCGGGCTGGCAGCACCTGCTCGGTATCGGCCTTGGCCCGCTGCCGCCGGGGCCGCTCTATGTTTTCAGTGCCGCCGGTCTGGCGACGGCCTTGATCGGCGCCTGTCTGCGTTGGGCGCAAAGGTTCAGCGGTGCCTCCACAGGTACCGGAAACGGTTGGCGTTTGCCGGCATTACAGGCGCTAGGCCGCTGCACCTTGAGCGTCTACGTCGCCCATATTGTGCTCGGCATGGGGGTCTTGGAAGCGATGGGCTGGCTGAGTGGGCGCAGCTTGCCCGAGGTGCTGGCGGTGGGGCTGCTGTTTGGCTGCGCCGTCATGCTGGCTTGCTGGGGCTGGCTGCAATGGGCCAAGAATGGGCCTCTGGAGGCCGTCCTGCGCTATGTCAGCAAACCGTCTAGAAAAGCTGGAAGACCCAGTCTTGCATAGAGCGCAAGGCTTGCGCGAAGCGATGGCAGAAAGCGCAGGTCGAAAGCGGAGGTCGATAGCGGAAACAGAAAGCGGTTACAGCGCAGTTCGAAATGCTTGGCTTGCGGGCAAACGCGGACATGAGCAGGCCTGAGCTGGCTTTACGATCGCGCGTTCCCTCATTGCCAGCCCATGAATACGACCGAAATTTTCTTGATCGCGATGCTGATCATCCTCAGCGTCCCCTACCTGATCTGGCGCCTGTTCCGCACCGACTACTTTGCACCCTTGGTGGTGGTGCAAATCATCACCGGCATCTTGCTGGGCCCAGGCGTGCTCGGGGCAGCATTCCCCAGCTATTACGATTTTGTCTTCAATCCGGCGGTGATTCAGTGCTTGAACGGTATCGCCTGGTGGGCGGTGATGCTGTTCGTCTGGATTGCTGGCATCGAGCTGGATCTCAAGGCGGCCTGGCAGCACCGGCGCGAAAGCGGCATCACGGCTGGCCTGGCTTTAGGTATGCCCTTGGCGTTTGGCTGCGTGGCAGCCCTTGCCATGTTGGCAACGCCCGGCTGGATGGGGGTCAAGGCCTTGAGTTGGCAGTTCGTTCTGGGCGTGGGTATGTCTTGTGCAGTCACGGCGCTGCCGATTCTGATCTTATTCATGGAAAAACTCGATATCTTGCGCCGCCCCCTGGGCCAGCGAGTACTGCGTTACGCCAGCGTCGATGATGTGGCGATCTGGGGCGTGTTGGCGCTGATTCTGATGGATTGGGGCCGCGTCGGCCGCCAAGTCGCCTTCATTGCCGCTTTTGTTGTGGCGGGCTATTTGTTGCGCTGGCTGATGCAGCGTCTGCCCCAGAGTGACCGTTGGTTTGTGGGCCTGATCTGGTTGACGGCCTGCGCCTTCGGGGCTGATTGGTCGGGCTTGCACTTTATGGTCGGGGCCTTTCTGGCCGGCGCCATCATGGACGCGGACTGGTTTGATCAAAAGCAGCTCGACGGTTTGCGCCACAACGTCTTGCTGGTCATCATGCCGGTGTTCTTCTTGAGCACCGGATTGCGTACGCAATGGGGTGTGGGCGGCGCGGCTGTCTTTGTGGCCGCCGCATGGTTGCTCTTGGCCTCGGTGGCGGGCAAGTTGATTGGCGTTCATGTGGCCGGCCGCGTGCTGGGCTGGGAGAAGGGTGAAGCTTCGTTGATCGGCTGGCTCTTGCAGACCAAGGCGCTGATCATGATCATCTTCGCCAATATCTTGCTGGACAAGCAGATCATCACCAATGAGACCTTCACCGCACTGCTGCTGATGGCGGTGGCCAGCACCATGTTGACCATCCCCATCGTCAAGCCGATGCTGGCGCGTTTGCCTTCCTTGCTGGGCCGCGCGCGCTGAATTGCGGCCAAGGTCTGCCTTAGATCTGGCCTAGATCCGGGTCTGGGCGTTATGCGCACAAGCGCAAAGTTAGCTTGAGCTTCGAGTTCTGGCCAAGCTGGCCGTGACTTCATAGGGCAGGGCGCATGCGCCGCCCTGCGCAGCGGCCGCGTGTGAAGCATTTGCGGGTGCCGTTCGGACCATGGGCCAACATCAAACTTGCATATTTCCTCAGTAAATTGCACCGAATCCACAAACAGGAGGATTCGAATGAGGAAATATCTGGTTTTGATGCGCGGCGCCTTGGCTGGCGGCGTGTTGACGGCGGCCTGCGTGCCGGCCGCTTTTGCCGGTACAGCAGCAAGGACGGTCTTGAACTTCGACGATGTTGCTGACGGCGTACTGCCTTTCAGCTATGGCGGGCTGGACTGGTCGGCCGCCGGCTGGACCGCGTTCGCCACGCCGGCTGCCCCCTATACCGCGCATTCGGGTGCTGGCCGCGTTGCCACAGGCTTCATGGCTGAAGACGCGCAAAGCGTCATCCGCTTTGCGCAAGCCGCCAATTTCGACGGCGCCTACTTCGCCGGCCTGGGCGGCGCGCTGCTGAGCTTTGAGCTCTATCTGGGCGGCCAAAAAGTACATGCATCGGCAACGCTTGACCCCTCGGCAACGCCGAGCTTTCTGGCCAGCGGCTATGCCGGCCTGGTCGATACCGTGCGGGTCAAGAGCGGCAACCATGGCGAGTTCGTGATGGACGACTTCACGTTCACACAGGCGGTGCCCGAGCCGCAAAGCTATGCCTTGCTCTTGGCCGGCCTCGTGCTCGTCGGTGCCGCCAGCCGTCGTCGAGTTCATTGAGGCAATGAGTTGCTGAGGAATTGAGTCGGCATTACGTTTAACTATTAAATTATTTGAGCAGGTACATCATCATGACCCAACAAGATAGGCGCGGTTTTCTGCGCACTGTGGCCTCGGCCGCCGGCGCTTCCGCCGCGCTGGCCACCTTTCCGCCCGCCATCCAGCGCGCCTTGGCGATTCAGGCCAATAACCGCACCGGCACCATTCACGACGTCGAGCACATCGTTGTCCTGACGCAGGAGAACCGCTCCTTTGACCACTACTTCGGCAGCCTGAACGGTGTGCGTGGCTTTGCCGACCCGTTCCCGGTTCCGGTGGCCGACAAGACTGGCATCACGGCCAAGAACATCTGGGTTCAGCCCAATGCCGTTACCGCCGTGCCTGGCCGGCCCGCTACCGGCCCGCTGGCGCTCGCGCCATTCCACATGAATACAGCGCAGAACTTCGCTTTCATGCGGGTGTCCGGCACGCCGCATTCCTGGGGTGATGCGCAAGCCGCCTGGGATTCTGGCCGCATGAACGCCTGGCCCAAGGCCAAGCAGAACCACTCGATGGGCTATTTCAAAGCCAGCGACTTGCCATTCCAGTTCGCGATGGCCAATGCCTTTACGCTCTGCGACCACTACCACTGCTCCTCGCAGACCGGTACCAATACCAACCGCCTGTTCCTGTGGACCGGCAGCAACGACCCACTGCGTCTTGGCAATGGCCCGTCGACCGACAACAGCCATGACTGGTTCAATGAGAACCCGCTCGACGACTACACCTGGACCACCTATCCCGAGCGGCTGCAGGACGCCGGCATCAGCTGGCAGGTCTATCAAAACATGGACGACAACTTCACTGACAACTCGCTGGCGGGCTTTCGGGTCTTTCGCGATGCCTGGTATGGCCGGCCCGGTTACTCGCAGCAACTTAAAGACCGCGGCATCAGCACGCGTGATCTCGACAAGTTGCGCGCAGATGTGCTGGCGAACAAGCTGCCGCAGGTCAGCTGGATCGTCGCGACGGCTGAAGGCTCCGAGCATCCAGGGCCTTCCAGCCCGGCCCAAGGCGCCGACTACACGGCCAAGGTCTTGGACGCGCTGACGTCCAATCCGGAGGTCTGGAGCAAGACGGTGTTGTTCATCAACTTCGATGAGAACGACGGCTTTTTCGACCATATGCCGCCGCCTGCCGCACCCAGCTATGTCACTTGGGACGCCGATCCGGCCAAAGCCGAGTTGGCCGGCGCGTCGACGGTGGACACCACCGGCGAGTACCACCACATCCTCAACGGCACGCCCGCCACACATCAGCGCAAGCCTTACGGCGTCGGCCCGCGCGTGCCCATGTATGTGATCTCGCCATGGAGCAAGGGCGGTTGGGTCAACTCCGAAGTCGCTGATCACACCTCGGTGATCCAGTTCATCGAGAAGCGATTCGGCGTGATGGAGCCCAATATCAGCGCTTGGCGGCGCGCGGTCTGCGGCGATCTGCTGTCGGCCTTCAACTTCCGCGACCCCAATGACGCGGCCTTCTTCGCCGCCTTGCCCAAGACCTTGGCTTTGGCGACGCGCGCTCGGGCTTTGCCCGGCACCACTACGCCGCCGACCCCGGCGACCATCAGCGCGCCTGAGCAGCTCGGTGGCCCGCGTCCGGCGCGTGCATTGCCTTACGAATTGCACGCCAGCGCTGCGATCAAGGTCAACCCGGGCCGCGTTGGCTCGACCCGCGTCGATCTGCAGTTCGACAACACCGGCACGGCGGCAGCGGTGTTCCATGTCTATGACCGACTGAACCTGGCCGCGCTGCCGCGCCGTTACACGGTCGAAGCGGGCAAGCAGCTGCAAGGAACTTGGATGCCAGCAGCCACCGGCGCTTATGACCTGTGGGTGCTGGGGCCGAATGGCTTTCATCGTCACTTCACCGGCAATGCCCGCCGTGTTGCAGCAGCCGCTCAGCCCAACCCCGAAGTTCGGGTGTCCATGGACGCGGTCAACGGCGAATTGGTGATCGCGCTGAGCAATGCCGGCAGCTTCGCCTGCAGCATGAGCTTGGTCGCCAACAAGTATTACGAGGTCGCGCCGCAAACCATCAAATTGGCCGCTGGCGCCAGCCAGACCCTGCGCTTGCCGCTGCGGGAGAGCGCCTATTGGTATGACTTCAGCGTGCGCGTGGCGGGACAGGCCGACTTCAGCCGCCGCTTTGCCGGTCACCTGGAAACCGGTGAACCCTCGATCAGCGACCCGGCTATGCAGGGCCCGGCCCAGCTGAATCAGTACCGCTTGCCTGTCTGAACGCTCATCCCTTCACCTATCTCTTCACGAATCCATTCACTCTTACAGGAACTCCCATGAAAACCACGACTTTGATCCGCTCTGCCGCCGCCCTGTCTTTGGCAATTGCCAGCCTGTCCTCGCAGGCGGCCGGTTTTGGCAGCAACTTGATCGTCAATGGCGATGCCGAAGCCGGCGTCAGCGGTTGGACTGTCTACGAGGGCACCGATTTGTTCCAGTCGGTTTCCTATGGCAGCAACTGGGTCTTGCCGACTCAGCCCGGCCCGGTCGATCGCGGCAGCAAGATGTTCGCCGGTGAAAGCTCGGCCTTCTCGGCTGGCTCACAGACTGTTGACGTCAGCGCCTTGACGGCCTCGTTCGCCGCCGGCACCACCGCTTTTGATCTGAACGGCTTTCTGGGCGGCTGGACCAGCCAAGGCGACAACGCCCAGCTGATGGTCAGCTTCATCGACGCGGCCAGCGCCGACATCAGTTTCGTCATCCTCGGCCCGGTGACGCCGGCCGACCGCGACAACAAGACTGGCCTTGTGTTCCGCCAAGTCACTGGATTTGTGCCCGTCGGCACCAGCGCGATCAAGTTCGATCTGACCATGGAGCGTCAAGGTGGTGGCGACAACGACGGCTACGCGGACAACCTGGCCTTCGTCATCAACACGCCTGCCGTGCCCGAGCCAGAGACTTATGGCTTGATGGCCTTGGGCCTTGGCTTGTTGACGCTCAAGCTGCGCAGCCGCAAGGCTTGATGCTGGCCCGCGTCTAAGCAAGCAGGTTCAGAGCCGCCCCCGGTTTTTACCGGTGGGCGGCTTTTTTTGTCGACTCGTCGCAAAGCCTTGGCGGCCTTGGCCGCGCTGCATAGGATGCGCTCAAGCGAGTCCACCGGGCCGCATTATCCAAAGGAGCCCCATGAGCCAGTCCACCCAACACCTTCGTCTGAGCAGCTTTGCCGTCTTGGCCGCTGCCGCCATATTCAGTGGCTGCGCCATTCACATCACCAGCACCAAGGATGGTGACAGTGCCTCGGTCAACAGCCCAGGCTCGGCCAAAATCGAATGTGTGGCCAGCCCGAGCGGCGAATGCAATTACGCGCTCTTCACCAGTCGCTGCGACAGCGCCGAAGGTGAGGGCGGCAAAACCACGACGACCTGTACACACCAGGTCTTTGATCAGTTCAAGCTTGCCACCGGCCAGTCGCGTCAATTGAGCAACTTGCCGGCCGGCTACAAGCAATGCATGAAGGCTAGCGGCAAGCCGGAGCTGCCCAACTGCAACTAAAAAGGCCGGTCACGGCAAAAGCCCCTGCAGCGCAAGCTGCAGGGGCTTTGTGCGCTCAAGCGTCCGTGGACGTACTTCTTCTTGGGTGGCATCAGCACGCGGTCAATGGTGTGAGCGACACCGTTGCTGGCCTTGATGTCGGCTTGCTGAACCATGCCGTCCTCAACCGTGACGAACTCGCCGGCACGGCCCAGCGCCAATTCGGCACCTTGCAAAGTCTTGACATTGCCGTTCTTGACGTCGGCAGCGTTCAATTTCGAAGGCAGGATATGGAAGCTGAGCACCGACTTCAGTTGTTCTTTGTCTTTTGACAAGGCTTCCATAGTCTTGGCGGGCACAGCCTTGAATGCCTCATCGGTTGGCGCGAACACGGTCATGGGGCCGGCGGCTTGCAAGGTCGACTTCAATTCGGCTTGTTCAATCAGTCGGTTGAAGGTACTCAACTGCGGATTGAGCGCCAATGTGTCGGCCAATGTGGCAGGAGCCGGTGCAGTGGCGCAGGCGCTGAGCAGCAAAGTCAGCGCAGCGACGCCGGACAGGGTGAGGGAGCGAAGGGCTTGGATTGTCATGGTAGCTCGTGGAAAATGGGAGACGAATCGCAGCTTAGAGGCCGAATGTGACAGTCCAATGAAATATATATTTCAGTTTGAAGGCGTTTGACCCACGCCAGGGCCTGTCGACTTACAGTAGCGCTGAGTCACGGTAGTGTCATATTCAAGTCATACGATAGCGGTTGTTGTTGATTTACACCCTCATCTGACAAGGCCCCTCATGAAATTTACTCAGATTCGCAATGGAATGTTCTTCGCTGCCGGTATGGCAGTTCTGCCTTTGTTGCATGCGCAGGATGTGACTGGTGCGGGTGCGACTTTTCCAGCGCCTGTCTATGCAAAGTGGGCCGATGCCTATAACAAGGCCACTGGCGTTCGCATCAACTATCAGTCGGTTGGCTCCGGTGCGGGCATCAAGCAAATCAAGGGCAAGACGGTTGACTTCGGCGCCACCGACATGCCATTGAAGGACGAAGAGCTGGCTAAAGAAGGTCTGATTCAGTTCCCGACCGTGATCGGCGGCGTTGTGCCTGTGGTCAATATCAAGGGCATCGCTCCAGGCCAATTGCGCCTGACCGGCCAAGTTCTGGGTGATATCTATCTCGGCAAGATTGCCAAGTGGAATGATCCGGTGTTGACAGCGCTGAACCCAGGTGTGCCATTGCCTGATGCAGCGATTTCGGTGGTGCGTCGTGCCGACGGTTCGGGCACGACTTTCGTGTTCACCAACTATCTGTCCAAGGTCAATGAAGAGTGGAAGGCCAAAGTCGGCGAAAGCACGGCAGTGAACTGGCCAACCGGTGCCGGTGGCAAGGGCAACGAAGGCGTGGCCGCTTTTGTGCAGCGCCTGCCTAACTCGATCGGTTATGTCGAGTACTCCTATGTGTTGCAGAACAAGATGACTTACGTCTTGATGAAGAACAAGGACGGTGTTTTTGTGCGGCCAAACGATGTGGCTTTCAAAGCCGCCACGGCCAGCGCTGACTGGAACAAGACTTTCTATCAGATCACCACTGAGCAGGCCGGCAAGGATGCATGGCCACTGACCAGCCCGACCTATATCTTGATGTACAAGACACAAGACAAGGCTGCCAATGCTGCGGCTGCGTTGAAGTTCTTTGACTGGGCCTACGCCAGCGGCGACAAGATGGCCGACGATTTGGACTATGTGCCAATGCCTGACAACGTCAAAGAATTGGTGCGCAAGCAGTGGGCCGCCAATATCAAGGACAGCGCCGGCAAGCCAATCTCCTTCAAGTAATTTTTGCTTGAGCTCAGCAACAGCCCGTCAGCCTTGGCGTGATCGGGCTGTTGTTGAATCAGGCCTTCCTTTTTCTTCATCGCTGACCATGCGGAGGCCCCGTGGCCGCAATACTTCCAGCCAATAATTTTGAATCCGGCAGACCGGCCGAAATGGTTCAACCCAAGAGCCTGCCGCCGACGCGCCGCAGGGTCGCCCCCTGGGCCGACACCGTGTTTTCCTTGCTGGCCCATGGTGCAGCGTGGCTGACGCTGGCCTTGCTGGCCGGCATTATTGTGTCCTTGATCATTGGTGCGACTCCCGCCATCAAATAGTTCGGCTTGGCCTTATTGTGGACCACCGAATGGGATCCGGTTCAAGAGAAGTTCGGCGGCCTGGTGATGATCTACGGCACCTTGATGACGTCCTTCATTGCCCTGTTGATCGCGGTGCCGGTGAGTTTCGGGATTGCCTTGTTTCTGACCGAGCTGTCGCCGAGTTGGCTCAAGCGCCCCTTGGGCGTAGCGGTCGAGTTGCTGGCGGCGGTACCGTCCATCGTCTACGGCATGTGGGGTCTGATGGTGTTCGGGCCCATCTTGGCCACCTATGTGCAGCAGCCGCTGCAAAGCCTGCTTTCAGGCGTGCCATTTTTGGGTAGTTTGGTGTCTGGCCCACCGGTCGGTATCGGCATTTTGTCGGCCGGCATCATTCTGGCCATCATGATCATCCCCTTCATCGCTTCGGTGATGCGGGATGTGTTTGAAGTAACGCCACCGATGCTGAAGGAATCAGCCTACGGCTTGGGTGCGACAACCTGGGAAGTGGTCGCCAATGTCGTGCTGCCTTACACCAAGACCGGTGTGATGGGCGGCATCATGCTGGGCCTGGGGCGCGCTCTGGGTGAAACCATGGCGGTCACCTTCGTGCTCGGCAATAGGAATCAGCTCAATTCGCTGTCTGTGGTTGACGCAGCGAACAGTATTACTTCGGCCTTGGCGAATGAGTTTGCCGAAGCCAGCGAGGGCTTGCACCAGGCCTCGCTGATTTATCTGGGCTTGGTCTTGTTCTTCATCACCTTCGTCGTGTTGGCCTGTTCCAAGGTGTTGTTGTCGCAATTGAA
>CAUPEV010000082.1:0-18263 GCA_963510335.1 uncultured Roseateles sp.
ATTGAGGCTGGTCGTAACGGCCAGCGGTTTGATGCCGATCTGGCCCAGCAAGGCCACGTACAAGGCCACATCGGCGACCGTCATCAACACCGGCCCCGATACCGTACCGCCAGGGCGCAACTCGGCGTGAGTAACCGGGTGCCTCACCGTGGCCGTGCCGACGGACGAAATGGCTTCGACCGTGCATTTGGTTTGCGGAAAATTCGCGGCTAAAAAGGCGGCTATCTCGGCTTGGCTGGGTGTTGCGTTCAAGATTTTTTACTCACTCAGTCCTAGGCTTGCTATTGATGGGCGGCATACGGGTCCGACTCTATCAGCGTGACGCGCCGCCATTCGCGCTGCCAAGCAAAGCCTGAACAAAGGCCAAAAGGCCGCGCAGCAAAGACCCTAGGCATCCTTGCTGAGGACTATGCTGGTCGACCAAGGCCATCCGCAAAAGGCCGCCATACCACCTGACAAACCTGCAAAAAAAGGCACGACACCATGCGCACGAGTACTTTCTCATCCCCTTGGCTGCTCAGCGGTCTCCTGATGATCTGCAGCGGCGGCAACGTCCTGGCCCAGGCCAACCCCGAGTCCATCCATATCTGCCATGAGAACGAAGACGCCTTCCCCTGGCTGCTCAAGGACAAGCCCGGCTACAGCCAAATCATGATGACCCAGCTTGAAAAGCAGCTCGGCGTTGCGATCAAGCTGATGCCCATGCCCTGGAAGCAATGCCTGGCCGAGCTCAAGGCCGGCAAGGTCGACGGCGCGATGAATGCCAGTTTCAGCGCCGAGCGGGCCGAGTTTGCGCAGTATCCGCTCAAGCTCGACGGCGAGGCCGACGCCACCAAACGCATGTACCGCGCCACCTATGCGCTGTACAAGACCAAGGGCGCCGCCGTGGGTTGGGACGGCAAGGCGCTAACGGCCAACGGCATGGTTGGCGCACAAACTGGCTTTTCCATCGTCGCCCTGCTCAAGCAGCTGGGCGCCAAGGTCGAGGACAGCTCGCCCACCGCCGATGAATTGCTGGGCCGGGTCGCGTCCGGGCGCTATATCGCGGCGGCCCTGCAGACCACCGAGGCCGACAACTCGCTGGCCGCAGTGCCCAGCCTACAAGCCTAGTTCGAGCGCGTAGCGCCGCCGCTGGTCGAGAAGGCCTATTACACGATCTTCTCCAAGCCCTTCTTCGCAAAACATGGCCAAACAGCCCGCGAAGTCTGGCGTCTGCAAGGCAAGCTGAGGGAGTCGCCAGAGTTCAAGGCGCAGGTGTCGCACCTGATGAAATCGGTGGACTAATGCGTCCTAGGCAAGTGCCGCGATCACCTCGGCCGGCGCTTGCACCAACTCGATCAGCACGCCCTCTCCGGCGATCGGGAACTCGGCATTGCTCTTGGGGTGGATGAAGCAAATGTCGAAACCGGCCGCGCCCTTGCGGATGCCGCCGGGGGCGAAGCGCACCCCGTTCGCTGTCATCCATTCGACGGCCTTGATGAGGTCATCGACCCACAGGCCCACATGATTGAGAGGCGTGGTGTGCACGGCGGGCTTTTTGTCCGGGTCCAGCGGCTGCATCAGATCAACCTCGATCTTGTGCGGCCCGCTGCCGATCGCGCAGATGTCCTCATCGACATTCTCGCGCTCGGAGACGAAGTTGCCGGTGACCGTCAGGCCCAGCACATCGACCCAAAGCTTGCGCAAGGCCTGCTTATCGGGCCCGCCGATGGCGATTTGCTGGATACCGAGAATGCGGTAGGGCTTAGCGCTTTTCGTCATCATTCAAACCTCAAAATCAACTGGTCCACCGCCAGGCTTTCACCTACTTTGGCCAGCACTTCGGCAATTTTGACGTCTTGCGTGGCCAAGAGAATGTTCTCCATCTTCATTGCCTCGATCACGGCCAGACGCTCGCCGGCTTGCACCACTTGGCCCGGCTGCGCAGCGATCTGAACCAGCAAGCCGGGCATCGGCGACAGCAGGAATTTGCTGGTGTCAGGTGGCGCCTTGAAGGGCATCAAGGCCTGCAACTCGGCCGCGCGCGGCGACAAGACATTGACCACGATGGCGTAGCCGTTGTGCTGCAGGCGGTAGGCCAAGGGCTGACGCGGCGCGCCGCGCTCGGCCTGGGCGACAAAGGGCTCACCGTTGACCGTGCCCGTTAGCCGAATGTCGTTCAGGCGCGAGTTACAGACGATGCGGAAACTCTGCTCGCCGACCCGCACCAAGGCTTCGCCCAGATGGCCGACAAACTCGGAGATATGCAGCTCATGACGGGTCTGCTCGCCGACCGTGCCTTCCGACACCAGGGCCACATAGTCATGCTCGATCTTCACCTCATGGCCGGGTAGCTGGCCGGTGATGCCGGCCTCGCGCTCACGCGCCTTGCGGCGTATGAAGCCGGCCAAGGCGACCAGGAATAGCGGATCATCATGTGGCACGTCCTCGGCCCGGAAGCCGGCCGCGTAATGCTGGGCGATGAAGCCGGTATTGAAGTTGCCGCTCTGGAAGTCCGCGTGCGCCAGCAGCGCCGACTGGAACGGGATATTGCTGGAGATGCCGCGGATCACAAAGCCATTCAGCGCCTCGCGCATCTTGGCAATCGCCTCGGCGCGGTCTTTGCCATGGACGATCAGTTTGGCGATCATCGAGTCATAGAACATCGGGATCTCGCCGCCCTCGACCACGCCGGTGTCCACGCGCACACCATAACGCGCCGGATCGGCGGATTCCATCGTCGCCACGGGCGGCTGGTATTTGACCAAGCGGCCGGTCGAAGGCAGGAAGTTGCGGAACCGATCCTCGGCATTGATGCGGCATTCGATCGCCCAACCTTCGCGCTTCAGATCGGCCTGTGTGAAGGCCAAGGCCTCACCGGCGGCGACGCGAATCATCTGCTCGACCAAGTCCAGCCCGGTGATGCATTCGGTCACCGGATGCTCGACCTGCAGCCGCGTGTTCATCTCCAGGAAGTAAAAACTCTGGTCCTTTCCGACGACGAACTCGACCGTGCCGGCGCTTTGGTACTTGACTGCTTTCGCCAAGGCGACGGCCTGCTCGCCCATCGCCTTACGAGTAGCCTCGCTGATGAAGGGCGACGGCGCTTCTTCGATCACCTTCTGGTGGCGGCGCTGGATCGAGCATTCGCGCTCCCACAGGTAGAGCACATGGCCCTGGCTGTCGCCCAGGACCTGGATCTCGATATGGCGCGGCTCCTCGACGAATTTTTCCATGAAGACGCGGTCGTCGCCGAAGCTGTTGCGCGCCTCGTTGCGACAGCTGGTGAAGCCTTCGAAGCAGTCCTTGTCATTGAAGGCGACTCGCAGGCCCTTGCCGCCGCCGCCGGCGCTGGCCTTGATCATGACCGGATAGCCGATGCCGGCCGCGATGGTCACCGCCTCCTCGGCAGACAGAATCGGCTCGTTGTGGCCGGGAATGGTGTTGACCTGCGCAGCATTGGCCAGTTTTTTGGACGCGATTTTGTCGCCCATCGCCGCGATCGAGTGCGCTTTAGGGCCGATGAAAGCGATGCCGGCTTCCTCCACCCGGCGGGCAAAATCCTCGTTCTCGCTTAAGAAGCCATAACCGGGGTGAATCGCTTGCGCGCCAGTCTGCAGCGCGGCGGCAATGATCTTGTCCGCCACCAAATAAGACTCGCGGCTGGGCGCAGGGCCCAGCAACACGGCCTCATCGGCCAGCTCGACATGGAGAGCGTCCTTGTCGGCCTCCGAGTAGACCGCAACCGTCTTGATGCCCATCTTGCGGGCCGTCTTGATGACCCGGCAGGCGATTTCCCCGCGGTTGGCAATGAGGATCTTCTTAAACATGATTTGTCTCCGCAGGGAACTCGCCTGCGCACGCTGCGCGCGCCAAGCAATTTGTCGCTGGCGCGACCGCGCCTTTGGCGCGAACGCCGCGATTCGCAATCAAAATTTTGTCAAACATGCTTGAACTCCCGCTTCAATTCTGAGAAAACCGCAGCCGCCCCGACAGGCAGCGATCGGTCCATTCACTGACACGCTCAGCCATCCAGCTAGGCCCCTGGTCCTTGGCCGGTCCGCGACCCTGATAGGCAAACTCCAACATCGCTCTCGCCCGGCCGTCCTCATGCGCGTCTTCACGCTTCAAATCAGCAAGTGCCGCCACACGTGACTGCCCATCCACTCGGAATAGCAAAATCACCGGCAGGCTGAACAAATCGGCTTCACAGGCTTCGATGCGCGGCTCGCTACTCGGCCCGTAGTGCCGCAATGCACAGCGCTCGAACGCGGCCTTGGCTTCTTGCTTGCCCCGAGCGTCAGCGGCATCCGGGTCGGGTGCGCCGGCCCTGCCCTGCTCGCCAGCCGACTCATGCTCGGCCACGCATTCAGCGGCCTTTTTCTGAGCCCAAGCAGGTGCGGCGATCACAGCCAAAGCCAGCAACCAAGCTCTCACAGCGGGATATTGCCGTGCTTGCGCCACGGGTTCTCCAGCTTCTTGTCTTTGAGCATTACCAGACTGCGGCAGATGCGCTTGCGCGTTTCATGCGGCTGAATCACGTCGTCGATGAAGCCGCGCGCTCCTGCAACAAAGGGGTTGGCAAAGCGGGCCTTGTACTCGGCTTCTTTGGCCGCCAGCTTTTCCGGGTCACCCTTGTCTTCGCGGAAGATGATCTCGACCGCGCCCTTGGCCCCCATCACTGCGATTTCGGCATTAGGCCAGGCGAAGTTGACATCGCCGCGCAGATGCTTGGAGCTCATCACGTCATAGGCGCCGCCGTAGGCCTTGCGGGTGATCACCGTCACCTTGGGCACCGTGCATTCGGCATAGGCATAGAGCAGCTTGGCGCCATGCTTGATGATGCCGCCGTACTCTTGGCTGGTGCCGGGCATAAAGCCGGGCACATCGACAAAGGTGATCACCGGAATATTGAAGGCATCGCAAAAGCGCACAAAGCGCGCCGCCTTGATGGAACTCTTGATGTCCAGGCAGCCGGCCAGGACCAGCGGCTGATTGGCGACGATGCCGACCGTCTGGCCCTCCATGCGGCCAAAGCCGGTCAGGATGTTTTTTGCATACTCGGGCTGCAGCTCAAAGAAGTCGCCATCGTCGACCACCTTATGGATCAGCTCCTTCATGTCGTAGGGCTTGTTGGCGTTGTCAGGCACCAAGGTGTCGAGCGAATGATCAAGCCGGTTGCCGGGGTCACCGCTGGGCCGGGTCGGCGCCTTTTCGCGGTTGTTCAGCGGCAAGTAATTGAAGAAGCGGCGCAGCATCAGGATCGCCTCGACGTCGTTCTCGAAGCTCAAATCCGCCACACCGCTTTTTGATGTGTGTGTGGCAGCACCGCCCAACTGCTCGGCCGTCACTTCCTCGTGCGTGACCGTCTTCACCACCTCGGGGCCGGTGACGAACATATAGCTCGAATCCTTGACCATGAAGATGAAGTCCGTCATCGCCGGCGAATAGACCGCGCCGCCCGCGCAAGGCCCCATGATCATGCTGATCTGGGGGATCACGCCGCTGGCCAGCACATTTTTCTGGAACACGTCGGCATAGCCGCCAAGAGACGCCACGCCCTCCTGGATGCGCGCGCCGCCCGAGTCATTCAGGCCGATGACGGGCGCGCCGACCTTCATCGCCTGATCCATCACCTTGCAGATCTTCTCCGCATGCGACTCGCTCAGGGCACCACCGAAGACGGTGAAATCCTGGCTGAAGCTGAAGGCAAGGCGGCCGTTGATCATGCCGTAACCAGTGACCACACCGTCACCAGGGATCTTGTTGTCCTGCATGCCGAAATCGACGCAGCGGTGTTCGACGAACATATCCCATTCCTCGAAAGTGCCGTCGTCAAACAGCAGCTCCAGCCGCTCGCGGGCGGTCAGCTTGCCCTTGGCGTGCTGCGCTGCGATGCGCTTCTCGCCGCCGCCGAGGCGAGCCTGGGCACGTTTTTCTTCCAGGCGTTGTTGGATGTCATGCATGTTTAAACGTCTCCAAAAATCGGTTCAATAATTGCCTCGCAGCGGTCGAAGCGGCCAACTGTCCTTGTAAAACTTGTGCAGTGATCTCGGGCAGCAACTCTCGCACGGCAGGCGCGTCAGCGAACTGTTGCCGCAAGCCGCTGTGGATGCGTTCCCACATCCAATCCTGCGCTTGGGCTCGGCGCTTGGCTCCAAGCCCCCCGCTCATCGCCTGCTCCTGGCGATACAGATCCACCGCCGCCCAAAACTCAGCCAGCCCCGTGGCCTTCAAAGCACTAACTTGTAACACGTGCGGATGGCTGGCCTGCCGCCCAGAATGGCCATAATTGCGCAGGCTGGAGCCGATTTGCGCCTGCGCGCGGGTCGCGGCGGCCCAGTCCAGGTCGGCCTTGTTGATGACGACCAGATCGGCCAGCTCCATCACGCCTTTCTTGATCGCCTGCAAATCGTCGCCGGCATTGGGCAGTTGCAAGAGCACATACATATCCGTCATGCCGGCCACCGCCGTCTCGCTTTGGCCCACGCCGACGGTCTCGACAATGACGATATCAAAGCCGGCCGCCTCGCAGACCAACATCGCTTCGCGGGTTTTGTCTGCCACCCCACCCAGCGTGCCGCTGCTGGGGCTGGGCCGGATGTACGCCCGATCAAGCATAGACAGGCGTTCCATCCGGGTCTTGTCGCCAAGGATGGCGCCGCCGGAGAGGCTGCTGGACGGGTCGACCGCGAGCACCGCGACGCGGTGGCCGCGCTCAATCAAGAACAGGCCCAAGGCTTCGATGAAGGTACTCTTGCCCACGCCGGGAACACCGGAGATGCCGAGTCGAAACGATTTGCCGGTGTGCGGCAACAGCTCGGTCAGCAATGCGTCGGCTTGCACTCGGTGGTCGGGCCGCGTGGACTCCAAGAGCGTGATCGCCTTGGCGATCGCGCGGCGCTGAGCGGCGCTCGGCTCAGCCAAAAGAGCGGCAGCCAGACTCATGCAGCGACCTCGCGGGTCCAACGGTAATCGATATCGAACTCGCTCTCGGCGATTTGCTTGAAGCCGTGGCGCAGATAAAAACGATTGGCGTCGCTGAGCTTCAAGGCCGACAGGGTCACGTCTTGCCTAGCCGCTCGAGCCCGGTCCTTGACCCAGCTGATCACCCAGGCCCCGACGCGCTGGCCTTGCTGTTCGGGCTTCACATATAGCTGTTCCAGATGCAAGCTTGTGCCCGCAGGCTTCAGCGTAACGAAACCGATGCGCTCCTCACCGCTGCAGATATGCCGCATGAACTCGGGCGCGAATGCAGCCTGAAATCGCTCGCGCCCGCGCTGCAAGTCAAAGCGCCCCAAGCGCTCAAGACTCGCGCGCAAGGCTTCCATGCGCAAACTCAGCATCGCCTCGAAGTCCTCGACTTGCACCGGCTGCAAGCTGTAGTCGCTCATCTCAGACGGGCTGGCTGGCCAAACTCAGGCGGATCTGTTCCAACACATCCTTTGCGCTGGCCGGGATCGGGGTGCCGGGGCCATAAATACCCTTGACGCCTGCCTCATAAAGCATGTCGTAGTCCTGCGCCGGAATCACCCCGCCGACGAATACGATGATGTCGTCGGCGCCTTGCGCCTTCAACGACGCGATGATGGCCGGCACCAAGGTCTTGTGCCCAGCGGCCAGCGTGGAGATGCCGACCGCATGCACATCGTTCTCGATCGCCTGGCGGGCGCATTCCTCGGGGGTCTGGAACAGAGGGCCGATGTCGACATCAAAGCCCAGATCGGCGTAGGCGGTGGCCACGACCTTGGCGCCACGGTCATGGCCGTCCTGGCCCAGCTTGGCGACCATCACGCGCGGCCGACGGCCCTGTTCGACTGCAAAGGCCGCAATCTCGTCCTGCAGCTTGGCCCAACCCTCGGCCGAGTCATAGGCGGCCGCATATACGCCACTGACCTTTTGTGTGTCGGCCCGGTGGCGGCCATACACAAGCTCCAGCGCGTCGCTGATCTCGCCGACGGTAGCGCGCAAGCGCATCGCCTTGATGCTCAGATCCAGTAGATTGCCTTGACCCGAGCGAGCGGCCTCGGTCAGCGCGTTCAAAGCGGCCTGTACGGCGGCGCTGTCGCGGCTGGCCTTGATGGCCTTGAGCCGCTCAATTTGGCCGTCACGCACGCGCACATTGTCGACATCCAAAATTTCAATCGGATCTTCTTTGGCCAGCTTGTATTTGTTGACGCCAACGATGACGTCGCGACCGGAATCGATGGCCGCCTGCTTCTGGGCCGCGCTGGCTTCGATCTTGAGCTTGGCCCAGCCCGAGTCCACCGCCTTGACCATACCGCCCATCGCTTCGACTTCTTCGATGATGGACCAGGCCTTGTCCGCCATGTCCTGCGTCAGCGACTCCATCATGTAGCTACCGGCCCAGGGGTCGATCACGCTGGTGATATGGGTTTCTTCCTGGATGATCAGCTGCGTATTGCGAGCGATGCGGGACGAGAACTCCGTCGGCAAGGCGATCGCCTCGTCCAGCGAGTTGGTGTGCAGCGACTGCGTGCCGCCGAACACCGCGGCCATCGCCTCTATCGTGGTTCTAACGACATTGTTGTACGGGTCTTGCTCGGTCAGGCTCCAGCCCGAGGTCTGGCTGTGGGTGCGCAGCATCAAGCTCTTGGGGTTCTTCGCGTCAAAGCCCTTCATGATGCGGCACCAGAGCAGGCGTGCGGCCCGCATCTTGGCGATCTCCAAATAGAAGTTCATGCCCACGGCCCAGAAGAAGCTCAGGCGCGGCGCGAACTCATCGACGCTCAGGCCCTTGGCCAAGGCCGTCTTCACATATTCTTTGCCGTCTGCCAGCGTGAAGGCCAGCTCCAGCGCCTGATTGGCGCCGGCTTCTTGCATGTGATAGCCGGAGATGGAGATCGAGTTGAACTTGGGGCAGTTCTGTGCCGTGTATTCGATGATGTCGCCGATGATGCGCATCGACGGCTCGGGCGGGTAGATATAGGTGTTGCGAACCATGAACTCCTTGAGGATGTCGTTCTGTATGGTTCCACTCAATTTATCTTGCGAGACGCCCTGCTCTTCGGCCGCCACCACATAACCGGCTAACACCGGCAGCACCGCGCCGTTCATCGTCATCGAGACCGAGACCTTGTCGAGCGGAATCTGGTTGAAGAGGATCTTCATGTCCTCGACCGAATCGATCGCCACCCCCGCCTTGCCGACGTCACCGGTCACGCGCGGGTGGTCGCTGTCGTAGCCTCGGTGGGTGGCCAGGTCGAACGCGACCGACACGCCTTGCCCGCCGGCGGCCAGGGCCTTGCGATAAAAAGCATTGCTTTCCTCGGCGGTGGAAAAACCCGCGTATTGGCGAATCGTCCAGGGCCGCACCGCATACATGGTCGCCTGGGGCCCGCGCAAATAGGGCTCAAAGCCGGGCAAGGTATCGGCGTGCTTGAGGCCCGCCGTGTCGGCGGCTGTGTAGAGCGGCTTGACCGTCAGCCCCTCGGGCGTGTGCCAATTCAATGCAGCCAGATCGCCACCGGGGGCAGATTTGGCGGCCGCCTTAGCCCAATCGGCCAGACTAGCCTGTGGAAACTCGCTCGACATATTTTCTGGGGCATCAGACATCTAGGACTCCTGCAGACGCAGCATGATAGCGCGTCAATCATTCATAATTATAAATTCAGAATTGACGCTACACTGACAAGCCTGCCCTCAACAAGCCCATGACCGCACCTCTGAAGCTCGCCCCGCGCGCCCTCTATCAAGAGGTGGCGGAGCGCTTGCGTCAACAGATCTTCGGCCGCGAATTGGAACCGGGCGCCTGGATAGACGAGCTCAAGCTCTGCGCCGAGCTGGGCATCAGCCGCACGCCACTGCGCGAGGCCCTGAAAGTCTTGGCGGCCGAGGGGCTGGTTACGATGAAGGTGCGGCGCGGCGCTTATGTCACCGAGATGAGCGAGCGCGATGTGCGCGAGGCCTATCAGCTGCTGGCCTTGCTGGAAAGCGATGCGGCCGCCCGCGTCGCTCTGGCGGCGACGGATACGGAGCTCGCCGAACTGCAATTGCTGCATGAGCAACTGGAGCGACAAGCCCAGGAACGCGACGCCTTCTTCGCCGCTAACGAGCAATTCCATCTGCGCCTGCTGGAGATCGAAGGAAATCGCTGGCGCCAGCAAATCGTCACCGATCTGCGCCGGGTCATGAAGCTCAACCGCCACCATTCGCTGTTCAAGCAAGGTCGCTTGGCCGAGTCTTTGCAGGAGCACCGGGCCTTGATGCAAGCCTTGATGCGGCGCCAAGGCGAGGCAGCTGCGCGCTTGATGCGGGCGCATGTTGACAACGGCCTGGCGGCCGCCGCCAGCCCTGTTGCGCCACCCACCACTTAGAGACGCTCTGCACCCAAACCTACGGCGCAGGCGGTGGACAATTGCCGCCATGAATGCCCAACAGATCCAGATATTTTTCCAAACCCTGCAAACGGCCAACCCCTCGCCACAGACCGAGTTGGCCTACGCCAGCGTGTTCGAATTGCTGGCAGCGGTTTTGCTATCGGCGCAGGCCACCGACGTTGGTGTCAACAAGGCGACCGCGCGCTTGTTTCCGATCGCGAACACGCCTCAAAAGATTCTCGCCCTCGGTGAAGAAGGACTGTGCGAATACATACGCACGATCGGCCTCTTCCGCAGCAAGGCCAAGCACTTGATCGCGACCTGCCGCATCCTGATCGACCAGCATCAAGGCAAGGTTCCCGATACCCGCGAAGCGCTGGAAGCCTTGCCCGGCGTCGGCCGCAAGACGGCCAATGTGGTGCTGAATGTGGCCTTCGGGCAGCCGACGATGGCGGTCGACACGCACCTTTTCCGCGTCAGCAACCGCACCGGTCTGGCCCGCGGCAAAACACCACTGGCTGTTGAGTTAGGTTTGCTCAAGCGAATTCCGGCGGAGTTCATGGTCGACGCCCACCATTGGCTGATCTTGCATGGCCGCTATGTCTGCAAGGCCAGACAGCCGCTCTGTGGAAGTTGCTCGGTAGCTTTGCAGTGCGACCACGGTCGCCGCCTACAATCCCACCCTGCCTAGCCGCCGCCGGACGCCATGCCAAGCCTCAATGACCTGATCGATCGTGTTGAACGAATCTTGATTCGACACGCAGAACTGAAACGAACCAACGCCTTGCTTCAAGAGCAACTGCAGACTCTCGGCCAAGAGCGCGACAGCCTGCGCTCGCGCTTGAACGCCGCCCGAGCACGCATCGATGTCTTGCTCGAGCGTTTGCCGGTTGACAATGAATCCGGAAAGAACTCCCAATGAAGCAAATGGAAGTGACAATCATGGGCCAGAGCTATCTGCTCGGCTGCCCTGAGGGTGGTGAGGCGGCCTTGACCAAAGCCGTGTCGCAAGTTGATCGCGAGATGAGCGCAATTCGGGACTCGGGTCGCGTCAAGGCGCGCGAACGCATTGCGGTCCTGGCCGCTTTGAACTTGGCCTATCAACTGGCAGAGGGCGGCACCGTGGCCACGGCGCAAGCCAAGTCAGGCCCGGTAGGTGCAGACAACTTGCCTGACCTGGAAAGCCTGATACGGCGACTCGACGAAGCGCTCGGGCATGATGGGCAATTGCTCTAATTGATCTCATTGTTCATGTGACAACAAACCGTCACCTTGCAGGCCGTAGAATCGACACCGTCCACTGTGTTCGCGTGAGTTTTATATTTCCTTGAACCAATGCTCTATGAGCACGGGCTTGGAACATCGCCCAGCAAGCGTGATCGTCTCGCGTCAGATGAACCCAATGCTTGGCTGACCTCGCCCACCTGAACCCCCGGTTCAGGAATGCGGCTCACGGCTCCCAGTGGACACCTTTATTCCTCATGCAGGCAAATCCGAGGTTCCCAGCCTCCCAGCCTCAAACCTTCGCTCGAACCTTGAACTACTGGTTGATGAAATCAGAGCCCGGCGAGTGCTCCATCGATGATCTGGCCGCCGCCCCAGGGCAAACGCTGCCTTGGACGGGGGTGCGCAACTATCAGGCGCGCAACTTCATGCGTGACCAGATGCAAAATGGGGATGGCGTGCTGTTTTATCACTCCTCCTGCCCCAAGCCGGAACTGATAGGGATAGCCGGCTTCGCTAGTGTGGCCAGCATGGCCTATACGGATGCTAGCCAATTCGACATCAACGGGCACTACTACGACGCCAAGTCCAAGCCCGAGGCACCGCGCTGGCTGCATGTGGATGTCGCCTTTGTTCGCAAGACCAAGCTATTGAGCCGAGCAGCGCTGCGCGCCGATCCGGCTTTACAAAACATGCTGGTCTTGCAAGCGGGTAGCCGGCTGTCTATTACGCCTGTCTCCGCACAGGAATGGGCCCATATTCAAGATCTCTTGAGCGCCTAAGCCTAGTTGGCAAACGGAATCGCGGCCAGTACGACCTGATTGCCACCGCGCCGCTGTGCCTCTTGCACGGCCGACTCGCTCGCCGCGAGCAACTCTTCCTGTTTGGAGGCCGTGTGTGGAAAGCTACACACTCCCATCGAAATAGACAGGCCCATATCAACGCCATTCAAGACAATGATTTGAGCCGTGCACTGGCGCCGCAACTGCTCCATACGCGCGTGCGCCGTCGCCAAGCCAACCCCAGAGAGCAGCACCGCAAAGCGATCAGCCGAGATTCGGCAAGCCGCATCCATGGAACGCGTGTTGGCGCGCAACATCCGCCCCATGCCTTCCAACAAGCGTTGGTTGGCCTCTTCACCCATGGTCCTGGCCACCTCGGGCACAGGATCCAGAGCAATGATGACGAGTGCGAACTCTCGGTGCTCGCGGGTTGAAAGGTCAATCTCGCGCAAAAGTTGATCATCAAACTGCGCACGCAAGTACAGCCCGGACAAATCGTCGCGACCGCTGCCTTGCTGCAACTCTCGGCGGATCTGCTCAATCGTTTTTTGCTGCTGCTCGATTTGCTGCAGGGCACGCTGCAGATGAGTTTCACGGTGACGCTCTTCGGTGCGCTCGTGCCAGACCGACAAGATGTGCTCGGCCCCCAAAGGGGCGCGGGTAACGGTGAACTCCCGCCTGCGGCCGGCCAATTCAAGCCTGTGTTCACTCACGATCATGGTTCGCTGGGCCATCACAGATTGCTCGACCCGGCGCATGCCAATAACTTCGTCCGAGCGCATCAAATCATTGTACAGACTGACAGCAACAGGCCCTTTGCCGAAAACATGTTCCAAGCCAGGGCTGGCAAAGACATAACGTCCAGTCACCAGGGACTTGACGGCCACAAAAGAATCCAGCGGCTCGATCAGACTCAGGATCACCGTCCCCAACTCCGGCAGCAAGGCTGGCTGACCATTTAGCCAATGCGCAAAACTGCCCGATTTAGGCATTGAATCGTCATAGGAATCGGAAGATGTATCCATGAACTCTCAGTCAAGCTAAAAACCAGTTGCAGCCAATACTCTTCGCTTGCCAACTTAAAAGGAAATATAGAGGGCAGGTCTATGCGCCTGCAAGGGGCCGGTCGAGTAATTTCAGCCATTCCCCCTAGATTAGCGCCAAGCCCGGCGCTGTCCACAAGACCGACACCTACGCCGCATAGAGGCGCAATTATGTCTTCCAAACTCAGCGACATCATCCGAGATTTAGGTTTTTCCTGCTGCCATCAGGCTTCAATCGATATACCTCCCGGCGGGCAGCGCTGCGAGACAATCCATTCCTCTGCGCCCCATAAGCGCCATTTAATAGACATAAAAAAATGCAAAGTTTTGACTTGGTCATTATTGGCGCTGGCGCCGCGGGACTTTTTTGCGCTGGAATGGCAGGGCAGCGTGGCCAACGCGTGCTGCTGATCGACCACTCGGAAAAACTGGCCGAGAAGATTCGCATCTCTGGCGGTGGGCGCTGCAATTTCACCAACCGCGATGTCGGCCCGGCCAACTTCATTTCAGAAAACCCGGCCTTTTGCCGTTCTGCATTGGCCCGCTACAGCAGCCAGGACTTCATTGCTTTGGTCCAAAAGCATGGCATTCGCTTTCATGAAAAGCACAAAGGGCAATTGTTTTGCGATGACTCCAGCGAACAAATCATCCAGATGCTGGTTTCGGAATGCGACGCTGGAGGCGTGCAACGCTGGCAGCCCTGTACGGTGGCCGATGTGGAGCCAATGCCGCAGGCCGGCTCAGACGGTCAAGGTTTTAGGCTTGAAACGTCGCGCGGTGAAGTCCAGACCCAGGCGCTGGTCATCGCCACCGGCGGCCTCTCCATTCCCAAAATCGGTGCCTCCGACTGGGGCATTCGCCTCGCCAAGCGATTTGGCCACAACATCATTGAGCCTCGCGCAGCGCTTGTCCCATTGACCTTCGACGCCGAGACTTGGGCGCCGTTTTCAGCACTCTCGGGCCTCTCTCTGCCGGTTCTGGTCAGCACCGGCAAAGGCAAGACGCGCGGCAAGTTCCTTGAGGATTTGCTTTTCACTCACCGGGGTTTGAGTGGGCCGGCCATTCTGCAGATATCAAGTTTCTGGCAGGAAGGTGAAAGCCTGCAAATTGATTTGGCCCCCGATGTCGATCTTGCTGCCAAGCTGCTGGAAGCAAAAAGTGATTCGCGCCGCCAGCTCGGCAACGAAGTGGCGAGCCTGTTCCCGCAGCGCCTGGCGCTTGCCTGGCTTGAGCGCCTGGGCTTGAACGGCAGCCGGACCATGCCGGAGTGCAAGGATCGCGATCTGCAAAACCTCGCAGCACAGCTGCAAAGCTGGCAGCTGACGCCCAATGGCAGCGAGGGCTGGCGCAAGGCCGAGGTGATGCGCGGCGGCGTCGACACGCGCGAGCTGAACTCGCAAAACATGCAGAGCAAACGCTTGCCGGGCCTCTATTTCATCGGGGAAGTTGTTGACGTCACTGGCTGGTTGGGCGGCTACAACTTTCAATGGGCTTGGGCCAGTGCAGCAGCTTGCGCAAGATCATTGGGTGCAAATGTTTCAAATGCTTGAAATTCAGGCTACAATCGCTGTCTTTGCTGGCAAACCCTGCGCGTCGATTCGCAACACTACAGAAGCGGATTCCGGATAAGCCGTTTCAGGCACTGATTTCAAAGCTGTAAACAAAGTACAGCGCGAATGAAGTGAGTGACGAACACCGAGCGCATATTGAAGGAACTACCTTTTCATGACAACGATTCGCGTCAAAGAGAACGAGCCATTTGATGTGGCTCTGCGCCGTTTTAAGCGCACTATTGAAAAACTCGGCTTGCTGACTGACCTGCGCGCCCGCGAGTTTTACGAGAAGCCAACGGCTGAGCGCAAGCGCAAGAAGGCTGCGGCCGTCAAGCGTAACTACAAGCGCATTCGCAGTATGCAGCTGCCTAAGAAGCTGTTCTGATCGTCGTTTAGAGATCTGCTGCTTCGCGGGGGCTCCCCTGCCCTCGTGATGGTTGAACCAAAAGTTTAGCTGTCTAGGTAAGCGCCTAGAAAAAGCCCGCACAGGACGCTGTAGCGGGCTTTTTTTATTCTCTTTGCGCAGTCAGACCCGCTCTTTTCGTTCAAACTCTCGCACCAAATTGCACCAAGGATTCACCATGAGCCTGAAAGACCGCATTACCGAAGACATGAAAGCCGCGATGCGCGCCAAAGAAGCCGACAAGCTGACCACCATCCGAGGCTTGCTCGCAGCCATCAAGCAAAAAGAGGTTGATGAGCGGATCGTTGTGGATGACATCGGCGTGATCGCCATTGTCGACAAGCTGATCAAACAGCGCAAAGACTCGATCACCCAGTTCAGCGCCGGCGGCCGCCAAGACCTGGCCGACAAAGAAGCGATCGAATTGAAGGTTCTGGAAATCTACTTGCCGCAGCGCATGGACGCCGCGGAAGTCAAGGCTACTGTTGATGCCATCGTGGCGGAACTGGGCGCCAAGAGCGCCGCCGACATGGGCCGCGTGATGGCCGCCGTCAAGGCGCAGCTAAGTGGCAAAGCCGATATGGCCTTGGTTTCTACCGCCGTTAAACAAGCCTTGAGTAGCTGAACTCAGCGGGCTTGCCACCCAGGTTTGGGCGCCAAGCCCCCGGGATAACTCTCCTAGGACTTGCCCTAGGAGACCCCTCTTGTTAAGGATCAATTCAGCCCTGTTCTCATACATTGCGTCAAGCGTCGGCAGCTGTGCCGCTTGCGCTATCGCATTCGTACAAGACAACAGGAGCTCAAGGTGCACGCCCTACTCAAAATTTCCGGGCTGATTGACGGCATGAGCCGTTTTATTGGCCGCTGGGTCATCTGGTTGATCCTCGCCTCGACGGTGATCAGCGCCGTCAACGCCATCATTCGCAAGGTCTTCAACTACAGCTCCAACGCCTTTTTGGAGATGCAGTGGTATTTGTTCGCAGCCTCCTTCTTGCTGGCTGCCGGCTACACCTTGTTGAACAACGAACATGTGCGCATCGACGTAGTAGTCGGGCGTTTCTCCAAGCGGGTGCAAACCTGGATCGACGTATTTGGTTTCGTCGTCTTTTTGATGCCGGTCTGCGCCGCCATCCTCTACCTCGGCACCCCCTTCTTTTTGCAGGCCTTGCGTTCGGGCGAAATGTCATCCAACGCCGGTGGCCTGATTCTTTGGCCTGTTTACGCCCTGATCCCTGTCGGTTTTGGTCTGCTGATGCTGCAAGGCCTCAGTGAATTGATCAAGCGGCTGGCCTTTTTGCAGGGCTTGATCGACGACCCAACCAAGAAGCCGGTGGCCAAGACGGCCGAAGAAGAATTGGCCGAAGCGATCCGCTTGGCCGCCGAGCAAAAGAAAATTTAAGGGAGCCTGGGAATGGAATTCTTAGCCCAAAATTTGGCCCCCATCATGTTCGCGGGCCTGATCGTATTCTTGCTGATGGGCTTCCCGGTGGCGTTCAGCCTGGGTGCTTGCGGCCTGTTCTTCGGCTTCATCGGTATTGAGCTCGATGTGCTGCCAGCCTCGCTGATGCAGGCGCTGCCACTGCGCATCTTCGGCATCATGAAGAACGACACGCTGCTGGCCATCCCCTTCTTCACCTTGATGGGATTGATACTCGAACGCTCCGGCATGGCCGAGGATTTGCTTGACACCATTGGCCAATTGTTCGGCCCGATTCGCGGCGGCCTGGCTTTCGCAGTGATTTTTGTCGGCGCCTTGTTGGCCGCCACCACGGGCGTGGTTGCCGCATCGGTGATCTCGATGGGCCTGATATCGCTGCCCATCATGTTGCGCTATGGCTATGACAGGCGCATTGCCTCGGGCGTGATCGCGGCCTCGGGCACCTTGGCGCAGATCATCCCGCCCTCACTGGTCTTGATTATCTTGGCCGACCAGTTGGGCAAGAGCGTCGGCGATATGTACAAGGGCGCCTTCTTGCCCGGCTTCATCCTGACCGGCCTCTACACCGCCTACATCATCGGCGTGGCCATCTTCCGGCCTACCTGGGTGCCGGCCCTGCCGCTGGAGGCACGCTCCATCCGTGAAGACAATGGCAAGAGCGGCTTGCGTTCGCTGGGCTTGCTGACCCTGGCCTCGGTCGCCATCGCTGTGTATTTCGCCCAGCGCTACGCTGACATCACCAGTTACTTCAAGGGCGAAGTCATCACCAGCATGCCAACTGACGAGACCATTGTGGTGGCGATGTCGGTGGGCGTCGGCGTGGCCTTTTTGGCCTCGGTGATCAACAAACTGCTGGGCCTGAATCTGCTGTCCAAGATGGCCGAGCGGGTTACCTTTGTGTTGATCCCGCCACTGGGCTTGATCTTCCTTGTGCTGGGCACGATTTTCTTGGGGATCGCCACCCCGACCGAAGGTGGCGCGATGGGTGCGCTGGGTGCTTTCTTGATGGCCGCCGCGCGCGGGCGCATCACTTACAAGCTGATGACGCAGGCCTTGACCTCCACCACCAAGCTGTCTTGTTTTGTGGTCTTTATTCTGGTGGGCTCCACCATCTTCAGCCTCTCCTTCCAGGGCGTCGATGGACCGAAATGGGTTGAGCATTTATTGAGCGCGCTGCCGGGCGGGCAGATCGGCTTCCTGATCTTCGTCAACATCTTGATCTTTGTGCTGGCCTTCTTCCTCGACTTCTTCGAACTGTCCTTCATCGTCGTGCCCTTGCTGGCGCCGGTCGCCGAAAAGCTGGGCATCGATCTGATCTGGTTCGGTGTGCTCTTGGGCGTCAATATGCAGACCTCCTTCATGCATCCGCCGTTTGGCTTCGCGCTGTTTTACCTGCGCAGCGTGGCACCGCTGACCGAATACATCGACAAGCTCACGGGCAAGAAAATTGCTCCCGTCACGACCGGTCAAATTTACTGGGGCGCCGTGCCCTTTGTGATGA
>CAUPEV010000083.1:0-18184 GCA_963510335.1 uncultured Roseateles sp.
CAGTAGTGCGGCACAGGCCAGCAAGGCAGCAAACTCACGCAGCGGTTGCTTCATCGCCTGTAGGCCTGAGGCGCCGTGCAGCTTGCGCAGCACGATTTCCTTGGCATGACGCTGTACCAGATAGGCCGCCAAGGCATAGACGCCAAAACCGGCCAGCGCCAGCGCCAGCAGGCCGCAAGCGCTGACCAATTGGCCGATGCGCAGGTCGGACTGGTAAGCGGCCATCAAGCTTTGCTCGGCCGTTTCCACAACAAAAGGCTCATGCGGAAAGAATCGTGTCCACAAGGGGGTGAGCAGGGGCTCGGCCTGGCTGCCGGGGCGCAAACGCAGGTTGAGCACGGTGCGGGCGCTGCCCGAACTTGGCATGCCGCCTTGCATCAAGAAAGCATGTGGCCGGGCCGCTTCGCGTGTGCTTTCCAGCAGTTGCTGCGGCACCACGGCCACCACCTGCCATGAGCTCTGGCCTTGATTCAAGCCCGTCATCACATAGCTGAGCGTCTGGCCAATGGCCTGCTCTGGGCTGGCCCAGCCCAAGGCGCGCACTGCCGGCTCGTCGAGCACCAGGCCGCCTTGGCGCGCAGCGTCGAGCTGGCCGGCCAGCAAGGGGATCTGGTAGAGGCCAAAGAAGGCGGCGTCCACATAGTTGAAGCGCAGCTTGGCAATGTGCTCGGCACGCTTGAATTCGGCATTACGGTCCATGAAGGGATTGCCGGGCACACTGTCGCTCCATGCCAGCGCTTGCAGCTCCGGTAGCAGGCGCAGCGCATGTTCGAAATCCTCGGCTTGCTGAGCGCTGGCGCCGACCGGCAGGCGCAGCGTCAGCACACCCTCGGGTGCAAAGCCCAGGTCACGGGCCAAGACATGGCGATTCTGTGCCGCAAGCAGCAGCGCCAGCGTGCTGACCAACAGGGCCAGGCCAAACTGCAGCGTGGTCAAGCCACGGCGCAGCCAGCGGCCGCCTTCGCCCTCGCTGGCCTGGCGGCCTTGCAGCGCCGCAGCCGCCTGCATGCGCCAAGCCAGCCAAGCGGGATAGACGCATACCAGCAAGGCCAGCATCACGCAGGCCAGGCCTAGACCGGCCAGCGGCAAGCCTTGCAACAAGCTGCCGGGCAGCGGCACCTGCAAGGCCTCGGCCGCCCAAGGCAGGCCCAACCAAGCCAGCAGCAGCGCCAAGCCGGCCGCCACAGCAATGCTCAGCTGTGCCTCGAGGGCAAACTGCAAGAACAAACGCAGCGGGCTGATGCCCAGACTCTTGCGCACCGCAATCTCGCGCTGCCGCCGCAATGTGCGCACGCTGCTGAGGTTGACATAGTTCAGCAGTGCCAGGCTCAGCAGCAGGCCGGCCACAGCGCCCAGCGCACTCAAGACCGCAAGTCGCTGGCGGCCGGCGCGGCCCTCGAAGGGCAGTTGCGTGATCGGCAGCGCACGCATAAAGGCTGCCTTGCGGCCCCCGGCGGTCCAGTCGGCGGGCAGCTGCGTCATCACCGGGCTGTGGTCCAGCAAGGTTTGTGCAATGGCGCCGACCTGCTCGGTGCTGGCGCCGGGCGCCATGCGCGCGAAGACTTGGCCGTTGATCTGAAACCAGGCCGTGCGAGTTTCCTCGTCAAGCCCAGCGACCGGCGAGTCAAAGCTGACGAAGGCGTCGGCACGCAAGTGGCTGCGGGAACTGGGCTGGGGCAAGATTGCAACGACGCTCAAGCGATGTGGGCCAACATCGATGCTGCGGCCCAGCGCAGCTGTGCTGCCGAACAGGCGCTGCGCCATCGCCTCGGTCAAGGCGATGGCATCGGGCCGGCTTAAAGCGGCCTTCAAGTCGCCTTGCAGCGGGCGTAGATTGAACAGCTCGACCAAGCTGGCGTCGGCCGCCGTCACCGTCGCGCGCAGCTTCTTCTCGCCCTGGCGCAGTGTCAGCATGTCGTCGGAAGTACGCGTTAGCAAAGTGACCGGTGCTTGGGCTTCTTGCAGTGCCTGCTTGAACACAAAGGGCGCGCCCAGGAACCAATCCTCTTGCCGGCCCGGCATATTGCCGTGGAAGTCGATCAGCACGATGCGCTCTGGCTCTTGCAGCGCCGGGTCAGGCCTTAAGCGCTCGCCCAGCAGCACGGCCAGCAAATAGCAAACGGCCATGGCCAGCGCCAAGCCGAGGATCAATACGGACGCTGTCAACGGCTCGGCGCGCAGTTGGCGCCAGCTGAACCGAAGTGTTTTGAAACTCATTGCAAACCCTTTCATGCCGCCAAGGCGTCGACCAGAATGCGGCCGTCCAGCAGGCGCAGGCAGCGATTGGCTTGCGCTGCGTGCGCCGGCGAGTGGGTCACCATCACCAGGGTCGTGCCTTCGTTATTGAGCTCGCGCAGGATGCGCATCACCTCGTCGCCCTGGGCGCTGTCGAGGTTGCCGGTCGGCTCGTCGGCCAGCAAGAGCGCCGGGCGTGAGACGATGGCGCGGGCAATCGCAGCGCGCTGCTGCTGGCCGCCCGAGAGCTGCGAGGGCCGGTGATTGGCGCGGTGGTCAATCCCTAAGCGGCGCATGGCTTCGTCTACGCGGCCGGCATGCTCGGCCACCGGCACATCACCGTACTCCAGCGCTAACTCGATGTTCTCGCGGACACTCAGATCGTCGATCAGGTTGAAGCTCTGGAACACAAAGCCGATGCGGCCGCGCCGCAGCTTGCTCAATTGGCGCTCGTTCCAGCCGGTGACGTTTTGACCGTCGAAGCAATATTCCCCGCTGCTCGGCGCGTCGAGCAGGCCCAGGATGCTCAAGAGGCTGGACTTGCCGCAGCCCGAGGGGCCGGTGATAGCCAGATACTCGCCCGCTTCGATGTGCAGGTCGATCTGGTTCAGCGCGGTGGTTTCGATTTCGCTATTGCGATGCAGCTTGCTCAGGTTTTTCAGCTTGATCATTGTTTTTTGCTCCTAGTATTTTGGGGAAGATTCAATCAGGACTTCAGATTCAGTAGCTTGGCCTCGCCGTACTGGCGCACCTTGGACGTGATCACGCGCTCGCCGGCAGCCAAGCCGTCCAGCACCTCGATGCGGCCGGCGGCGCGCCGGCCCAGCCGCACCGTGCGGCGCTCGGCGCTCTTGCTGTCGGCGCTCAGCACATAGACCCAGGCGCCGCCACTGTCGGCGTAGAAGGCGCCGTCGGCGAGCAAGCGCGCTTGCGCGGGGGAGCCCAAGCGGATGCGGGCGTCCAGGCTCTGACCGGCTTGCATGGCGGGGGGCATGTCCTCGGCGAACTCCATCTCGACGCCGAAGCGGCCGTCCTTGACCTGCGGGAGGCGCTGCGACACCGTCAGGGGCCAGGTCTTGCCTGCCGCCTCCAGGCTGGCGGGCAAGCCGGTCTGCACGCGCGCCAAATAGAACTCATCGACATTGCCGCTGAGCTTGAAGCGGGCGATGTCATCGATGCGGCCGAGCCGGTCGCCCGGCTTGACCGAGCTGCCGACCTGCAAGGTGAAGCCGCTCAACTGACCGTCGCGCGGCGCGCGCGCCGACAGGCCGCTGGCGGCCTTGCGCACCACAGCCAGACCCTCGCTCAAGCCCTTGACGGCGCGCTCCATCTCGGCGACGGCCTGCTCGCGGGTGCGCAACTCGGCGGTGCCGTCTTCTTTCGCTTGGTCGAGCAGGCGTTGTTGCTGTGTGAGTTTGAGCCTGGCGTCTTCCAGCGCCGCGTTCGACACAAAGCCCTGCGCCGCCAAGCCCTGCTGGCGCCTGAGGTCGTTCTCGGCCTTGGTCAACTCATGAGTGAGATTGCTGACGTCACGGCGCTGCATCGCCTGCGCGTTAGCAAACGCTGTGCGCTGCATCGCCAGGTTGGCCTGCTGCTGGGCCACCTCGGCCGAACGTTGCAGGATTTCTTGCTCGCGCTGCGGGTTGGACAAGCGGTACAGCAGCGCGCCCTCCTTGAGCATGTCGCCGTCGCGCACCAGCACCGCGTCGACACGGCCGCTCTCGGTTGCGTCCAGCAGCACCTGGTGGGCCGGCACGACCTGGGCGCGCAGTACCAATTCGTCGAGGAATTGGCCGTCGGCCACCGTCGCCAGGGTCAGGTCACTCAGGGGTACGCTCAAACCGCGCGGCACGCTGAAGTAGAGCGCCGCGCCGGCGATGGCGACGGCGGTGGCTACCGCTGCCCAGCGCAAGGGTTTGGCGTACTTGTTCTTGGGCAGGGCGCGATCCATGGCGGCGCCGCTGACAGGCGGTGTGGGTCGCAGCGAGTGAAGGTTTGCATTCATGCCTGAGTCATCGCAAGCGCCGTGCCAGCGTTTTTTGCCTCCGGTCGGGCCGATTTTTCGGCCAAGTGTCCGATTCCGGACAGTCGGTTTGCCCACCGCTGTTCGGATGCGGACAGCTGCAGCGGCGGCGCGCTGCTAATCTATCGACTATGTCCATCCTGATACTCGACGACGACCCCGATGTGGGCATTGCTGCCAAGCTGCTGCTGCAACGCCGCTTTGGCCCGGTGCGGCTGCTGCAGCGCCCGGCCGAGTTGGCCGCCGCCCTGGCTACAGCCCCAAACGCAGAGCCGGTCGAGCTGCTCTTGCTCGATATGAACTTCGAGCCCGGCCACACCGATGGCGCGCAGGGTCAGGCCTTGCTGCGCGAGGTCTTGAAGTTAGGAGCCAAGGCGCCGCCGGTCATCGTGATGACCGCTTACGCCGAGGTCAGCTTGGCGGTGGCGTCCTTGAAGGCCGGTGCCTTCGACTTCATCACCAAGCCCTGGGACAACCAGAAACTGATCGCCACCGTGGCGGCCGCGCTAGCCAGTCGGCACGCCGCCGCCCCTGTGGCCACCAGCTTGCTGGGCGAATCTCGCGCCATGCGGGAGTTGCGTGCCTTGATCCAGAGCGTGGCGCCGACGGAGGCGAATGTCTTGGTGCTGGGCGAGATGGGCTCGGGCAAGGAACTGGTGGCGCGGGAAATTCATGCACTGTCCAAACGTGCCGGCCAGACATTTTTGGCCGTCGATCTTGGGGCGCTTAGCGAGACGACGCTGGAGAGCGAGCTGTTCGGCCACAAGCGCGGCAGCTTCACCGACGCTCGCAGTGAGCGGCCAGGGCGCTTTCAGGCGGCCGAGGGCGGCACGCTGTTTTTGGATGAAGTGGCCAATCTGCCGCTGGCCGGCCAGGCCAAGTTGCTGACTGTGCTAGAGCGGCGCGAGGTCACGCCGCTGGGGGCGGACAGCGCGCAGCCGGTCAATGTGCGCATCGTCAGCGCGACCAATCTGAATGAAACCTCGCTGTTTGATGCGCAGCGCTTCAGGCCCGACCTGCTGTACCGGCTCAACACCATCGTCTTGCGCGTGCCGCCCCTGCGCGAGCGGCGCGACGATGTGATCTTGCTGCTCAATCACTATCTGACCCATTACGCCGAGCAATACGGCAAGCCCCATCGGGCCTGCAGCGAGGCGGCGCTGGCGGCGGCCCATGCGCATGACTGGCATGGCAATGTGCGCGCGCTGCGCCATGCTTGTGAGCGCGCGGTGATCTTGGCCCAGGGCTCGCAGTTCGAGGCGGCAGATTTTGCTTTGCAGGGCGGCGGGCATGCGCCTGTTGCCGCCGCAGTGCCGCCTATTTCGAGCATTGGCAGCGCGGTGCCCGTGCCCTTGAGCGAGCTGGAGCGCACTGCGCTGGTGGACGCGATGCAATTGGTGCAGGGCAATATCAGCCAGGCCGCCAAGCTGCTGGGGCTGAGCCGGGCGGCGCTGTATCGCCGCTTGGAAAAATATGGACTCTAGGCGCGCGTTCAGCCGCTGGCCGCTGCTGCTGTGGACCGCCTTGATGTGCCTGGGCGCGGCCTTGGCCGGTTGGCAGCATGACGCGCCAAGGCCGTTGGTGTTGGCGCTGCTGCTGATACTGCTGGGCCTGTACGGTGCGCTGGGCCAAATGAAACGCTTGCTGCTGCTGGCCGAGGCGGGCTTGACCGAGCCGCTGCGGACGCCGCCCGAGTCGGCGCGCGCCGCCGAGTTGACGCAGCAGCGCATGCTGCGCAATGAGGCCTTGCTGGAACATGCGCCTGTGGCCTTGTGGCATCAATCCGCTCAGGGTCAGGTCTTGCCACTGAACAACGCCGCGCGGCGCCTGGTGGCACCCGGTGGCGCGACCGATAGCGCAGATTTGCTGGCCCGTTTGGCGCAGCCACGCGAGCAGAGTGCCGGCCACAGCCTGTTCAGTTTCGAGAGCGAGCGCGGCAGCGAGCGCTGCCTGCTGGCCGGCCGCGATCTGGTGCTCGGCCAAGTCCCCGAGCGCCTGCTGGCCTTGATGCCGATTGAAACCGAGTTGGAGGCCGAGACCTTGAAGGCCTGGCGCCAGTTGGTCCATGTGCTGACGCATGAGATCATGAATTCGTTGACGCCGATCTCGTCCTTGTCGCGTACCGCGCGGGACTTGCTGCAAGAGCAGGGCGGCGCCAGTCCGGAAGATCGGCAAGACCTGACCCTGGCGATGGACACGATTGCACGCCGGGCCGATTCCTTGGCCAGCTTTGTCGGCAACTACCGGCGGGTCAGCGAGTTGCCCGAGCCCAAGCTGGCGCCGGTGCGCTTGAGCGAGCTGTTTGCCCGCTTGGAGAAGTTCACCGGCACTGATTGGGCGGCGCGCGGCGGCGCGGCGATGTTCAGCGTTGAGCCTTCCAGCCTGACGCTGATGGCCGACGGCGGGCAACTGGAGCAGGCCTTGTTGAACCTGATCAAGAACGCGGCGCAGGCCACGGCCGGGCAGGCCGCGCCGAGGCTGCATGTCGCGGCCCGCCTGGTGCGCGGCGGCCGGCTCAGCATTGAGGTTCGCGACAACGGCCCCGGCGTGCCCGCCGGTCTTGAGAACGACATCTTCTTGCCCTTCTTCAGCACCAAGCCCTTGGCCAAACCAGGCGCAGCGGAGAGTGGACAGGGCATCGGTCTTGCAGTGGTGCGCAATCTTGTTCATGGCATGGGCGGCAGCGTGCGTCATGTCAAGCCGGTCAGTGGAGGGGCGGCGTTTGTGTTGAGCTTTTAGGCGCAGCTAGGCGCCGATGGGGTTTCGTTTGGCGGCAATGCCCCCGAGCTACCAAGTGGAGTTGGCAGTTTGAAGGCGATACGCAAGGCCCGACGCTCTCGCCCGTTCTTTTTTTCTCTTTTTCATCCCCGTCATCCTGGCTGAAAATTTCCGCCGGTGCCGCACATCAAATTTGGCGCGACCAACGATTTCAAAATGGCTCGCCCAAGCAAGAAGTCTGGGCCTGGATGGAGGGGATAGGGGGGATAAGAACGACATCTGTTGGTGGCGCTCCCCTGCTCCAAGCAGCCTCCTGACTTGGGCGGGCGCCTGCAGCTGACCTAAATTTCAGGCGTCGGTGCGGCCGAATCCGGCAAGCCAAAGACACGGTCAAAGCCCCAAGTGAACACCACGGCATAAACAAAGAAGAAGGCCAACACGCCCAGGTCGACAACAAAGGCTTTGAGCAGCGATGTGTCAAGCCACCAAGCCATGAGGGGGACGAGCAGCACAACCAAGCCGCCTTCAAATCCGATGCCGTGTGCAAGCCTGCGTTTGAGAGAGCGGCCTTTGACCGCTTGAGTGGCTTCCCAGCGTTCGAACCAGCCATTGAAAACATAGTTCCAGGATAGCGCCACGGTAGACATCAGTAGCGCCAGCCCCAGGGTGGAACTGAGAGGCTCGTCAAAGATCAACCCCAAAGCGGGGCCGACTGCGGCGACCGCAAAGACTTCATAGAGAACGGCCTGGACGACGCGACGAGTTCTGGGTTTCATAGGCGCGTCAGCATAACGCGCTATTGCTGATGACGCCTGAGGCCTGCGTATCGATCTATTGGGTGCGTTTGGCTTGGCGGCGGCATTTAACTTGACTAATCTGCGGGCTCAGGGGCGCTGAAAGCCTTGCTGTAATAGCCCGACGGATCAAAACAGCAAACTCTTTTCTTTCCGGCGGCGAGCATGGCGCAGGCATCGCCAATGCGCTTGCTGCGTGTGTTTGACTGCTTGGCTGAAGTCATCCAATGAATCCAATCGAGGCGAGCAATCGTGGTCGTGCCGTCCCAAGTGGTGCGCGCCGCGGGGGAGGCCTTCATAGCCTCCAGAAAGTCTGCGGGGACTTCCGGTTCAGGCTCCCGTTCCACCGCTTTGATTTCAAATTGAGCGACGCCGCCAACAAGCGCGCCTGATGCTTTGAGAAGCTGCGCATCGATCCGTAGCCAGTGACTTTGTTGTCCGTCCGGTTCGAGTAAGGCTCTGAAAACACAGCCGTCAATCGCCCCCTCTACCGATGTTCTGCCGCGCCTTGGAAGCTTTGCGCTGGCCTCTTTGGGCAAAACGACAAAAGCCCATGACTCGCCGGCGCCCGGGGCTTTGGGCTGTAGCAAGCGTGCTGTGAACTGAGATGCGGTGTCGTCTTGCGTCATTTTGCCAAACACGGAAATGCGCCCAACCGTCCACCTTGGCGCGTCCGGTAGGCCCTGTAGGCGACCCGAGCGACATGGGCAGCGCGCTGATCGCTGGCTTGCGTGCGCCCAGCATAACGCGCAGGCACTGGTGAACTTGCCTACTCCGAGTGCCGGTCTGCAATTTGAAGGCTTGAACTCGGCTTTGTGCCGCGAGTGCAACTGCTTCTTGGGGCTTGAGCTTCGCCGATTGTTCCAAATTCTGAACGGGTGAATTGATGCTGGTGGTGATTCCGGTTTGGGTGTGGCTGCCTCACAGTTCAAGCATTCGCTCCGCAGCCTCTGCTGCTTGAGCGAAGCAGTAGTCAGTCAGCTTGTCAACCCAAAAGGAACACCTATGTCGAACGCTGTCACTCTTTTCCACACCTCGACCTGCCCCTATTGCACCCAAGCCGAGCGCTTGTTGGCTCGCCTCGGCGTGACCGAGGTGGTCAAGCTCAATATTGGCCAAAACGCCGAGCTGCGCGATCAAATGGTGGAACGCACCGGCCGGCGCACCGTCCCGCAAATCTTTATCGGCAGCCAGCATGTGGGCGGCTATGACGATCTGCTCGAGTTGGATCGCCGAGGGGATTTGGCGCCCCTGCTGAAAACCGCCTGAAGCCTGACCCGCCCAAGCCAGGAGCCCACCATGAGCCGCGCCTACGCAGATATTGCTTTCACCGACTCGGTCCGTGCCATGCAGTCTCGCATGGGCAGCCGTGCGGCCTACGCGGCGCTCGACCATGCTCCCAAGGGTCGCGTGGGCCTGGGCGGGCAAGAAGTCGCCTTCATTGGCGAGCGCGATGGCTTCTACCAAGCCACCGTGAGCGAGACCGGCTGGCCCTATGTGCAGTTTCGGGGCGGGCCCGCCGGTTTTTTGAAGGTCTTGGACGATCAGACCCTTGGCTATGCCGACTTCCGCGGCAACCGTCAGTACATCAGCGTTGGCAATCTGCAGGGCAATGAGCGGGTCTCGATCTTCTTGATGGACTACGCCAATCAACGCCGTTTGAAGATATTGGGCAGGGTGCGCTTGCTCAGTGACCCGGCGAACCCTGAATTCTCGGCAACGCTGGCGCGGCTGGAACTGCCCGGCTACCGGGCGCGGGTCGAGCGCGCGGCCATCATCAGCGTCGAGGCCTTTGATTGGAACTGCCCGCAGCACATCAGCCCCAAATTCTCCGAGGCCGAGATCGACGAAGGCATTGCACCACTGCGGGCGGAGTTGGCGCGCTTGCGGGCCGAAGTTGCCGAGCTGAAGGGAATGGCAAAGGCCAAGGCGGCGGGTTCCGCGACAGCTGCAGGCCTCAGTTGATCGCGGGGTTGGCGCGCAGGCGCTCGATCGCGAGATCCAGAAAAGCCCGCGCCTTCTTGGAGGCATGACGGCCTTCGCGGTGCACCAAGTGGATGGGCAGATCCGGCGGCTCGAACTCGCTGAGCACGATCTTGAGCCGGCCCGCGCGCACATGCTCGGCCACTTGATAAGACATCAGCCGCGAGAGCCCAAAGCCCGAGGCCACGGCTGCCACGGCCGAGTCATTGGTGGTGGTCAGCATGCGTGGCTGCAGCTTGATCAGCTTGGGTTCTCCCTTGTCGAACAGCCGCCATTCCGGCGTCGGCGAGACGGCGTTGGCGGACACGATGCTGTGCTGCGTTAGCTCCTCGGGCGTCTGTGGTGTGCCGTGAGCAGCCAGATAGTCGGGCGAGCCGCAAATCACCCGCCGCACCCGCCCCACGCGCACCGCCTGCATGCTGGAGTCGGGCAGCTCGCCCAGGCGCACCGCCACGTCCACACCCTCGTCCATCATGTTCACAACCCGGTCCAAGAACCAGCAGGATGCGTTGACCTCCGGGTAGCGCTGCAGGTATTCGGTCACGATGGGGGTAACAAACAGAGCGCCAAACAGCACCGGCGCGGTCAGCGTCAGGCGGCCGCGCGGCGCGCCATGCATGCCGCTGACCGACTCATCCGCCTCGGCCAGATCGGCCAATACGCGCCGGCAATCCTTGACATAACGCGCCCCCGCATCGGTCACCCGCACGACCCGCGTGGTGCGCGTGAACAGCCGCACGCCGAGATGCGCCTCCAGCTCGCTGATTGCCCGCGTGACGGCCGGCGGCGAGATGCCCAGATTTCGCGCCGCACCGGCAAAACCACTGGCATCCACCACGGCCACAAAGACATTGATCAGGTGCAGTCGGTCCAATTGTTTCTCCTGCCGTAATGGTGTGTTGATGGCGCCGGTGATTCTAATCAGGAGCCGAAAGGAGGACAGTTCAGTCATTCGCTGAAGACGCACAAAAACCTGCAAAACACCGCAGCGCGCCGACAGATGAATCACCGGAAATCTTCTTTTCACTTCAACTCATTTCTTCAGGAAATCACCATGTCACGCATCAGCATCCCTTCCGTCGACCAATCCCTCGCCGCTTCCAAGCCATTGCTTGCCGCCGTGCAGCAGCAACTCGGTGTGGTGCCCAATTTGATGAAGTTGGTCGGCCATAGCCCGGCCGCACTGGAAGGCTATCTGGCGCTGAATGGCGCGTTGGCCAAGGGCAAGCTGAGTGTGCAGCTGCGCGAGCGCATCGCCCTGACCGTGGCCGAATTCAATGCTTGCGACTACTGCTTGTCGGCCCATACCTACTTGGCTACCAACCTTGCCAAGATCAGCGCCGCCGAAGTGGCCGCCGCCCGCGACGGCAAGTCCGACGATGCCCGCACCGCCGCAGCGCTGGCTTTTGCGCGCCGCGTGTCCGAGTCGCGTGGTCAGGTGGCCGACGCCGATCTGGCTGCCTTGCGCGCCGCCGATTTCGATGAAGCCAGCGTGGTCGAGATCGTGCTGAATGTGGCGCTCAATGTGTTGACCAATTACGTCAACAATGTGGCGCACACCGACATTGACTTCCCGGTCGTTGCGGCCAAGGCTCCCGTCTGATATCAAGCTCAGCGCTTGCTCAGAGATAGGCCGTTCACGATGACTCGGCCTATCCCTTTTCGATTCGACCAGAGGAAAGCTTGTGCATCCAGAAGCACCCCGTTTACCACTGCCTCCCTACACCCGCGAGAGCGCGATTCTGAAAGTTCGCTTGGCCGAAGACGCCTGGAACAGCCGCGACCCGCAGCGCGTGTCTATGGCCTACACGCCGGATAGCCGCTGGCGCAACCGCAGCGAATTTCCGCGCGGCCGTGAGGAAATCCGGCAAATGCTGGAGCGCAAGTGGGCACGCGAGTACGACTACCGTTTGATCAAAGAGTTATGGTCTCTTGACAGCCACCGCATCGCCGTGCGCTTTGCCTACGAGTATCGCGACGGAGCCGGCAATTGGTTCCGTGCTTACGGCAATGAGAACTGGGAATTCGATGAGTTGGGCTATATGGCCGTGCGCCACGCCAGCATCAATGATCTGCCGATTCGGGCCGACGAGCGTTTGTTCCACTGGCCCCAAGGGCGCCGGCCCGATGAGCATGCGAGCTTGAGTGATCTAGGGCTTTGAGTGCCTAGCAAAAAAGACTCAGCAAGTCGGTGCCATGGAACAGGCAACACCGGGCCAAACAATGGCCTGGGCAACGATGACGCTCTGTCCGTTGAAAGTGGCGGCGGGAGAGCCGTATAGCTGGTAGCCCAAGGCGAGCGCTTCACTCACGCGCTTGCAGAATGTGGCGTCATCAATGCCGGTCAATAAACGGTAGATCGGCAGACCGTCGGGAGGCGAGTACATGGGGTCGGGTTCCTGGCTGGCGGGGCGGCCTATTCTAAGCAGCGGGGGGCCGGACCCGGAATGCGCCACGGCTGGCGACGAGCGGGCTGGCGAACAAGAGCAGAAAGACCATATTCGGCACCGCGTTTTGCCAGTAGACGGCCAGCAGCGAATAGCTGGTATCCGGACTGAACAAGCCGCGATGCGGGCTGGGTCGGCATAGACCAGCATTGCGAAGCCCTGGCGGACAAGCTGAGGTGCAAGAGCGAGTGTCAAGCAGACGAGCATGAGCCCCAGGCAGGCGGCGAACAGCCAGTTCGTCCAAAAAAATTCGGTGGGCGGTGAAAGGGCATCGGTGGGGCGTCAGGTGTGGGGCTGAGCTGCGAGCCGGGGATGGTCCGTGCAAGTCCGGCAGCAAAAGAGCAGAAGAAGGGCAGAAGAAGGGCTGCGCCATGCCGGCCCAAGCGCCTAGCGTGCGGAGTCGAACAGACACGGGATGCGTCGGCTCCTACCCTCGACGCCGGCTTTGATCATCCGAGCTGCGCCAAGTCGAGCCGACTTTGGGTGCAATTTCTGGCTCGAAAACCCATTAGGAGAACGGTAATGAAGCAAGCTACCAAGTCCGACCACACTACGCATCCCGAGATGGAGATGCAAGCCTGCATTGAGGCCTGCAGCAGTTGCCATGCAATCTGCTTGCAAACAGCCATGAATCACTGTCTCGACAGCGGCGGCAAGCATGTCGGCGCCGAGCACTTTCGCTTGATGATGAACTGCTCGGAGATCTGCCAAACGTCGGCCAATTTTCAGCTATCCGGTTCGTCATTTCAGCGGGCGCTGTGCGGCCTCTGTGCTGACATTTGCGAGGCCTGCATGAAGAGCTGTGAAGCGATTGGTGGCATGGACGCTTGCGTCAAGGCTTGTCGCGACTGTGCCGCGAGTTGCCGAAAAATGCTGGCGATGCCTTGAAATGTAGACGGCGCCATGCGCACTTGGTGCCGCGCCTGAAGAAATGCGCTGCCCGGCCTCAAAGCCAGCGGCGCACTTCAGTCATGTATACGGCGTAGCGTGTCCCAAAAACTTGCTCAAGCATGCGCTCTTCGGGCTTGATTTGAAACTGCGTGAGGTAGGCGCAGAAGGCGGGCACGCAGACCAGCGCCACCACAGACCCGCTCAGAACGACCACAGCCAGCAAGACCAGCGCCATCCCGACATACATGGGGTTGCGGCTATAGGTAAAGATGCCCGACGCGACGACGGTCGTCGCAGCCTGAGGCGTCAGCGGGTTGACCGTTGTCTTTGATCGGCGAAACTCGATGACGCCGGCGACTGCCGTGGCTGCCCCGGCGATTGCGAGTAGTGCCGAGGCCAGATACCGGCCCGTGAAACTGACATTGAACGAACGCAACGGCGCCAAGCTCGCGATGCCGATGACGATCGCCACAAAGATGGCCAATGCGAGCAGCGGCGGAATCTTCAGTTCTAGTGCATGCGCCACGGTGCAGACTCCAGGGGCCTAAGTTTAGAAATAGACGGATTGCTGCATTCGCAGGCCGTATGGAGCTTGGAAGGCTAGGGCTCCCGTCGTTTCACACGCTGCCTTCGCGTTCCACCACCAGAATGCGCGCTTCGCCTCTGGGGTGGGCGACATGCTCGCAACCGAGCCCCGCGAAGAAAATATCGCCGCTCTCCAGCGTGGTCACTTGCTCGATGCCCGCTTCGCGGTAATGCATATCGACCGTACCATCCAGCACGGCGAACACTTCCTCACCATCGTTGACATGCCATTTGTAGGGCTGATCCGTCCAATGCAGGCGCGTGGTGGTGCCGTTCATAGTGGCAATATCCATTGCTCCCCAGGCCCGACTGGCTGTGAACTCTTTGCTGCGAATGATCTTCATGTGTGGCTTTCTGTTTTTGTGTGGCCGCGCAGCGGAGCAGCCTGCGAAGTTGCGAGTGGGTCAAGCAACGAGGCTGGGGCGGCTTGACGATGATCTTTCGGAGGCTCGCACGAGCAATACTCTTTCATCAGCTTATGTCATGTGAGCAGACCGGCTAACGCATTGACTGGCGCGGCAGAAGTTATTGCTATTGCTATTGCTATTGCATGCGGCTACGGCTGCACTCAGCGAGAGATGAGTGTACGCAGCCAAGCCAAGTAAGGCCCCTCCCAGCAGAAGCAGGAAGATGGTTGAGAACCAAAGTTCCGTCCAGGTGGCTATGCGCGCTTTGGGCATGCGTGCGATCTTTGAAACAGCCACGGGTACAGCGGCACCAAGCTTTGGCGAACGCCCGGCGCGGGCTCATGAGCTGCGGACCTGAGCGTGTTGCCCGGTGGCCGAGGGGAAAGAAACCCGGTAATAGCGCAATTGTGTGCTGTAGCGCCGAAACACATGCTCGGCACGACATGATCACCAACCCTCGTTACATGGCGCAGTTACGCCATGCGGACGAGCAAAATGGCCGGGACCGAGCACAGGCAAACGGACCGATCACGGTGAGGAAATGTGCGAAGTCCCCGGAGGCTATTGCTGAGGGTGCGAGCCAAGTGGCCGATCATTTTAGAAGTTATTGCTTTGGTGCAAAAACTCGCTCTACCGACCCATGCAGGTGATGCATTGGTCTCGCTGACCTGTGGGAGAGCCTGTCAGATCGCGCTTTGTTCCATCTCGCGTAACAGTGACTTGCTGGCGACGGGGATTCTAGTGGGGACCCGTTTGGAGGACAGTTCAGTCATTCGCTGCACAGACATGCAGCGGAAGCAGAAATCAAACCCAGACCGTGCCCACGCGCAGTCGCTTCAGCCCAGCGTCCTTTTGGAGAACCCCATGTCCGCAGCCAATCACCCCGTCAAGCTCTACACCTTCCCTTTGTCCGGCCACGCTCACCGCGTGCGGCTGGCGTTGTCCCTGCTCAATGTGCCGACCGAATTGGTCGAAGTGGATCTGCGCAAAGGCGCGCAAAAGCAGCCCGGCTTCCTGGCGCTGAACCCCTTTGGCCAGGTGCCTGTGATTGAAGACCAGGGCACCGTGGTGGCCGACTCCAACGCCATCCTGGTCTACCTGGCGCGCAAGTACGGCAATAGCGACTGGTTGCCCAGTGATCCAGCGGGCGAAGCCGCCGTGCAGCGCTGGTTGTCGGTGGCTGCGGGCCTGGTGGCCTTTGGTCCCGCAGCGGCACGCTTGGTGACGGTGTTCGGTGCCGGCTTCAATGCGGACGAAGTGATCAACCGTGCCCATGGCCTGCTGAAGGTGATGGACGCCGAACTGGTCGGCCGCGACTTCTTGCTCGGCGCCAAGCCCAGCATCGCCGACATCGCCAACTACAGCTATATTGCCCACGCACCGGAAGGCAATGTCTCGCTGGAAGCTTATCCGCATGTGCGCGCCTGGTTGGCTCGTGTCGAAGCCTTGCCCGGTTTCGTCGGCATGCAAAAGACCCCGGTCGGCCTGGCAGCCTGATCGCCTGATCGCAGCCAAGGAGCAAGCCGCTATGGCCACGAACGAATTCATCGCCCCAGCGGGCTCGCCCTGGCACAGCGGCGAGCGCAGCATCCATGAGCGAATGGGCAATGCCGCACAGCTGGAATCGTTCGGCCGTCGGGTCATCCGCGACTACATGCCCGATCAGCACCGGGACTTTTACAAGCAGCTGCCGTTCATGGTGGTCGGCGCGCTGGATGCCCAGGGCCAGCCCTGGGCCAGCTTGATCGAGGGCGAGCCCGGCTTCATGCATTCGCCCGAGCCCAGGCGGCTCGATGTGGGGGCGCTGCCGGGCCGTGGAGACCCGGTGCGCGCCGCCTTGCTGGCCGGGGCGCCGGTCGGCATGCTAGGCATCGAGTTGCACAGCCGGCGCCGTAACCGCCTTAATGGCCAGGTGCTGGCGGCCAATGTGGGCGGCTTTTCGTTGCAAGTGGACCATGCCTTCGGCAACTGCCCGCAATACATTCAACACCGCGACTTCTCATTTGCGCGGCCGCCTGCCGACGAACATCTGGCACCGCTGGAGCAGCTGACGGCGCTTGACGCCGAGGCTCGCGCGCTGATCGCGGCGGCCGACACTTTCTTTGTTGCCAGCGCCCATCCCGGCGGCGAGGCCGACCATCCCTTGCCGACGGTCGATGTGTCGCACCGGGGCGGCAAGCCGGGCTTCGTGAAGATCGCAGGTACTGAAGACTTACTGCGAATCCCGGACTTCGCCGGCAATATGCATTTCAATACCTTCGGCAACCTGATGCTCAATCCGCGCGCCGGCCTGGTCTTCGTCGACTTCAGCAATGGCGATGTGTTGCAACTGGCCGGCGAGGCAAGGATTCAGTTTGAAGGCCCGGAGATTGCCGCCTTTCAGGGGGCGGAGCGGATCTGGACCTTCCGTGTCACGCAGGTGCTGCGCCGGCGCGGCGCGCTGGCCTTGCGCTGGGCGCTGCAACAGTTTTCGCCCAATTCCTTGATGACGGGCTCGTGGGAAGCGGCCGAGGCCAGCTTGGCGGCGGCGGCGCTGAAACAACAATGGCGGCCGTTCAAGCTCGCCCGCGTCGTAGATGAAAGCAGCACGGTGCGCAGCTTCTATCTGGAGCCGGCCGATGGCCATGCCTTGCTGCTCTTTCTGGCCGGCCAGCATTTGCCGATCCGCGTCAATGTGGACGGCACGCCCTTGATGCGCACCTATACCTTGTCGGTCGCACCGAGCGACGGCTTTTATCGCCTCAGCGTCAAGCGGGGCGGGCGGGTGTCGGAATATCTGCACGACAAGCTCAAGGTAGGAGATTTGATCGAGGCGCGGGGGCCGCTAGGCGACTTCACGGTCAACGCGTTGGAGCGCCGCCCGCTGGTGCTTTTGGCCGGCGGTATAGGCGTTACGCCGATGCTAGCTATGCTGCGCCATGTGGTGTTCGAAGGGCTGCGCAAACGCCGAGTTAGGCCGACCTACTTTTTCTACTCGACCCGCAATATTGCTGAGCGCGGCTTCGATGCCGAGCTGGCGGAGTTGGTGCAGCGCGCCAAGGGTGCGGTGCGGGTGCTGCGGGTGACGGATGCGCCGGAGGAGAGTGCCGTCGCGGGGCGCGACTTCGATGTGCTGGGCCGCATCGATATGGCGCTGCTCAAGGCGCAGCTTCCTTTTGATGACCATGACTTCTTCCTCTGCGGCCCGCCGCCCTTTATGCAAGCACTCTATGACGGGCTGCGTGATTTGCGCGTTAGCGATGAGCGCATTCATGCCGAGGCTTTTGGCCCGGCGGCTATGCAGCGCCGGCAAGATGTGACTGTCGTAGCGCCTCAATTGGCGCCAGTGGCCAGCAGCGATGTGGCGGTGCAGTTCGCTGAGTCCAGCAAGGAGGCGCGCTGGACGCCCGCCAGCGGCAGCTTGCTGGCCCTGGCCGAGGCGCGCGGCCTCAGCCCCGAGTTCAGTTGCCGTGGCGGGTCTTGCGGTAGTTGCCGCACTCAGGTGCTGGAGGGCGAGGTGACATATCTGTCGCCCCCGGCCTTCAAGGCCGCGCCCGGCGAGGCCTTGATTTGCTGCGCGATGCCAGCGGCACCGCGTGATCAGAGGCAAGGCAATGCCGTGCCGATCAAGCTGGTGTTGAAGCTTTAAGGTCGGACCAGAGCCACTTGCGTAGGCCGAGCCCAGCACCGTGTAGCCATGTCCGCCGAGCAGCGCAAGCATGCTTGAAAGGCGATAGGCCTTGCCCAAGCCCGGCGATTGGGCGCCCGGCTTGTAGCGTAATAATGCTCTTGCCTAGCGCCTTCCACAGCGCTTGGCGCAGCATTTGCGGCAAGAGAGGCAATTCCTCGGCCCCGACAGGATGGGCCAGACTAGGGCTGGCCGAGATCCCCTGCCCTCCAAGGTCGTGATGACCATGCACAGAATTTGTCCGCCCAGCCAAGCTTTCGCCAAGCCATGTGCTTAGGCCTTGCCCTACACAGCCACATCAAGCTTTGGTGTTCGCTCGGCGAGCGCGGCAGCACTCAAAGTTCGATCACCAACTTGCCGAAATGAGCGGCCGACCGCAGGCGCTCGTAGGCCTCGGGCACTTGCTCAAAGCCAAAGCTTTGATCGATGACGGG
>CAUPEV010000084.1:0-18098 GCA_963510335.1 uncultured Roseateles sp.
CAAGCGGCGGCACAAGACCAGGTCATCGGTGCATTAGGGCAGCACGGTGAATCCGAGTTTGACCAGCTCAGCGGCGCCGGCGAGCAGCTCGAAGGGGTCGGGCTGCAGCGTATGTTCGTCGCCAATCACCTCCAGCTTGACCCAAGCGGTGTCGTACAACTCGCGCGCCATGCAGGCGAGTTGCACCGCCTCGCGGGCCGTGCGGCAGCCGGCGGTATTGGGCAGCAGGCGGGCGCCCTGTGCCCGCGCTGCGGCGACAGCCATGGCGACGAAGCCGTTGTCGCCCCCTGGCAAGCTTCGTTTCAGGCCAACAGTCAAGACCTCGGTCTGCGAGGACGCAATCGCCTCGGCCAGCGTCTGTGGATTGGGGTAGCCGGCGCTGCCCAGCAGCAGACGGCTGCTCAAGCTGTGAGCGCCAATCTTCCAAGGGTCAGTTTTTTTCTGATCCATTCGCTCAGCCTCCGACGATGGGTTTGAACAGCAGCACTTGGTCGCCATCTTTCAGCAAGGCCAGGGTGCGTGCCTCGCGGGCGACGAACTGGCCGTTCAGTGCGGTGGCCACACTTTCGGGCGCAAGGCTCAGTCTGGCCAACAGGTCGGCCAGCGTTGTGGCTGCAGGCATGCGTTGCATTTGACCGTCCAGCGAGACGCTGATTTCTTCTTGCTTGATCATCAAATTTCCAGATTTCCAAGGCCGCTTGCCAGCAGCAGCTCTTGCACAAATGCCGGTGCCAACAGCCAACCATGGCGGTACAGACCGTTGAGCTGCAGCAGACCCGGCTGTGAGTGGGCGAAAGGCCGGTTGTCAGGCAGGGCAGGGCGCAGATTGACATCCAGGCGCTCAATGCGGGCTTCGGCCAGCGCCGGCATCACGCTGTGCGCGGCCGCCATCAGCTCGACGGCAGATTGCAGGCTGACGGGGCTGCGGTCCTCGCTCTCGATTTCGCTGGCGCCCAGTACCAGCTGATCGCGGGTGCGCGGCAGCAGATAGACGCGGTGGCGAGGGTGCAGCAGGCGCACCGGCCGCCTCAGGCCATGCCCGGCCAAACTCAGCGTGATCAGTTCGCCACGCACACCGCGCAGCGGCAATTGGGGCTTGGCGCCGAGGCCGCGTGCATCGATGACCCAGTCGAAGTTCAGGTCGTTGCCGTCGGCCAGGCTCAATCGGCCCGGTTCGATAGCGCTCACCGGCCGACCCCAATGCCAGCGTGCCGGGCCGTCTTGCTGCATTGCCGCCATCGCTTCGACGGGGTTGATGAAACCTTCGCGGGGCAGCCGCCAGGCGCGCAGGCCGCGCAGCAGCGCCGGCTCCAGCGCCGCCAAATCGGCCTCGCTCAAGCTTTGCGCGGCCGGGAAGCCGCTCACCTGCAGGCGCGCCAGCATGCGCTCCGCAGCGCCCAGGTCCTGGCGATGTGCGAGCAAGAGGCTGCCGTCCATTTGCAAAGTTAGCGGCCCGGCTAGCCGGGCGGCGATGAGCGGCCACAGTCGCAGCGACTCGAAGCCGCGCGCTGCCACCTCGGGCTCGGCCGCGTCCAGCTCGGCCAGCGGGCTGAGCATGCCGGCCGCGCTGAAGGCGGCCGCACCCTGGCCGTCAAAGTGCGGCTCGGGGCCGGGGCCAGCCTCGAAGACCTCGACAAGGTGGCCGGCTCGACCCAAGGCCCAAGCGAACAGCCGACCGACCAGCCCGGCACCAGCGATTCCAATCGACAGACTCATACCGCTTGAATCGGGATATAGATCTCGCTGCCCAGCGCCTTGAATTCGGCGCTTTTTTCTTCCATCCTTTTCTCCAGCTCGGCGCTGTATTCCCGCACATCCTGAGTGATCTTCATCGAGCAGAACTTCGGCCCGCACATCGAGCAGAAATGCGCCACCTTGGCGCTGTCCTTGGGCAGGGTTTCATCGTGAAAATCGCGCGCGGTTTCGGGGTCCAGGCCGAGATTGAACTGGTCGGTCCAGCGGAAATCAAAGCGCGCCTTGGACAGCGCGTCATCTCGCGCCCGCGCCCCCGGATGACCTTTGGCCACATCGGCCGCGTGCGCCGCGATCTTGTAGGCCATCAGCCCTGCCTTGACGTCGTCGCGGTTCGGCAGACCCAGATGTTCCTTGGGTGTCACATAGCAAAGCATGGCGCAGCCAAACCAGCCAATCATCGCCGCGCCAATCCCTGAAGTGATGTGGTCATAGCCGGGCGCAATGTCGGTCGTCAAAGGGCCTAGCGTGTAGAAGGGCGCCTCGTCGCAATGCTTCAATTGCTCGGTCATGTTCTGCTGGATAAGGTGCATGGGTACATGGCCGGGGCCTTCGATGAGGGTCTGCACATCATGCTTCCAGGCGATCTTGGTCAGCTCGCCGAGCGTGCGCAGCTCGGCGAATTGCGCCTCGTCATTGGCGTCCGCCAAGCTGCCCGGGCGCAGGCCGTCGCCGAGCGAGAAGGTCACGTCGTAGGCCTTCATGATCTCGCAGATCTCTTCGAAATGCGTGTACAGAAAATTCTCCTTGTGATGCGAGATGCACCACTTGGCCAGGATGCTCCCGCCGCGCGAAACGATGCCGGTGCGGCGCTTGACCGTCAGCGGAATGAAGGGCAACCGCAGGCCGGCATGGATGGTGAAGTAGTCAACACCTTGCTCGGCTTGCTCGATCAGGGTGTCGCGGAACAGCGCCCACGTGAGGTCTTCGGCCACACCGCCAACCTTCTCCAGCGCCTGGTAAATCGGCACGGTGCCGATAGGCACGGGGCTGTTGCGGATGATCCAGTCGCGGGTGGTGTGGATGTTGCGGCCGGTAGAGAGGTCCATCACCGTGTCGGCGCCCCAGCGCGTGCTCCACACGAGCTTTTCCACTTCCTCTTCGATCGAGGACGTGACGGCCGAGTTGCCAATATTGGCGTTCACCTTGACCAGGAAGTTGCGCCCGATGATCATCGGCTCCAACTCGCTGTGGTTGATATTGGCCGGGATCACGGCGCGGCCACGCGCCACCTCGTCGCGCACGAACTCGGGTGTGATGACGGCCGGGATGCTGGCGCCGAAGGAATTGCCGCGCAGGCGGGCCTCGCGTTCGGCGTCTTGCTCGTATTCGCGCATCCAGTCCAGGCGCTGGTTCTCGCGGATGGCGATGTATTCCATCTCCGGTGTGATCAGCCCACGGCGGGCGTAATGCATCTGCGTGACGTTGGCGCCCGCCCCTATGCCGCCTACTGCCCGGCGTGGCTGGCGGCGCAAGCCGGCGCTCATTTTCAGCAAGGCTTCTTGGCTGGCGGCGTCGCGCAGGCCGTCGTCGATCAGCTGAATAGGCCTGCCTTGGTAGGGCTCGGTGTCGGCGCGGGCCTCGACCCAGGGGGCGCGGGTGGCGGGCAGGCCGGCTCGGACGTTGATATCCGCTGAGATGTCGGTATAGGGGCCGGAGCAATCGTAGACACTGACCTTCTCGCCGTTGGTCAAGGCGATCTCGCGCATCGGTACGCGCAGCTCGGGATGGCGCTCGCCGTGCAGGTAGATCTTGCTGGAGCCGGGCAGTGGCTTGCGGGTCAGCGCCAGGCTGCTGTCCAAGCTAGCCAAGCTGTTCAGGCCGGGTTCGGTGATGCTATTCATGGTCGGTTCTCGCGTTGGCTGTGAAGCGCTGCGAGGGCCGACTTGAAGGGTATTTGGGCGTAGTCGGCAGGCCCCCGCCCAGGTCCTGTTTGAAGGATGGGGCGTTGCTGGAGCTGGCTCTTCTTACGCCGGTATCAACCGGATCAAGTTCAGCGGGTCTATGGCTTCCACCACATCTCAGCCCGGCGCATAACGACTTACTTATGTATGCGCAGCAGGGCACCCCGGAGCGAGCCAAGAGTATAGAGGATGTGATTTAGTTCGCGGCTGGGCGGCGCGCCTAGGGGCAAACCCGGGCCGCATTCAGGGGGGGAGCTTGCCTACACTGCCAGCCTTGGCGTAGTCGTGTCGCGCCCTCTGTGTTGGAGTGAACTTCATGAAGCTACGCTGGAGCAGTAGGCGCTTGGGGCTGCCGGCTTTGTTGGTGGGCGGCTTTGCTTTGTTTGCTGGGCATGGGCTGGCCTTGGCTCAAACCGATGCGGCAGGCAGCAAGCCTGAACTCAGTGCCGAGGAGCGCGCCCAAAGGCAGGCCGACAAGGTGTTTACCTTTATCAAGCTGCAGTCGGGCAAGCCGGCGGCCAAGCGTCCGGCAGAAGTACCTTCCCCTGCTGCCGCTCCTGCTGCTGCCAATAACAACCAGGCTCTGGCAAAAGCACCGCCAAAGCCGCAGGCCAAAGTGCCCGTGCTTGATGCTCGCCCGGCACCGGCGCCTGGGCTTGCAGCCGCCGTACCGGCAGAATCGCAGGCTTCGTCTGACTTGAACCCACAGGGGGTATTGCTGGCCGCAGCCAGCCCGACGGCGGCAAGCGTGCAAGCCGAAATATTGCCGCAGCCGCCGGCCCCCGCTGTGCGGCCGAAGCCGCCCGCCTTGCAATTGCTGAGCAAGGTCGAGCCCGAGATTCCGCGCCAATTGCAGGCTGACTTCAAGGGTGGCGCTGTGACGGTGCGCTTTGTGGTGCAAGCGGATGGTTCGGTCAGCGAGGCGCAGGCGCTGCAGGCCTCGCACAAACGATTAGGATTGGCCGCAGTTAGCGCGGTCAATCAATGGCGTTTCGCACCCTTGCCAGCGCCGCGCGAGGCTTCGGTAGAAATCGCGTTTGCGGTGGAGTAGAAGCGTCAGCCTTGGGGCTGGCCCGGGCAAGCCGACAAAGCCTCCGCCACCGCTTCCAAGAACACTCGTGTGCGCAAGGGCATCAGGCGCCTCCCCGGGAAGACGGCCCAACAGGCGACCGGCGGCAAGCACCAGTCGGGCAGGATGCGCAGCAAGTCGCCGCGCGCCACATAGTCTTGCGCGAAGTGCTCACCGATCGCGGCAATGCCCACGCCCGCGCAAGCCATCTTCAGCAACAGGTCCGGTGCATTGGCCAAGCTGCGGCTGCGCGGCACGCCGGCCCAAGTTTGGCCTGCTTGCTGGCTCTCGTTCTCGCCTTCGCCACTACTGCTACTGCTTCTCAACTGCCAAGGCATGGCTTCACCTGAGCGGCTCAAAATCATCAGCCCATGCAGATCTTCCAGCGCTGAGGGCAGCAGCGGTTCACCATGGGTGCGCACATAAGCGGGCGAAGCGTAGAGCCCATTGTTCAGCAAGGCCAGGCGGCGCGCGGCCAGTTGGCTGTCTTCGGGCAGCGTGCCCATGCGCAGGGCCAGATCAAAACCCTCGGCGATCAGATCGACCCGGCGCGGCGAAAGATCCAACTCCAAGGTCACGGCGGGATGATCAATCGCAAACTGGCTCAGCATAGAAGGCAGCGCCAGGCTGGCCAGGTCGCCCGGCATGGACACCCGCAAGCGTCCGCTGGGCCGCTGCTGGCGGTGCAGGGCCAGGGCCAAGGCACCGTCAACTTCAAGGCTGAGGGCACGTGCGTGCTCCAGGACGCCGGCGCCGAATTCGGTCAGGCTCAGGCTGCGAGTGCTGCGCAGCAGGAGCTTCTCACCCAGTCTTTGTTCCAGCGCGGCAATGCGCCGCGAGACGGTCGATTTGGGCAATTGAACTCGCTCGGCAGCGCGGCTGAAAGAGCCGGCTTCCACAACGCGGGCAAATAGCAAGAGGTCGTCGGCGTCAAGGCTCATGGTGCATGGGTGGGTTGTCTATTGGTGCGTTGGCGGAACAATGTTATCCAAATTTCTGGCTTCCGTTGTTGGTTTGAGCCCAATACAGTCTGGACATCGCTTCTCCACTGAGTTCAAAGGCAAACACCATGAAGATTCTGCAAATCAATTCCAGCGCTCGCCGACTGCAGGCCGACGGGCAAGGCTCGGACTCGACCCGCCTCGCCAATGAGTTGGTGGCTGGTCTGCTGAGCCAGGCCGAACCTTCGTCAGCCGGGGCCGGGCGGCTGGAGATTCTGGACTTGGCGGCCTCGCCGCAGCCGGCCTTGGATGAGCGCGCGCTGCAAGCGCTGTTCACACCGGCCGAACAGCGCAGCCCGGAGCAGCTCGAGCGGGTCGCGCTGGACATGGCTTTGATCGAGCAATTGCGCGCCGCGGATGTGCTGGTCCTGGCGGTGCCGATGATCAACTTTGGCGTGCCCACGCAACTGAAGAACTGGATCGACGCCGTGGCCAAGGCCGGCGTGACTTTTCGCTACACGGCCAATGGCCCCGAAGGCTTGCTGAGCGGCAAGAAAGTCTATGTCGTGCTGACCCGTGGTGGTATCTACCGCGATCAAGCCGCTGACACCATGGTGCCTTATCTGCGCATGGTGCTGGGCTTCTTGGGGATGACAGACATCAGCTTTGTCTATGCCGAAGGTTTGGCCATGGGGCCAGATGCAGCCGCTCAAGGTCTGGCAGCGGCGCGCGAACAAATCAGTCATCATGTCGCCAGCCCATTGCTGGCTTGAACTGAAGAAGAGAGAAAGGCGTTTGAGATGAATCCGACCCTGAATGCTGTGCCCGTCAATGCTTCGCAAACTCCTGTGCACGCGCCCCGCGCGGTCGAGCGCTTGGTCACGGGCCAGGCCACCAGCGACGGTGCCGGCGTCAAGCTGACACGCGTGCTGACGCAAGGTCTGCAGCGCCGGCTCGACCCCTTTTTGATGCTGGATGCTTTTGGCTCTGACCAGGCGGATGACTACATCGCCGGCTTTCCGGACCACCCGCACCGGGGCTTTGAGACCATCAGCTATATGTTGGAAGGCCGCATGCGCCACCGTGACTCCGCCGGCCATGAAGGCCTGATCGAAGGCGGCGGCGTGCAATGGATGACGGCCGGGCGCGGCGTGATTCATAGCGAGTTGCCCGAACAGGAGGAGGGCCGCATGGAAGGTTTCCAGCTCTGGTTGAATTTGCCCAGCTTCGAGAAGATGCGTGCACCTTGGTACCGCGATATTCCGAGTCAACAAGTCCCGGAATTTGCTTTGAATGGCGTGCGCGTGCGTGTCATTGCTGGCGCCAGCCATGGCGTGACAGGTGCTGTGCAGCGCGAACACACCGAGCCGCTGTATCTGGATCTGCACCTGGAGCCCGGCGCCAGTTTCGAGCAGCTCTTGCCTGACACGCATAACGCATTCATCTATGTCTACCGGGGTGAGTTGCAGTTTGGCGCGTCGGTGCAAGTGCCGCAGCAGCGCATGGCTATTTTGGCCAACACGCCGGGCAGTGATGGCTTGCGCGTGCAGGCGGGCGCCAGCGGTGCACGCGCCATCTTGGTGGCGGGCAAGCCGCTGAACGAGGCGATTGCCCAGCATGGCCCTTTTGTGATGAACACGCAGGCCGAGTTGATGCAGGCGGTGCGTGACTATCAGGCCGGCGTTTTGGCCTGAGTAAATTTCAGCTTGGGCGCTGAATCGCCCGGACGCAGCGGTTATCCTTGCCGGCATTGCGGTTTCTGCCCCTGCTGATGTCCATGCGCACTGCGCTCCTGAGCCTCTTGGTGACTTTGTTCGTCCTTCCGGTCAAGGCGGAGCCCTTGCGTTTTGTGGTGGATACCAGCGTCTCCTTGCCCTATGCCAAGTTTGAGGGCGGAGAACTCAAGTCCGGGCTCAGCCATCAACTCGGTCTTGACTTGGCCAAGCGCCTGGGCCGCGAAGCGGTCTTTGTGCCGGTGGCGCGCAAACGCATCGCCAACGTTTTGGAAAGCGGCGATGCAGATCTGATCTGCGGTTATGCATCGCGCTGGTTGCCCGGGCCATTTCAATGGAGTCAGCCCTTGGCGCAGCATTTTGAGTTGCTGATCACGCGCGCGGACGTCCTGGCGCCACACCGCGTGGCCGATCTGAGCGGGAAGACCATAGGCAGCATCGCTGGCTTTCGTTACCCCGCACTTGAGCAGCAATTGGGTGCCAAGTTCATTCGTGATGACGGCCCCGATGCCGAAGCCTTGATGCGTCGTTTGGTCGCCAAACGAATCTCGCACGCGATCGTCAGCCGCAGCTATTTGGATTACCAGCGCCAAGTCCTTGGCTTCAACTTGGCGCTGCATCCGCCTTTGCTGTTGGAGCAGACCGATCTGCGCTGTGCGCTGTCATTCAAGAGCGATCTGTCTTTGCCGCAACTGGACGAGGCATTGCGCAGCATGCAAAAAGATGGCTCACTGCATATTCAGCATTAGGCTGCGTAGTTTCAGGCACGCCAGCGTTTGAGCAGCAAGGCATTGCTGACCACCGAGACGCTGGACAGGGCCATCGCGGCGCCGGCAATGACAGGGTTCAAAAGCCCAAACGCCGCCAGCGGAATGCCGATCACGTTGTAGGCAAAGGCCCAGAACAGGTTTTGCCGAATCTTGGCGACGGTACGCCGCGACAGATCAATCGCCTGTGCGACCAGCGCCGGGTCGCCGTGCATCAGCGTGATGCCGGCGGCGGCCATTGCCACATCGGTGCCGGTCGCCATGGCCAGGCCCACATCGGCGGCAGCCAAGGCGGGCGCGTCGTTGATGCCGTCGCCGACCATGGCGCCATGGTGAAGCTGGCCCATCTTGAGTTCCGCCACGATACGCGCCTTGTCTTCGGGCAGCACCTCGGCGCGCACTTCGTCAATGCCGAGTTGGCGGCCGACCAGGGTCGCGCTGCCCAGGTTGTCGCCGCTGAGCATGACGGTGCGAACACCCATGCGCTGCAAGGCTTGCACGGCCGCAGCCGCGGTGGGCTTGACGCTGTCGCCAAAGGCGAGCAGACCCAGGAGGCGCGGCGCCATGGTGCTTGCCGTGCTTGAAGCTGCGTCGAGCTCGGCCAAGTTGACGTCGGCTAACCACGAAACCGTGCGGCCTTGTTGCTGAAGCTCATCGGCCTGCGCTTGCAAGATGGCGGTTGACACGCCCAGCTCCTGCATGAAGCGGCTGCTGCCCAGGCGCATGTCCATGGGATTGTTTTCCCCAGCGCGCAGCGTGGCCGCCACGCCGCGCCCGGCCACGGCCCGAATGTCGGCGGCCAGCGGTATCGCGAGCTTGCGGGCCGCAGCGGCCTCAGCCACCGCATGGGCCAAGGGATGCTCGCTGCCTGCTTGCAGCGCAGCGGCCCAGGCCAGCACTTGCGCCTCGTCGAAGCCGGGGGCGGGCAGCAGGATGATCAATTGCGGCTTGCCGACGGTGAGCGTGCCGGTTTTGTCGAAGGCCACCACGTCGAGTTTGGCGGCCAACTCCAGCGCCTCGGCATCCTTGATCAATATGCCGTGCAGGGCGGCCACGCCTGTGCCGGCCATGATGGCGGTCGGTGTGGCCAGCCCCAGGGCGCAGGGGCAGGCAATCACCAACACAGCGACTGCGTTCAGCAGCGCTAGTTCCCAGTCGCCCTGCAAAAAGCCCCAGCCCAGCAAGGTGAGCAGGGCCAGGCCAATCACCACCGGCACGAAGACGGCGCTGACTTGGTCCACGATGCGTTGAATCGGTGCCTTCTTGGCCTGTGCCGACTCGACCAGGCGAACAATGCGCGACAAGGTGGATTCCGCGCCCAAAGCCATGACGCGCAGCAGCAGCAGACCTTCGCCGTTGACCGCGCCACCGACGACTTTGTCTTTGAGCCCTTTGCTGACGGGCAGGCTTTCGCCGGTGATCAGCGATTCATCCACATGGGATGCACCTTCCAGCACCTCACCGTCGACCGGGATGCGCTCACCCGGCCGCACCAGCACTTCGTCCCCAAGGCGCAACTGGCCCAGGGGCAGCTCGAGTTCCTTGCCGTCGCGGCGCACGCGTGCCGTCTCGGGCTGCAGTTTTTTGAGCGCGCGAATCGCCTCGGTGGTTTGCCGCTTGGCGCGCGCCTCCAACCATTTGCCCAGCAGTACCAAGGTGATGACGACCGCTGCCGACTCGAAGTACAGCGTCATCGTGTGTGGGCCCTTGAGCCAGAGCTCGTACAGAGACAAGCCAAAGGCCGCGCTGGTGCCCAGGGCCACCAGCAAATCCATATTGCCGCTGCCGGCGCGCAGCGCGGCCCAGCCGGCCTTGTAAAAGCGCGCGCCGAGCCAGAACTGCACCGGCAGCGTCAGCGCCAACTGCCAATAGCCGTTCAGCATCCAATGCTGACCCAGCAACATGCCAGCCATGGGCAGCACCAGCGGCGCCGACAAGAGCGCGGCGAGCAGAACCGGCCAGCCGCTGTGCTGCCAATTCGGTTTGAGCTCAGCGGAGCCGCCTTCGCCTGCGGGCAGGCTTGCCTCGTAGCCGGCCTTGGCGACGGCAGCAATCAGCGCTTGGGGATCGACCGAAGCCAGTGTCCGGATGCTGGCCGACTCGGTCGCCAGATTGACCTCGGCCGACAAGACGCCGGCTTGCTTGAGCAGCGCCCGCTCAACCCGGCCTACGCATGAAGCGCAGGTCATGCCGCTGATCTGCAGGCTCAGGCTGTGCTCGGGTAGGCTGTAACCGGCAGCTTCAACGGCTGCGCGCAGCAGTGGCAAAGTCATCTCGCCGTTGCCGCTTACCGTGGCGGTTTCTGTCGCCAAGTTGACTTCGGCGCTGCCCACGCCGGCAACCCGCAACAAGGCCTTCTCAACCCGCTTGACGCAGGAGGCGCAAGTCATGCCTGCGACAGGGAGAGTAAAGACGATGGGAGCAGGCATAGGGGCGGTTGTGCAGCGGGCTGTGCGGATTAAGAAGGCTCTGATGGTAAGGTGCATATTCGCTCAAGCTCATGAGGAAGAACAAGCCATGTATGAATTCAAACTGCCTGATATGACTTGCGGCCATTGCGTGGCCGCCATCACCAAGCTGGTGGCGACGTTGGATACGGAGGCCAAGCCGCTGTTCGACCGCGAAGCCAAGATCTTGCGGGTCGAAAGCGAAAAAGGCCGCGAGGCCTTTGTCGTCGCGCTGACCGAGGAAGGCTATCCGCCCGCCGTCTGATGAAGGACCAAGCTTCGATCACAGGCGCAAGCGAAGACGCCACGGTCAACCCCCATAACCTTGACCACTTGGTCGCCTCAACCGAGCAGCAGGAGATCGAATTGACCGAGGACGTTGTCAGCGGCAATGGCGTCAAGTTGCTGGCCCGCGGCGCCAAGGTCGACGCGTCGACGCGCGAGCGCCTGCTGCGTCACAAGCTGCTGAAGCCGCTGGAGCATTGCCTGGGGGTTGCCGGCGGCATCAATGGCGAGCGGATCACCGAGGTGGCGCAATCGCTGCTTGAGCGCCACCCCTTGCTGCAGGCGCTATGCCGGCATGAGCGGGCGCAGCCGGCAGCGGTGTCGCTGGGCAAGCTGCCGCTGTCGGCGCCACTGCAAGCGCTGTTGACCGTCTATGCCAAGCGTGGCCCCGACCGCCTGGAACATGCAGTCGGCGTGGCCTTGGCAGCGCTGGGTCTGGCGCGGCGCCTGCTACCCGGTGACATCGCAGGCCAGCAATTGTTGGCGCGCGCCGGCCTGCTGCACGACGTCGGCGAGCTCTATCTGCAACCAGACTATTTGCTGCGTGACAAGCCCCTGCAGACCGAGCAGTGGCGCCATCTCGTCAGCCATCCGGTCATCGGGCAGCGTCTGCTGCGCGATATCGAAGGTGGCGGAGAGGACTTGGCTGCGCTGGTGCTGAGTCACCATGAACGTCTCGATGGATTCGGCTACCCACAAGGACTGCGCGGGGATGCGCAACTGGATCTGTCGGCGCAAATGCTGACCGCTGCGGAATGGTTGGTCGGCCTGATTGAGAGCGGCGCCAGTGCGGTCGTCCATGCCAGCATCGCGACCCGCCTGATTCCGGGCGAGTTTGGCGAAGCGGTGCTGGACATCGTCCGCGAGGCCTCGGCGGCCAGGCCCGGCGGCCACGAGTTGCGCAATGAGCCTGCCAGCTTGGCCGACGCTTTGCCGCGGGCGGTGCGGGTGGCGACGGTGCTGAAAACCTTTCGAGCCTCACGCGACTTGATTGAGCGTCGCATGGCCGACGCCAGCCCGGCGATGCGCGCGATGTTGGCCCTGTGCCAGCACCGTCTGCAACAGCTGCAGTCTTCCTTCAGCAGCGCGGGCCTGGATACCGGCCTGCCGGATCAGGTGTTTCAGCAACTGACGGCCGAGCAGGGCGAGGTCAAGATCGAGGTCGTGTCGCTGGTGCGCGAGTTCAGCTGGCGCATGCGCGAGCTGGAGCGCGAGGCGCAAATGCGCGCGAGCCAGTTCAGCGCCGACGATCAGGCCTTGCTACAAGGCTTGATCGCGACGCTGAAAGCCGATCTGCTACCCGAAGTGCCTTTGTACTCAGGCTTTCTTCAGCAAAGCAGCATCAATCGGCAACTGGCGCAGGCGTACTCCGGTGGCGGCAAAGATCGCATTGGTGACGGCGGGTGCGAGCGGCGGTGTGCCGGGCTCGCCGATACCGCCGGGCGCTTCTGTGCTGGGCAAGATATGCACTTCCACCTTGGGCATCTCGCTCATGCGCAGGACCGGGTAGTCATGGAAATTGCTCTGCTCGACGCGCCCTTCTTTGTGCGTGATCTTGCCGTAGAGCGCGGCTGACAGGCCGTAGCAGATGGCGCTCTCGATCTGGTGCGTGATCGTCAAGGGATTGACGGTCATGCCGCAGTCAACAGCCGCCACCACGCGGTGCACCTTGGGGCTACCGTCTTTGGCAATCGAGACCTCGGCGACTTCGGCCACATAACTGCCAAAGCTCTCGGCCACCGCGATGCCCCGGAAGATGCCCTTGGCCGCCGGTTTGCCCCAGCCGGCTTTGGCCGCGGCCACTTCCAGCACGGCACGCAGGCGCGGCTGCTTGGTCAACATTTGCAAGCGGAACTGCAGCGGGTCGGCCTTGGCCGCATGGGCCAGCTCGTCGACAAAGCTCTCTAAGAAGAAGGCGTTTTGCGAATGCCCGACCGAGCGCCAGAACCAGACCTGTGGGCCCGGCTCGGCCTGACCGTAGGCGATGCGCTGGTTGGGGATCTCGTAATGATGATCGGCCAAACCCTCGACCGCCATCGCGTCGACACCGTTGTCCGGCAGCTTCATGAAGCCGGAGCCGGCCATGATGGAGGGCGAGCCGATATCGGCGCGCAAGAGGCTGACCCGACTCTTGTCATCAAGCGCGCCTTCGAGCTTGACGACCGAAGCGGGCCGGTAGAAGCCCGCCGCCATATCGTCTTCGCGCTCGTAAATCAGCTTGACCGGATGGCCGCTGAGCTTGGACAAGAGCGTGGCGCTGATGGTGAAGTCATGTGCGAACCGGCGCCCGAACCCGCCGCCCAAGAGGGTGGTGTGGACTTGTACCTTGTCGGTTGGCACGCCGGCAATTTTTGCAACGATTTGCTGCGTCGGCCCCTGACCTTGCGTGCCCACCCAGACCGTGCCTGCGCCATCGCGTACCCAGGCGCTGCAATTGAGCGGCTCCATGCAAGCATGGGCCAGATAGGGCACTTCGTAGCTGGCGCTGAGCTGTGCGCTCGAATTCGCCGCGGCGTCTTTGAGGTTGCCCTTGTCAACCGCGATGGCGCCTGCATTGCCGGCTGCATCATTGAGCATCGCCGACACCTTGGCCGTCGAAAGCTCGATGCCGGCGCCCAAGTCCCATTGCGCATTCAAGGCGGCACGGCCTTTCTTGGCGGCCCAAAAGCCTTTGGCCAAGACCGCTACGCCATTGTCCAGCGCGATCACATGGCTGACGCCTTTGACCGCGCGCGCTGCCGCCTCATCGCTGCTCTTGAGCTTGGCGCCGGCCACCGGCGCGCGTGCCATCACGGCCACAAGCATGCCTTCCACATGGGTATCGATGCCGTATTGGGCGGAGCCATTGACCTTGGCTGCGCTGTCCAGGCGGCGGGTGGGCTTGCCCAGGATCTTGAAGTCCTTGCTGTCCTTCAATTTTGGCTTGGCCGGCACCGCTTGTTTGGCCGCGCTCTCCACCAGCGCGCCGTAGGCGAGCTTCTTGCCGCCAGGGCCGATCACATTGCCTTTCTCGGTGCGCAACAGCGCGGGGTCCAGCTTCCAGCTTTCAGCGGCAGCGGCGACCAACATCTCCCGCGCCGCAGCACCTGCTTGGCGCAGCGGCGTCCAATGTGCGCGCACTGTCGTGCTGCCGCCGGTGCCCTGCATGCCGAACAGCGGATTGTTGAAAGCCGCATCTGCCGGCGCTTGCTCGACGCCAACCAGCGCCCAATCGGCGTCCAACTCTTCGGCCACCATCATGGGGATGGCGGTCAGCACGCCCTGGCCCATCTCGGATGAACCGCAGAGCACGGTGACGCGCCCGTCCGGTGTGATGCGCAACCAGGCACTTGGCGCAAAGGTATTGCTCGTCGATGCTGATGCAGATTGCGCCTGCGCGCGCTTGGCCGCCAAGGGCAGCGCAAATGACAGCATCAATGCTCCGCCGGCGCTGCTTTTGAGAAAGCCGCGACGTGAAGTCTGGAGAGCTGAGCTGGAGTCCATCTTCATGCTCCTTTCTTCAAAGTGGCCGAGGCGTCATGGATCGCGGCGCGCACCTGGTTATAAGTGCCGCAGCGGCAGAGATTGCCGCTCATGGCCTGGTCGATGTCGGCGTCGCTGGGGGACTTCTTGGCGGCCAGCAGCGCGCAGGCGCTCATGATCTGGCCGCTCTGGCAGTAGCCGCATTGCGGCACATCGATCTTGACCCAGGCAGCTTGCACGACTTTGCCGGTCTTGCTGGCGGCAATGCCTTCGATCGTGGTGACTTTTTTGCCGACCGCCGCCGACAGCGGCAAGCTGCAAGCGCGCACCGGCTGACCGTCCAGGTGCACCGTGCAGGCGCCGCACAAGCCCATGCCGCAGCCAAATTTGGAACCGGTCAGTTGCAGGTCTTCTCGCAGAGCCCAGAGCAGCGGCATATCGGGGTCGGCGTCGACGCTGGCGGGCTTGCCGTTGACGTTGAGAGTAATCATCTTGAGTCCTTGCAAGTGCACAGATAGAGCCTTGAACGTGCCTGAAACAGGTCCGTTCCCGCTGCGCAGCATACACAGAGTTTGGCTATTTTGCTTGCGCCTGAGCGGCGGGCTGCGATGGGGTCGAGGTGTTCTGGCGGGCCGTGCTCAATGCATCCAGATAGGGCTGCAGATCGCCCATCTCCTGGTGCTCGACGACCTTGTCACCCTTGATCTTGAAAGCGATCACCAGAGGAATCACACTGCGCACCACCGGCTGAGCGGGCGGAGAAAAGCTCCAGTCCGACACGCCGATGAAGACCGCCTGCTCGCCCGCGAAAAAGCTGCGCTCGAGCTTGAAGCTGTGCGTCTCGATATAGGGGTAGGTGGCTTTGAGGTAGGCCATCATCCGGCTTTTTCCCTGCTGCCCCAAGTCGCCAAAGACGAGCTTGGCGCTTGGGTCCAGAAAGCTGATCTGCTCGTCCATCAGCTCGGCCATGCGCGCCCAGTCCTGCTTGAGATAGGCTTGCAAGTAGGGCTCGGCAATGGCGCGGGTGTTGGCGGAAACGGCTTGATAGTCCGGTGTTGCGGGCGTTTCCGGTTTCGGCGCCGCATGGCTAGGCGGCATTGAAGTGCCGATGAGGCTCAGGCCGAGCAGCAGCGCCGGCAGGGTGTGACGAAGTTTCATGCTGGAGCTTGGGTTGAACGGGAAGCAAATACTGTGGCGCAATAGTGCCGCGCAAGTGATTCGTTTGGGATGAAACACCGCCGCCGTGTCAGCGGCCTCCTGCGGGCTGGCCTGTGGATCGCATAAAGTGCTCGCAGGGCTCGCCCCAAGCTTGAATCCCATTGACCAAACCCATGTCCGCCCAAACCAATGCCCTTGCCGCAGCGCCGCAGGCGATGCACGCGACGCAAACGAAAAAAGCGACCACGGCTGCGCGCGGGCAGGCGCTGGCAAAAGCTGCTCGAAGCCTGCTGCTTTGCACGGGCCTGTGGTTGCTGATCTGGCTGCTGATGGCCTTGGCTCAGGTGGCAGATGCGGCCAATACAGGGCGCTCCAGCTTGAGTTTGGCTGAGGTGCTGCGGCTCAGCCTGACGGCCTTTCCGCCCTATATCTTGTTCAGCTGGTTCTTGTCCCTGCATGCCCAGTATCGGCCGCAGCAATGGGCCAGCCCGGAGCAGCAATTGCGCGTTTTCCTGCTCAGCATCGCGCTGTTCGCGATGGCCTGGCTGAGCTACTTTTGGCTGTTGGACTTGCTGCGCAACGGCAAGTTGCCCGATGTCTGGTGGACCATGGTGCTCAAGAACCGCTGGTACTCGCTCTTTTATGACCTGGTCTTGGCAGGCGGCGCCTTCTGCGTGCAGGCGTTCATCGTCTCCAAAGCGAATGCGCGAGCGCGCGAGGCGGCTCAGCAGCGCCAGCAGACGGACAATTTGCGCCTGCGTCTGCTGCTCTTGCAGGGGCAGCTCGAACCGCATTTCTTGTTCAACGCCCTGAACAGCATCTCGGCACTGGTGCGCGCCGCCGACCGTGGCATGGCCTTGAGCGCCTTGGCCCGAGTCAGCGAGCTGCTGCGTTATGCGCTGCGCGCCAGCAAGACCGAGTGGGTTTCGGTGCAAGATGAATTGAACTTCATGCGCGACTATCTGGAGTTGCAGAACCTGCGCTACGGTGCCAGTTTGTCCCTGCGCTGGGACGTCGCCGACGCCGCCTGGGACCGCGTCGCTTGCCCACCCTTGATGTTTCAGCCGCTGGTCGAAAATTCGATTCGCCATGGCCTGGAGGCCTGTGAAGGCGAAGGTTTTGTGCACCTGAGCCTGGCGCCCGAGGCGGGCGGTCTGCGCCTGATGCTGCGCAATCCGGTCGCCGGCAATCCGGATCGTCAGCGCGGCCATGGTCTTGGCCTGTCGGCGACTCGCGAGCGGCTGCAAATTCTGTACGGTGATGCGGCGCGCTTGCTGACCCGGCTAGACGAGGGCAGCTTCACGACCGAGCTGCTACTGCCCTGGCGAGAGCTGCATGAATAGCAGCAATCCTTGGACCGTCCTGGTGGTGGACGATGAGGCCTTGGCACGCAGCAATTTGCAGTTAGCGCTGGCCGAGCATCCGCAGTGGCAAGCCGCCGAGCTCTGTGCCAGTGCTGCCGAAGCCCGTGTGGCCATGGCGCAGCGCGAGTTTGATTTGCTATTGCTGGACATACAAATGCCGCGCCAGACCGGCCTGAGCTTTGCGGCCGAATTGTGCGCAAGCCCGACGCCGCCATTGCTGGTCTTCGTGACCGCTTTCGACGAGCATGCGCTGGCGGCCTTTGATGTGTTCGCGCTGGACTACCTGCTCAAGCCTTTTGATGACCAGCGCTTTGCCGCCATGCTGGCTAGGGCCGAGCAGGTGCTAAGGCTTAAACAAAGCGCATCCTATGCGCAAGCGATGAGCGGCTTTTTGCATGAACAGCGCAGCTTGGCCGCCGGCCAGGCTTGCCCCGAGTTGGCGTTTTTGAACGTGCGCTCGGTGGGCCTGCTGGAGCGTATTGCGGTGGCCGACATCGAGTGGATAGGCGCGGCGGGTAATTATGTGGAGCTGCATCTGCGCGCGACTGCGGGCACCAGCCACAAGTCGCGTGTCGTACTGCACCGCGCGACGCTGAGTGCGCTGGAGCAGCGCCTGCCCAGGGCGCAATTTATGCGTGTGCACCGCACAGTTTTGCTGCGCCCCGAGGCCGTGCTGAGCCTCGAAGTCAGCGGCGATGCCTGCTATGAAGCCACATTGCGCTGCGCCGACAAAGTGCCGGTCAGCGAGCGCTATGTGAAGCAGGTGCGGGCCTTGTTTGCTTGATCAGACGTTTTTCAACGGCGCACCCAAGGAGCCCGCAGGCGCCTGAGCCAAGGCTTTGATCAAGCCGTGCAGACGCTCGCTCTGGCTGGCCGTGCAGTTGTTGGCGCGCAAGGCCTCACGCAGCCAAGCGGCTTGCTGCTGGGCACCTTGCAGCGTCGCGCCGCGCCCTTCCAGCGCGTCTTTCAAGGCCTTGAGCTTCAATTGACGGCGGGCTGCCTGCATCTCGGCAGACGCCGGCAGATCCAGCGCGGCTTCGAGTTGCAGCAGGACCTCGTCAAGCGCCGCGTTCGAGGGCGCGCGCTGTGCGAGCGCCTGATCCCAGTCGCCCGGCAAGGCGGCCGAAGCCGACAGGGCGGCCATTTGCCGCGCGAATTCATCGGCTTCCAATGGCGCAGGCGCTGCTTCTTGCGCTTCGCACAAGCTCAGCTTGGC
>CAUPEV010000085.1:0-18088 GCA_963510335.1 uncultured Roseateles sp.
CAAGCTGGGCGATATGCCGGCTGCTGAGGCCGCGCAGCTGGGCAGTCTCAAAACTTTGCAGATCGGAAGCGTCCAGCGCATTGAACTGCTGCGTGCTCAAGAGCTTGAACTGATTGCTGGTCAGGCCGTCGAGTTGCTCATTGCTGAGCAAGTCCATTTGGGCGGTGCTCAAAGCCTGCAACTGGGCGCTGGCCAAGGCCCTCAGCTGATTGGAAGCGAGCGCGCCCAAGCCCTCATCAGCGAAGGCGGCAATCTGCTGGGTTTTCAGCTGGCGGATCTGAATCTCTGAAAAGCTTTGCACGGTCTGCGCATGCAAACCGGCAATTTCGCCGGTGCCAATGGCCGTCAAGGCGGCGTTGGAAATCGATTGAATCTGTGGCGTGTCCAGGGACTCCAGCCATTCCGGCTTCAGTGCAGGCGCTTGGGCGCTGGTCAATGCACGCAGGCCCAGGCTCGTCAATGCGGCTATTTGCTCACCCTGCATGGCGCCGAGCAAACTGCTCGGCAAGAGCGGCATCGTGCGGGCGTTGATGCCGCTGATGGCATCCAGGCTCAAGGCAACGACCTGCTCGGTGTCAATGCTCATCCAGCCACGCGCGGAAATCGACGAAACCTGAATCGCTGTCAAGGCCGCCATCTGACTCGCATTGAATTCTTGCCAGTCGCTGCTGGTGAGGGCGGCGATTGCCTTTGTGGACAGCCGGGCAATTTGGTCCGGCGGCAGGCTTGATATGAACGACATTTTTAACTCCGAAATCAAGACGAATCCCGCGCAACAAGCGAATTCCAAAAGACCAGAAAATTCAGCTCAAGCTTTGTTTATCTTGTTCGATAAATGTAGAGAGGGCGTGCTCTTTGCAGTCGCCGGAAATGCGCCGCTGTTTGCCCTTGCCTATGCCGTTTGGTGCCTGATTTCGAGTCGAACGCCAGAACTGGACGGTAAAGACGGGTCTGTTCTTCGCGCCGCGCGAAAGAGTTGTTTTGCATCTCATCGCCACAGTGGGGGATTGCCCTAAAGCGCGCGGGCTGTTTGAATGCCCGCATGCCCCATTCGACGCCCATGCTTCATCCTGACCTTGCTCGCTTCATCGCTTTTGGCGAGGTGCGCATTGATCTCGTCAGAGATGGAGGCTCCACTTGGCGCAGTGCCTGCGCCGGTTCGCCCTGGCAAGTGGCGATGGCCATGTCCAGCCTTGGAGAACTTGCGGCTTATGCCGGCGCCATCAGTTCTGACCTGTTCGGGCAAGAAATCTGGCGCGCCTGCACCGACGCCAATTTGGATCTGCGCTTTCTGCAGCAACTGCCCAGAGCGCCGCTGCTGCGTTTCTCCGATGCCGAAGAAGCCCCCGACGGCTTCTTCATTGGTGCTGACAGTGCTGACCTGTATTTTCGCCCCGAGAGCCTGCCGGCGGGTTGGGTCAAGGCGCTGCGCTGGGCTCATTTCGGGGGCTTGGGTCTGGTGCGCCCGCCGCTGGCCCAGCGACTGGAAGCCTTGGCCGAAGGACTCAAGGCCGAGGGCAAGAAGATCAGCTACGCCCCCGGCTTTCGCCCCGTCATGGATTCTCGTTACGACGACACCTTGGAGCGTATGTGCCGTGTCGCCGACGTGATCAAGGTCTCGGCCGAGGATTTGCGCGGCCTCTTTCGTAGTGCTGACTATCATTCGGGGCTGGCGCAAATCAGCGCTTGGAATCCGTCCGCCACGCTGTTGCTGACCCAAGGTGCCGTCGGGGCGACCTTGTACTGTGGGACGGGCGAATGGCATGCCGCACCTGCGCTTACCGAGCCTTTGGCGACGACCTGTTCACGCGGACTGGGTGACGCCGCCATGGCGGGTCTGCTGTTCAGTTTGATGCGAGAACCCAGCGCTGCGCCCGAGCAGCATCTGCGCTGGGCGCTGGCGACGGCATCGGCGGCCTGTTCGGCGGCCAGCGATTACGCCCTGTCGCGCGCGCAACCGTGGACCTTGCCGCCCGCCTTGGTGGCGACCTTGGCTGCGTCGGTTCGGGTCTATCCCGGGGTTTGAGCCTTTGGCCTAGGCGCCGGACTTTCCCGGCGTATCTGAGCCACGTGAGTCACGTGACTCACGTGGCTCACGTAGCTTGTGCAGCTGAGTCGGCAAGCTGGGGCGGTTGCCTTCCAGCTCCGTCAAGGGTTTCACTTCTTGCATGCTCGCCAAGCAACGCAGGGTCAGGTCTTGATAGGTTTGCGTGCCGGCGAGTTTCCATTTGATTTCGTCCTCGCTCAGCGGCCGCATCACCTTGGCCGGCAGGCCGGCGATCAGTGATTTCTCGGGCAGCTTCATGCCGGCGCGCACAAAGGCGCAGGCTGCCACGATGCTGTAAGCCCCCACCTCGGCCTCGTCCATCACGACCGCGTTCATGCCAACCAAGGCGTCGTGGCGCACCACGCAACCGTGCAGGACCGCGCCGTGGCCGATATGGCCATTGGCTTCGACGACCGTCTCAGAGGCCGGAAAGCCATGCATCACGCAGCTGTCCTGCACATTCGCGCCTTCGTGCAGGATGATGCGACCAAAGTCACCGCGCAGACTGGCCAAGGGGCCGATATAGCAGCCCGGGCCGACGATCACGTCGCCGATCAGCACGGCGGTCGGGTGCACAAAGGCGCTTGGGTGAACGACGGGAATCACGCCGTCGATGGCGTAGCAAGGCATGGTTGAAGTCCTCTGGGTTGAGTCGGTGGCGAGCCGCACCTAGGGTTTACACCAGCTTGGCGCGGCTTGCGCTAAATCAATGCTCACCTTACGATCTACCGACCGGTCGGTCAAGAGTGTTTTTGGAAGTTTCCGAGGCACGCAAGCCCGCTTTGACACCTGAGGCAACTCCCATGCATGACCCTTTGATTGAAGTCAGCCAAGACGGCGCGGTGCGGACGCTGACGCTCAATCGCCCGGCCGCCTTGAATGCTTTTACCAGCGCCATGTTGGCCCAGCTGCGCGCCGCCTTGGATGCGGTCGCAGACGACACGGGCGTGCGCTGTGTGGTCATCACAGGCGCCGGACGAGGCTTTTGCGCCGGTCAGGATTTGTCCGACCCCTTGGTCAATCCGAATTTGCAGCCCGGCGAAGCGCCCAAGGACATCGGCCATTTGCTCGATGCCTACTACATCCCTTTGGCGCTGCGCGTACGCAGCATGCCAGTGCCCGTGATCGCCGTCGTGAACGGTGTCGCGGCCGGTGCCGGCGCCAATTTCGCGCTGAGCTGCGATCTGGTCATTGCCGGCGCTTCGGCCAATTTCATCCAGGCTTTTTCCAAGATCGGACTGATCCCGGACTGCGGCGGCACTTGGCTCTTTCCGCGCTTGGTCGGCCGCGCGCGTGCGCTGCAACTGGCCTTGCTGGGCGAGAAGCTGTCGTCCGCCGAGGCGCAAGCGATGGGCTTGATCTACCGCTGCGTGGCCGATGAGGATTTGGCCGTCACGGCCCAAGCGCTAGCGCAGCGAATCAGTCAGATGCCGGTACGCGCAATGGCAGAGACGCGCAGCGCCTTTGACGCGGCGGGCAGGCTGGAGTTTGAGGACGCCTTGAAGCTGGAGGCGGCCTTGCAAAGCCGGCTCGGCTTTGCCGATGATTACCTCGAGGGTGCAGCTGCCTTTTTGCAAAAGCGCGCGCCCAAGTTCAGCGACCGTTAAGCCAGGATTGGGCCAGGAGAAAGCCTATGACCTCACAAGAAATTGCCGAGGCCGTCCGTGACGGCATGCTCGCCAACGACAGAGCCAGCAAAGCGCTGGGCATGGATGTGCTGGCGATCGGCCCCGGCTCGGCCACGCTGGCGATGACGGTGACCGAGAACATGCTCAACGGCTTCGACATCTGCCATGGCGGCATGGTCACGGCGCTGGCCGATTCGACCTTTGCCTTTGCTTGCAACTCCTATAACGAGCTGACCGTGGCCTCAGGTTTTTCGATCGACATCGTGGCGCCCTCCAGACTGGGCGACCGGCTCAAGGCGGTGGCCAAAGAAACTTCGCTGGCTGGCCGCACTGGCGTCTATGACATCACCATCACCAACCAGGCCGATGAGCTGATCGCCGTGTTCAGGGGGCGCTCCTACCGCATCAAGGGCAAGCCGGTGGTGGCACTGCACGGTCCCAGCGAGCCCCAAGGCTGAGCCTGAATCAAGGAAGACATACTATGTATACCCAAGCGATGAGTGTGGGCCCGCAGGACGCGGCCGCCAAAGTCAAGAGCGCCGAGGATGCGGCCAAAGAAGCGGCTTTTGAGGCGCGCATCGATGCCGGTGATTTCATCGAGGCCAAGGACTGGATGCCCGAGCATTACCGCAAGACGCTGGTGCGCCAGATCAGCCAGCATGCGCATTCGGAAATTGTCGGCATGCTGCCAGAAGGCAACTGGATCAGCCGCGCACCGACGCTCAAGCGCAAAGCCATTTTGCTGGCCAAAGTGCAAGACGAGGGCGGCCATGGCCTCTATCTCTATTCGGCCGCCGAGACCTTGGGCACCAGCCGCGACCAGATGCTGAACGCGCTTCATACGGGCAAGGCCAAGTACAGCTCGATCTTCAACTACCCGACCACCAGCTGGGCCGATATCGGTGTGGTCGGTTGGCTGGTGGACGGCGCGGCCATCATGAACCAGGTGCCGCTTTGCCGTTGCTCCTATGCACCTTATGCACGGGCCATGATCCGCGTTTGCCGTGAAGAAAGCTTCCACCAACGTCAGGGTTATGAGTCGCTGCTGGTGATGATGCGCGAGGGCAATGCCGCGCAAAAAGCGATGGTGCAGGATGCGGTCAACCGCTGGTGGTGGCCGTCGCTGATGATGTTCGGGCCCGCCGACAAGGACTCGCCGAACTCCGAGCAGTCGATCCGTTGGGGCATCAAGCGCATCACCAATGATCAGCTGCGCCAGAAGTTTGTCGACGCGACGGTGCCGCAGGCGGAACTGCTGGGCATCACGCTGCCGGACCCAGACCTGAAGTGGAACGAGGCGCGCGGCGAATACGACTTCGGCGCGATCGACTGGGCCGAGTTCTGGCGCGTCGTCGGCGGCGACGGCCCCTGCAACCGCGAGCGCCTAGCCGCCCGCGTCAAGGCCTGGGATGACGGTGCCTGGGTGCGCGAGGCCGCGCTCGCCCATGCACGCAAACAAACAATCAAGGAGCAAGCAGCATGAGTACAGACAAAGAATGGCCGCTGTGGGAAGTGTTCGTGCGCAGCAAGGCGGGGCTGGACCACAAGCATTGCGGCAGCCTGCATGCGGCCGACGCGAAGATGGCGATCCAGATGGCCCGCGAGGTCTATACCAGGCGCCAGGAAGGCACGAGCATCTGGGTGGTGCTGTCGAACCAGATCGTTGCCTCCGATCCGGGTGAGAAGGGCATGTATTTCGACCCGATGGAAGACAAGGTGTATCGGCATCCGACCTTCTATGAGCTCCCTGATGCCATCAACCATATGTAAAGACATGAAGCCCCCACGTTCACTTTGTTCTCTGCCCCCCAAGGGGGCGCTGGCTTCCCTTGGGGCGGCCCGGCGGGAATCCACGCTATGACTCAAGCCTCCATCCAAGTCGGCTCTAGCCCGCAAGTCCAATACCTGCTGCGCATAGGAGACAGCTGCCTGATCCTGGCCCAGCGCCTGGGCGAGTGGTGCGGCCATGCGCCCATCCTCGAAGAAGACCTGGCCCTCGCCAATATGGCCTTGGATCTGCTTGGCCAGGCCCGCGCCTTGCTGACCCATGTCGCGCATTTGGACGGGCAGGGCCAGGACGAAGATCAGCTGGCTTTTCTGCGCGAAGAGCGCCAGTACCTGAACCCGGTGCTGATGGAGCTGCCGCGCGGCGAATTCGCCTTCACGCAAGTGCGCAACTTCGCGGTGGCGACCTGGATGTTGCTGCTGTGGCGGCGTCTGCAAAGCTCGACCGACCCTGAAGTGGCGGCGATCGCCGCCAAGGCGGTCAAGGAAAGCGCCTACCACCAGCAGCATGCGGCCGATTGGGTGGTGCGTCTGGGCGACGGCACTGCGGAATCGACGGCACGTATGGTGGAAGCGTTAGCGCAGTTGTGGCCCTTGTTCAATGAACTGTTTGACGCCGATGCGGTCGATGCCGCTGCGGTCGCACAAGGCTTGGGCCCGTCATGGGCCGAGTTGAAGCCGGAGTGGACCGCGCATCTGAACGAAGTCTTGGCCGATGCCGGCTTGGCCCATCCAAAGGCCAGTGCCTATGTGTCGGCCGGCCGGCGCGGTGTGCACAGCGAGCATATGGGTCACCTCTTGGCCGAGATGCAGTATTTGCAGCGCGCCTACCCTGGCGGAAAGTGGTGAGTTTGGACACGCCATCCAGTCCCTGCGGGCACTTGGCCGCTGCCTGGGAGGTGTTGCGCCAGATTCCTGATCCGGAGGTTCCGGTGATCTCTTTGTGCGAGCTGGGCATTGTGCGCGACCTGAGAGAAACAGCCGGCGGCCTGGAAGTGGTGCTGACACCAACCTATTCCGGTTGCCCGGCGACAGAGTTGATTCAAGACGATGTGCGCGCCGCGCTGGCTGCGTTTGGCGAGATTCAAATCACCATGCAGCGTGCGCCGGCCTGGACGACCGACTGGATCAGCGAAGAAGGGCTCGAGAAGTTGCGTGCCTACGGCATTGCGCCGCCCGGCCGAGTCTTGTCGGCCGAGGCTCAGCCGATCCGCCTGGTTCACCGGGCGTCTTTGAACAAGCTGGCCTGCCCGCGTTGCGGCAGCGATCACACCGAGAAGCTCTCGGCCTTTGGCTCCACCGCCTGCAAGGCGCTGTACCGCTGCCTGGCTTGCCGGGAACCGTTCGAGCATTTCAAATCCATTTAGAAAAGAGCGCGGCAATGAGCAGCTTGCATTTTCATCCTCTGACGGTACGGGCCGTAACGCCCGATACCGACGAAGCGGTCGTGGTCTCGTTTGACGTGCCGGCCGCGTTGCGCGAGGCCTTCAAGTTCAAGGCCGGGCAATACCTGACCCTGCGCCACGAAATCAATGGTCAGGATCTGCGCCGCAGCTATTCGATCTGCGCCGGCGCGGATGACGGCGAACTTCGCGTCGGCGTGCGCCGGGTCGAAGGTGGCGCGTTCTCGACCTGGGTCAACCAGGATTTGAAGCCCGGTGCGGTGATCGAAAGCTATCCGCCGCAGGGCCGCTTTGGGGCGGTGGCAGCGGCCCCGGGCGAAGCTCGCCACTATGTCGGCATTGCCGCCGGCTCGGGCATCACACCGATTTTGTCCATCATGAAGACGCTGCTGGCGCGCGAGCCTTTGAGCCGCTTTACGCTGATCTACGGCAATCGCGCGCAGGCCTCGACGATGTTCAAGGAGGAGATCGAGGACCTGAAAAACCGCCACATGACGCGACTGGCCTTGCATCATGTGTTCTCGCGCGAACATGTGGATTCGCCGCTGCAGGCCGGGCGCATCGACGCCGCCAAGCTGAGCGAATTCATGCAAGCCTTGCTGCCGGCCAACAGCATTGATCATGTCTTTGTTTGCGGGCCGTTCGAGATGAACGAAGCGGCCGAGGCCGCGCTGAAGGCGGCCGGCGTGCCCGAGGATCGGATTCATGTCGAGCGCTTCGGCACGGTCGAGATGCAAACTGGCCGGCCGGCGCCACATCTGGTCTTGGCCGGTGACGCGGACAGCGCCCGCGTGACGGTGATTCGTGACGGTGTCAGTCGTGAAATCGAGTTTGCCAAGACCGACGCCAGCCTGCTCGACGCAGCCGCGCGCGCCGGCATGGACGTGCCGTTTTCTTGCAAGAGCGGCGTCTGCTCGACCTGCCGCTGCAAGCTGATGGAGGGCGAGGTGCGTATGGACAAGAACTTCGCGCTTGACAAGGCCGAGGTGGCGGCTGGTTTCATCCTCAGCTGCCAGGCCCATGCTTTGACGCCGCGTGTGGTTATTTCTTTTGATGAACGCTGAGTGAGGACTGAGCAGCCATGGCTCGTGGACGCGCCCCCGGTTTTGAGAACCAACGCGATGAAATTTTGCGCAACGCGGCGCGCCTGTTTGCGAATCAGGGCTACCCCGGCACCTCGATGAATGCGGTGGCCGAGGCTTGCTCGGTCTCCAAGCCCACGCTCTACCACTACGTGCGCGACAAGCATGAGCTCTTGATGCAGATCTGCGAGACCCATGTGCAGTGGTTGGAGACCCTGGTCACCGAGGTGCAAGCGCAGGCGCGCGAGCAAGACCTGGCGCCTGAGGCCTTGTTGCGGCGCTTGATCGCGCGCTTTGTGCAGGCTTACGGCGAGGCGCAGAACGAACACCGGGTCTTGACCGAGGACGTCAAGTTCTTGAATGACGAGGACCGCGCCCGCCTGCTGGAAATCGAACGCCGTGTGGTGGCCGCCTTTGCCGACGCGGTGGCGGCGCTGCGCCCGGAGCTGAGTGCGGCCAAACTGCACAAGCCCTTGACCATGCTCTTGTTCGGCATGATCAACTGGACTTTTACTTGGCTCAAGCCCGATGGTGATTTGAGTTATGAGGCTGTGGCGCCAATGGTCGCCGACCTGTTCTTTGGTGGCATCTCTGCCGTCAAGGCTTGACGAATATTTGAATAGCGAGACATTGATGAATACCCAAACCCCCATTCTTCAAAGCCTGATTGCCAACCGCTGGGTCGGCACGCAGGCCGCGCGCAGCCTTCACAGCGCCATCAACGGCCGCACCGTGGCGCAGACGCATGCGGACGAGATCGACTTCGCCGAGAGCCTCGCCTTCGCGCGGGGTCAGGCCTTGCCGGCCCTGCTGAAATTCGACTTTCAGCAGCGCGCCGCCTGCCTGAAGGCCTTGGCCACCTATTTGATGGAGCACAAGGAGTCGCTCTACACCGTGTCGGCCCATACCGGCGGCACGCGCAGCGACAACTGGATCGATATCGAAGGCGGCATCGGCACCTTGTTTGCCTATGCCAGCATAGGCCGGCGCGAGTTGCCGTCCAGCAATGTGCTGCATGAAGGCCCGGCCATCCCCTTGAGCAAAGAAGGGCAGTTCATCGGCTCGCATGTGCTGGTGCCCAAGCGCGGCGTGGCCGTGCACATCAATGCCTTCAACTTCCCGATGTGGGGCATGTTGGAAAAGTTCGCGCCGAGTTTTCTGGCCGGTATGCCGTGCATCGTCAAGCCCGCCACCGCCACTTCCTTTGTCGCCGAAGCCTGCGTGCGATTGATCCACGCCAGCGGCCTGCTGCCGGCCGGTGCCTTGCAGCTGATCATCGGCAGCTCGGGTGATCTGCTGGACCGGCTGGAGGAGACCGATGTGGTCACCTTCACCGGCTCGGCCGACACCGCCGCAATGCTGCGCGTGAACGCCAATCTGGTGCGCCGCTCGATCCCCTTCAACGCCGAGGCCGACAGCCTGAACTGCTCGATTCTCGGGCCCGATGTCGAGGCCGGTGATCCTGAGTTCGAGCTGTTCATCAAGGAAGTAGCAAAAGAAATGACGGCCAAGGCCGGCCAGAAGTGCACGGCCATTCGCCGCGCCATCGTGCCGGCGCGGCACATCGATGCGGTGGCCGCAGGCCTGCGTAATCGTCTGGCCAAGATCAAGGTCGGCGATCCGGCGGTCGACGGTGTGCGTATGGGTGCGCTGGCCTCAAAGGCGCAGCAGGCCGATGTGGCCGAGCGGCTGGTGGCGCTGAGCGCAGGCAATGAAGTCATCTTCGGCGAGCGCGATGGCTTCGCCCCGGTCGGGGAGGGCGTTAGCGAAGGCTGTTTCTTCGCGCCGACGCTGCTGCTCTGCCGCGACGGGTTTGCCAACGATGCGGTCCACAATCTGGAAGCGTTCGGCCCGGTCTCGACCTTGATGCCTTATGACGATCTGGATCAGGCCCTGAGCTTGGCCGCCAAGGGGCGCGGCAGCCTGGTTGCCTCGGTGGTGACCAAGACGCCGGCCATCGCGGCGCAAACGGTCTATTTCGCCGGTGCCTTCCATGGCCGCATTCTGGTGCTGGACCGCGATTCGGCGAAAGAGTCGACCGGCCACGGCTCACCGATGCCGCAACTCAAGCATGGTGGCCCGGGCCGCGCCGGGGGCGGCGAGGAGTTAGGCGGCGGGCGCGCCATCAAGCACTATTTGCAGCGCTGCGCAGTGCAGGGTAGCCCGACCATGCTGAGCGCCATCACTGGCGAGTATCAGCGCGGCGGCAAGGTGCAAGAGCATGCGGTGCACCCCTTCCGCAAGCACTTTGAAGAAATCCAGATTGGCGACTCGCTCTTGACCCATAGGCGTACCGTCAGCGAGGCCGATATCGTCAACTTCGGCGGTGTCTCCGGCGACTATTTCTATATGCACTTTGACGCCATCGCCGCCAAAGACACGCAGTTTGGCCAGCGCATTGCGCATGGCTATTTCGTGCTGTCGGCGGCGGCCGGCTTGTTCGTGTCACCGGCGCCCGGCCCGGTCTTGGCCAACTACGGCCTCGACACGCTGCGCTTTGTCAATCCGGTGGCCATCGGCGACACCATTCAGGCGCGGCTGACCTGCAAGCGCCGCATCGACCGGGGCAATCGCCCAGATCAGCCGCGACAAGGCGTAGTTGCCTGGGATGTGCAGGTGATGAACCAGCGGGGCGAAATGGTGGCCAGTTACGACATTCTGACCCTGGTGGCCAAGATGTCGTGATATCGTAGCTGTATGGATATACAGCTTGAATCACCATTGAACGAAATGGCGTCGAACGCCGAAGACACCTGGACCCAGGGCGACCTGTGCTGGCGTGACGAGCGCTGGACCGCCCAGGTCATCAAGAACGAAGACGACGAGGGCTGGGCCGTCGCGATGACCTTGGCCGGCGAGGCCGAGCCGGCGCTGGTTGGGCCTTGGACCATGGGGCGCGATAAAAAGAACCCCAAGCCGCTGTCGGCGCCGGCCTTTCACACTTTGGTGAAAACGGCCTCCGAAGTCTTGCGCCGCCATGAGCAGCAACTGCATGCGCAACTGCACAAGAGCCTCAAAATTGACAGCGAGAAGGGCCGCTTGACGGTGCTGCTGGACATCGTGCCCGATGAAGACAACCCTTATGCCACGCTGAGCGCCAAGAATGCCGATGGCGATGTGCTGGCACAGGTCAAGGTAGGTGCGGGTTTCAAACTGACCGAGAGCAGCGCCCAAGCCTGGGTGGAGCGGGACTTTTTACGGCCGTCCAAATAGGGCGATACAGACCGGAATGGGCCTATCGGCTTCAGCGTGAGCTGTCGATGGCGGCAGCACCGGCAGACTTGAGGTCGGCGCGGCGCGCGCCGGTAAAACGCTTGGACCAATAGGCCTCGCGCATGTCTTCCACTCGTACGGCGCCGCCGACGCGCGGCGAGTGGATGAATTTGCCTTCGCCGACATAGATGCCGACATGCGAGAAAGTCCGCTTCATGGTGTTGAAGAACACCAAGTCGCCGGGCTTTAATTCATCCCGTTTGACGCTCAGCAGATTGGACATCTTGGCTTGCTCATCGGCGCGACGCGGCAGGATCATGCCAACGCTGGACTCGAAGATATGGCGGGTGAAGCCGCTGCAATCAAAACCGCTTTCCACCGACGAGCCGCCTCGCGTGTAGCGCACGCCCAGGAAGTTCATCGACGAGATGACCAGATTGGAGGCTGCGTCGCGCACCTGATCCATCAGCTTGCCTGACTCAGCAGAACCCTGCGCCAAGAAACCACGTTCCTGCAAGAACCGACTGACTGGATCGGCCGCAGCGACCGGCGGTGAGGCAGTGGGCGTGGCTGCAGGCAATGCGAGTGCGGCAATAGCCGGCGAAGCAATCGTGGCTTGCTGGGCTATTTGCGGCAGTGCACTGGCATGCAATTGGCTGAGCCCCAAGGCACCCGTCACCATGCCGGCCGGTGGCGCGTTTTGCGCATGGCTGGCCGTGCTGACGCAAAGCAGCAAACCCATACTGCCTGCGATAGCGCGGCAATGGGTCCAAATTGTCTTTGACGGGGAGGAGGGTCGCAGGTGAGCGTCGAGCATGGTGTCGGCGCGCAGCTTAGGCGGGGGAGGAGTTGAGTGTCAAGCGTTCTGGCTGCTAAGCAAGGGAAAGTCCGGGGAAACTCAGACAAAAGTCTCGTCGAAAGGCCGTCCGACCGGAATGATTGAAGAATACTGGGCGAGGGATAGATTGGACCATATCCAGACGATCTGCGCATTTGAACGGCCAGATCGATGAGTCCGCACCTGCTTGCGGGCTCAAGCAACGGTAATTACTGCCAGTGGTTTTGTCACGCAAATCTAGACGACTACATGGACAATCGGCGCGCGGTGATTGGCACCGCGGTTCACAAATGGGGAGTGAAATATGGGCTTGATGGATTCTTTGATCGGTGCGGCGACGCAAGCATTGGCGGGTCAGGGCCAGGGCCAGGGTCACGGCGGCGCCGGTGGCAGTGGCCCAGACTGGGTCGGCTTGGTGTCGGGCCTGTTGGCCAATGGTTCGGCGCAAGGAGGCTTGGGCGGCTTGCTGCAGCAGTTGCAAGGAGCGGGCCTGGGCGAGCAGGTGCAGTCCTGGGTGTCCAAGGGCGCCAATCTGCCGGTGTCTGGCGATCAACTCAGCTCCGCGCTGGGTGGTGACTTGATGTCGCAACTGGCGGCTCAAGCCGGGGTATCGAACGCGGAGGCAGGCTCGCAATTGAGCCAGATGCTGCCGCAGATCATCGATATGCTGACGCCGCATGGCGAAGTGCCAGCGGCGGGTGCCGGCGGCCTTGGTGACTTGGCGGGCATGTTGGGTGGCCTGCTCAAGCAAGCTTGATGGATCGGCGCAGCAGGTGCTGAGCAGCAGATTCAGCGCCGCCAGTCTGCGTCGATAAAGCGCAGCACACTGTCTTCGAAATGAGGCCCGATCACTTGATGGGCTTCATTCTTGACCGCAGGGATGGCGTTTGCCACGGCGATGCCGCGATGCGCAGCGCGCAGCATCTTGATGTCATTGACATGGTCGCCGAACACCACGACTTCGCGCTCCAGCAGCCCGTAGCGCTCGGCCAGGGTCTTGATGGCCTGGTCTTTGGTGGCGCGCCTGTCGTGCACGGTCAGCCAGGGCCAGCCGGGTTTGTAGAGATCCTCGGCCAGATGGGTTTCGACCGCATCGCCGCACAACGCGTCGATCTCCGCTTGCAGGGCCGCCAAGGGCGCCTCGCGTGCCACCACGACAAAGGTCACCGCCGGGTCCGCTAACTCGTCTTGCAGACGGGCCGTATGGCGTAGGCGCGGGTCGGCATTGCGCTTGCGCTCGTCGACAAACGCCTGCTGCGCCTCGTTGTGCACCGATTGGTAGAACAGCTGGTCGCCCTTGGCGCCGTGGGTTGAGATGAATGGCATCAGGCCATGCTGGCGGATCAGCGCGAAAACGGCCTGGCTCAAGGCCGGGTCCATGGCATGCACCAGTTCGTGCCGGCCCGTGGCCATCTCGCTGATGTAGGCGCCGTTGGAGGAGATCACCGGCAGGCGCAGCGGCAAGTCACCCAAGATATGGCGGATGGACGAGACGTGACGCGCACTCGCGACGGTAAAGGTCAGCCCCTCATCCAAGAGCTGCAGCAGGCCAGCGCGGGTGCTGGGGGCCAACTGACCCTGCTGGTCCAGCAAAGTGCCGTCAAGATCTGAAACGTAGAAACTCATTTTTGATGTTGAAAGTAAAAAGGGCGACCGCTGGGCCGCCCTTGTGTGAGAGCTGGGCGTCGCTCGAGTTTTAGAGCACCTCGGAGGCGAAATCAGCCAACCTTGAGCGCTCGCCGCGAGCCAGCGTCACATGGCCGCTGTGCGCCCAGCCCTTGAAGCGGTCCACCGCAAAGGTCAGGCCCGAGCTGCCCTCGGTCAGATAGGGTGTGTCGATCTGCGCCAAATTGCCCAGGCAGACGATCTTGGTGCCGGGGCCGGCGCGCGTGATCAGCGTCTTCATCTGCTTGGGCGTCAGATTCTGTGCCTCGTCGATGATCACGTATTTGTTCAAGAAGGTGCGGCCGCGCATGAAGTTCATGCTCTTGATCTTGATCTTGCTGCGCACCAAGTCATTGGTGGCGGCGCGGCCCCATTCGCCGGCCGCGTTGTCGCCCCGGCCCAGCACCTCCATATTGTCGTCCAGCGCACCCATCCAAGGGCTCATCTTCTCCTCCTCGGTGCCGGGCAGGAAGCCGATGTCTTCGCCCACTGGCACCGTCACACGGGTCACGATGATCTCGGAATAGCGGCGCTCGTCCAGCACTTGCGAGAGGCCGGCGGCCAGCGTCATCAAGGTCTTGCCGGTGCCGGCCGTGCCGGTCAGGGTGACAAAGTCGACATCCGGGTCCATCAGCAAATTGAGGGCGAAGTTCTGTTCACGGTTGCGGGCGGTGACGCCCCAGACCTTGTGCTTTTGATTGCCGTAGTCCTTCAGCGTGCGCAGCACAGCGGTCTTGCCGGTGATCTCCAGCACCTTGGCATAGAGCGGGGCGGCGCCTGGTGCTTCCAGATAAACCAGCTCGTTGACCAGCAGCGAAGGCACCAGGGGGCCGCTGATGCGGTAGAAGGTGATACCGCCCTGGCTCCAACTCTCCATGGTCTTGCCGTGGCGCTCCCAGAAATCGGCAGGCAGGGCTTGCACGCCGGTGTAGAGCAGGTCGGAGTCTTCCAGCGTCTTGTCGTTGCGGTAATCCTCGGTCGGCAGGCCCAAGGCCCGCGCCTTGATGCGCATATTGATGTCTTTGGACACCAGCACGACCTCGCGGCCGGGTTCTTGCAGTTTCAGCGCCGTCACCACGGCCAGAATCTGGTTGTCGGCCTTGCCCTGTGGCAGGCCGGCGGGCAGCGGCGCGTCAACCAGCTGGGTCTGGAAGAACAGCTTGCCGCCGGCTTCGCGGTGGCCGGTATGGTTCAGCGGCAGGCCCTTGGCCATTTCCTCCAGGCCGCTGCTTTTCAAGCCGCCGGCGAGGTTGTCCAACTCGCGGCTGACCTGGCGCACATTGCGCGCGACCTCGGTCATGCCCTTTTTGTGGCCGTCCATTTCCTCCAAGGTGATCATTGGAAGATAGATGTCGTGTTCCTCGAAGCGGAACAAGCACATCGGGTCATGCATCAGCACATTGGTGTCGAGCACGAAGAGCTTGGGTGCGCCGGCACCTGCTTCAGCCTTCTTCGACTTCGCTGGCTTCGCTTGTGGCGCTGCGGCTGGGCTGGCCTTGCCCGGCTGATCACCGGTGGCGCGAGGCTTGGCGCCGGTCGCCCGCGGCGGGGCAAAAGTGGTTTGAACGTCTGGGCTTGCGGGTGCAGCCTTCAATCCCTTGCTGATCGGCTTTGAATTTGTCGCAGGCGTCGTCTTGCTTGCGATCGGCGCTGCTGCAACGCTAGGCGGCAAGGCGGGCTTGGCGGCAGGCACCGACGATTTGCGAGCTGTGTCTGGCTTGCTGACAGCCAGGGTGGCTTCAAAGGCGGAAGACTCTAGGCGGCTGGCACGTTTGGTCGGGGGCTTGGGCAGTGGCATGGTGGTTGTCAGTCTGCGTTGAGGAAATCAATGGTCGGAACGCTAGGCAATAAACCCAGCAGGCGAAAAAACAAAAGCCGCACAGGCAGCTGTGCGGCTTTGGGGTTTGGCTTTGCGACTCTCTGGCATGGGACCATTATGCACAAAGCCTCGTGACACGAATAAGCTTTGGCCTCTTGAGCGTTTTCGGCATAAAAAAACCGGCCGGGCTTTGAAAGCGCGGGCCGGTTTTTTGTGAATCAAGGCAGGAACTACCGAGATCAGGCAATTTCCTTCTTGAGGTTGCCAACTTCTTTCAGAACTTCATCCACATGGCCCGCCACCTTGATGCCGCGCCATTCGGCACGCAATACGCCTGTGGCGTCGATCAAGAAGGTGGAGCGCTCGATACCTTTGACTTTTTTGCCGTACATGATCTTGTTTTTGACCACGCCGAACATATGGCAGAGCTTTTCTTCGGTGTCGGCGATCAGCTCAAACGGCAGTTCCAAGGTCTGCTTGAACTTGTCGTGCGAGGCCATATTGTCGCGCGACACGCCAAGCACTACCGTGCCGGACTTCACGAAATCTTTATAGCGGTCACGGAACTGCATGGCCTCGGTGGTACAACCTGGGGTGTTGTCCTTGGGATAGAAGAACAGAACCACGGCCTGACCTAGGTAGGTATGTGGTGTGAACTTCACGCCTCCCGTGGCAAGGGCTTCAATTTCCGGGAGAGGTTTGTTGAGCGCTGGCGTCATTTGGCGTTGTATGTATGATGCGCCCGAGTAGGCATAGCCGTTGATTATACGTGCTTCGGCATGTCGGTCCGGCGAGGGCGCGTTCGGCGCAACTCAAACCTGGTAAATCGGGCTCAGGCTTCGATCAACAATGCCGCCAGCACGGTACGCCCTTCGCTGGCCAGCACGTTGTAAGTGCGGCAGGCGGCCGCCAGATCCATGGTTTCGACGCCGATCCTCTGCTTGATCAGGCTTTGATACAGCGCAGGTTTGGCAAATCTGATGCGGGCGCCGCTGCCAAAAATCACCAGCTCCGGCTTCAGGCTCAGCACTTGTTCGAAATGCTGCTCGGTGAGGTCTTCAAAGCTGCGTAAGTCCCAGGCCTGCACCTCACCCTGCCAAGGCACCAATAGGCTTGAGGCATGGGCGTTGCCATTGACCCAGACGGTCCGGCCATCATGCTTGGAGATGCTGTTGCCGCCTTGCGGTTCATCGAGTTGAAATTTCATGGCTATGGCTATGGCTTGGCTGCTACTGGGCTACTGCTGGGAGGCTACTGCTTGGCGCTCAAAGGTTGACAAAGTTCGGAGGAATTTTGGCCGGCGCGGGCGGCGCCGTTGCCAGCCTGCCCGTCAGCCTGTGATTAAATTGTATGTTTTGCGGCGCAGCAATTTCGCGCCAGCGTATTTTCCCCCGCGTTCCACCTGCTTTTTCCTGCCTTTTTTCAGGCCTTACTGAGGAGTTCAAGTCTTGTTGAAGCCCACGCTCAAGTCCCGCAAATTGGCCAATGTCTGCTACGACATCCGCGGGCCCGTGCTCGACAAGGCCCGGCAAATGGAAGAAGAAGGGCACAAGATCATCAAGCTCAACATTGGCAATATCGCTGCCTTTGGCATCGAGCCGCCGGATGAGATCGTGCAGGACATGATCCGCAACTTGCCCGCCGCAGCCGGCTATACCGACTCCAAGGGTCTGTTTGCGCCGCGCAAGGCGATCGTGCACTACTGCCAGGAAAAGAAGATCGCCGGTGTCACCATCGACGATGTTTACCTCGGCAATGGCGCCTCCGAGTTGATCACCATGAGCATGAACGCCTTGCTCAATAGTGGCGATGAAATCCTGGTGCCGGCGCCCGACTACCCCTTGTGGACTGCTTCGGTGGCGCTGGCTGGCGGCACGCCGGTGCATTATGTGTGTGACGAGCAAGCCGACTGGATGCCCGATGTGGCCGACATTCGCCGCAAGATCACGCCCAATACCAAGGGCATCGTGGTCATCAACCCGAACAATCCGACCGGCGCGCTCTACCCGGACAGCGTGCTGCTGGAAATCGTCGAGATCGCTCGCCAGCACCAGCTGATCATTTTTGCCGACGAGATCTACGATAAGACGCTCTACGACGGCAATGTGCATACCAGCCTGGCCTCGCTGGCCGACGATGTACTGTTCGTGACCTTCAACGGCCTGTCCAAGAACTACCGCTCCTGCGGCTACCGCGCCGGCTGGATGATTGTTTCGGGCGAGAAGCGTCATGCGCAGGACTACATCACGGGCCTGAATATGCTGGCCTCGATGCGCTTGTGCGCCAACACGCCGGGCCAGTTGGCAATTCAGACCGCTTTGGGCGGCTACCAAAGCATCAATGATCTGGTCGCACCAACCGGCCGCCTGTGCCGCCAGCGCGATCTCGCCTACGACTTGCTGACGCAGATTCCTGGCGTCAGCGTGGTCAAGCCGAAAGCGGCTTTGTATATGTTCCCCCGCCTGGACCCGAAGATCTATCCGATCGAGGATGACCAGCAATTCGCTTATGAGTTGCTGGCCGAGGAAAAGGTGCTGATCGTGCAAGGGACGGGCTTCAACTGGATAGCCCCCGATCACTTCCGGCTTGTATTCTTGCCTAACTCCGA
>CAUPEV010000086.1:0-17957 GCA_963510335.1 uncultured Roseateles sp.
ATGGTGTCGAGCGCATTGACCTCAACAAAGAGCTCATCAAGCACCCTCAGGCCACGTTCCTGATGCGTGTGCGCGGCGCGTCCATGCGTGAAGCTGGCAACTGCGCACCAGTTCCATCGCTCGAGCAACTGCTTTCGGAACCACTCCTGGCCGATACGGTGCTTGACAAGGGCCTCTCGCTCCGATTCGCTGAGGTCGCCCCTTCTTTCAATCTCCGCCACCGCTTATTGATCCTCCGTCCTGGGAGGAATTTGTTCAGGCATGCGCTGGGACGTCAATAGCCAAGCTTTTCAGTACTGGGCGAATTGGCGGCCTTTACAGCCTTGGCCTTGACGCAGTGGCAGCGTTTGCTTTTGTGGATCTACCCCTGAGCAGAGGCTCTCGCAACGCGCGAGCCGGGTGTTTCCTGCCTCCGACCCCAAGCTCAGTGCAGCTTGAAAACGCTGACGACTTCCACCATGCGTGCGGCCTGTCCGTTGAGGCTTTCGGCGGCGGCGGCGGCTTCTTCAACAAGTGCTGCGTTTTGCTGCGTCACATGATCGAGCTGGGTGATCGCCTGATTGATCTGACTGATGCCGCTGGTCTGTTCGTGCGCCGAACTACTGATCTCGTTGATAAGGGTCGCCACATGTTTGACTTGGCTGACGATATCGCCCATCGACTCACCGGCCGCGCCGACCAAGCGGCTGCCGGCTTCGACCCGCTCGACGCTGGCGCCGATCAGCGTCTTGATCTCGCGCGCGGCCTCGGCTGAACGACCGGCCAAATTGCGCACCTCGCTGGCAACGACGGCAAAACCACGTCCTTGCTCGCCAGCCCGGGCCGCTTCGACAGCGGCATTGAGGGCCAAGATATTTGTCTGGAAGGCGATGCCATCGATGACGCCGATGATGTCGGATATCTTCTTCGACGAAGCGCTGATTTCCTGCATCGTCGCCACCACCTGACCCACCACCTCACCGCCCTTTTCGGCCGCGGTGCTGGCTGAGCTAGCCATGCTGTTGGCTTGACGCGCGGTCTCGGCATTGTTCTTGACGGTGGCACTGAGCTGCTCGACCGAGGCCGCGGTTTGCTCCAAATTGCTGGCCTGGCTTTCGGTGCGTTGCGATAAGTCGGCATTGCCGGCAGCAATCTCATTCGCTCCGGTGGAGATGTTCTCGGCGCCACTGCGCACTTCGCTGACCATACGGGCCAGACCGTTGCGCATGTCCAGCAGGCCGCCAAGCAACTGCGCGGCTTCGTCCTTGCCGCTAATTTCGATAGTGCTGACCAGATCGCCATTGGCCACCCGCGCGGTCGCAGCCAAGGCAATCTGCAGCGGCTGTGTGATGCTGACGGTCAAGCGCCATGCCATAAGCGCTGCCAAGGCCAGCACCAGGGAGCCGGCCATGCTGATCACGCCGACGGTGGTGGCGTTGCGCGCATTGGCCTGTTCGGTAGCTTGGTCACCATTGCGCTTTTGAATGGCGATGAAGGCCAGCAACTCAGCCACGGCCTTGTTGAGCAAGGGGTCAATCTTGCTGGTGATGACCTTGGCGGCTTGCTCGGCATTGAACTGGGCCGCGAGGTCGACCGCATCCTTGAACTGTGCGTCCATCTGGCTATCAATGTCCGCCAGACGGGCAAAGATGGCTTTTTCTTCCGCGCCCAGATTGGTGGTTCCCAATTTGGTTTTGGCAGCGAGATAGATCGCGCGCTGCTTCTTCGCTTCAGCCTCGTCTTTCTGCACACCGCTGACTTCCGTTTGCAGGCCCATATTGCGCACGGCCACCGCGCTGCTAAGCAGGGCAATGTGCATTTCGACTGCCATATCCTGCTGGGTGGCCGAGCGCTGCAGGGTGTCGAGCAAGGCCGCCCGGCTGCTGCCGTTGCTGAGCAAGGCGCCCAATAGCAAGGCAATAGCGGCCAGCAAAATGGCGCCAAAGCCGAGGCCCAGGCGCGGCCCGATCTTCATCTCGCGTAAATTCATCAGTGGACTCCGGCGGTTGCGCAAGTCAAATTCAAAAAAACGCCGGCGGCGAAACGCGGCAGCAGGGCTGCGCTCAGCAAGGCGTCAATGAGCGTGTCAGTTTTTGTAGACGCCGCAGCCGACCAGGGTTTCGCCGACGCGCTCGAGATACATGGCCTTGCCTTCGATCTTTTGCGACACCGGGTTCAAGAATTTGTAACCTTCCACCCAGCCCTTGCCCTTGGTTTTGGCCAACTCGATGAACATCTGAATCAGCGGCTTGCCGTCCGGATCCTTCAGCCCGATCAAATCCTTGCCGACCAGCTTGGGATTGGCGCCTTGGGCCAGATTCTTGCCGTTCAGGTCGTAGACGATGATGTACAGGTCTCTGTCTTTGAAGGACTTGCCGTTAGTGAATTCGTCGTAGGCTTTGTCCGTCCCATTGGCCTTGATGTAGGCAACGGCTTTTTTGACCATGGCTTCGGCTTCGGCCGCTGTGCCTTGGTCTGCTGCCTGCGCAGCACCCGCCATCACCAGACTTGCCAGCAGTAATTGAAGAGTTTTCTTGAACGCGCTAAAGATTGTCATTGCTGTTTCCTGTTTAAGTTTGAGCGCCAAATGGAGCTGGCCTCCGGTTGCCGACGGCGACTTGCTTCACTGACACACGCTGAAATCGGCCCGGCTTGCTCGACCGGTTCATTTCATAGTAGGCGCATTGGCCAGCAAGAGCATGCTCAATGTCAATATTTGATGCACCAGTTCACGCTGCCAGCGGTTTGCATCTCAGCTGTCACCGGGCCATCTTCGGCCGGGTTTGCCGCGCTCAACTGGGCATGTTGGCTATGAAGTGGGCTCATTTCTGGGATTCAGTGTGCTGTGTTTGTGCCATTGGGCTTGCGTTTGGCTGCCGCGCCAAGGCCAAAATGTGTAAGCGCAGAGGAGGGGGCAATGGGTTGCCAGGGCAGGGGCGCCACGCTACGTTGGCTCAATAGGAGCATTGCCGGGGCTGGCGGCGCGTCTGGTCGCGCCAATCTGCTTCGATTTTTGATGCAGGTACGTTCAGGTGCCAAACGAAGTCCAGCGTGACAGGCTGCGCCAAATCCTGAGTATCGGTATGCATTGGGCCGTCGAGGTCACGGAAGGTGTATGCCCACCAGGCCCGCTGGTCTCTCTAGTGAGCCACAATCGCATGGGCCGGTCCGGCACTAGGGTGGACTCCATCCCGGCGATCCAGCCGCCCGGCCAAGGTTGTCAGCCCCAATGCGCCGAGCACGACCAGCGCGCCAACCCAAGGTGTTGCCATCAGACCAAATTGAGCAACGATCAGCCCTCCGCCCCAGGCACCGCCTGCAATTCCGATATTGAACGCGGCGATGTTCAAGCCTGACGCAACATCCACCGCGTCGGGGGCTTCAAGCTCGGCGCGCTGCACCACATAAACCTGCAAACCCGGTACGTTGCCGAACGCGACAGCCCCCCATGCCAAAACCGTTGCCAGTGCAAGCCATGTGTTGGAAGCAGTGAAAGTTAGCGCAAACAGCACCAGAGCGAGCAGCGAAAACACTATTTGAAGCGCCCCAATCGGCCCTTTTCTGTCTGCCAGCCGGCCACCCCAGATGTTGCCAAACGCAACCGATAAGCCATAGACAAGCATGACCAGGCTGACGCTGCCCGCAGAGAATCCTGATACTTCTTGCAAGATCGGTGCGAGGTAGGTGAATGCGATGAACGAACCACCGTAGCCCAAGGCTGTCATGGCGAACACCAGCAGCAGGCGCGGCTTTTTCAGCACCGCGACCTGTGACATCAGCGAGGCCGGCGTGCTTTTTGCCAGGTTGTGCGGCACCAAAATCCAGCTACCAACAAACGCAATCGCGCCCAGCAGGGAGACCGCCAGAAAGGTCGATTGCCAACCAAAGGTCTGCCCGATGAAGGTGCCCAGAGGAACCCCGGTGACCAGCGCAACGGTCAACCCAGTGAACATCAATGCAATGGCACTGGCAGCCTTTTCCTTGGGCACCAGACTGGTGGCGATGGTGGATCCAATCGAGAAGAACACGCCGTGTGCCAGTCCGGTGAGCACCCGCGCCGCCATGAGAGCCTCATAGCCCGGTGCCATCCACGCGACCAGATTTCCAACGGTGAACAAGGCCATCAATCCCAATAGCAATTGCTTGCGTGGCAAACGTCCAGTCAACGCCGTCAACACCGGCGCGCCCACGGCCACCCCCAGGGCATAGAGGCTGACCAAAAGCCCGGCCGAAGGAACAGAGACAGTCAGGCTGGCAGCAATGGTTGGGATCAGTCCAACAATCACGAACTCAGTCGTTCCGATAGCGAAGGCGCTGAGTGTCAGCGCCCAAAGTGCGAGAGGCATGGTTTCTTTCAGTGGTGGGTAATAGATGCCTCGCAGTTTGGACTTGACTCGAGCAAAGAAAAATCGCGCCAGCTACATTACACTTTTGACTCGGAGTCAACAATTTTGAGCGTGGATGCCCTTATTGGCCTTGTTTCAATCATAGATTCGGGTTCGTTTTCGGCCGCTGCAGAAAGGCTTGGACAAACCCCATCGGGGGTAAGTCGAACCATTTCGCGGCTGGAAGCGCAACTCGGCATGACGTTGATCAAGCGAACGACCCGGCGACTGAGCCTGACAGAAGAAGGTGAGTGGCTGCTGGCGCGCGCGAGAAAGATCCTTTCTGAATTGCAAGACACGGAAGATCAACTGGCCGCCCGTCTGTCCCAGCCTTCAGGCTTGGTTCGCCTGAATGCGGCCACGCCAGTTTTGGACCACTTGATCGCACCCCTGATGTCAGATTTTCAGGATGCCTACCCACTGGTGCGACTCGAACTGATCAGCGGGGAAGCGGTGGTCGATCTGATCGATGAGCGGGCCGATCTGGCTATTCGCATCGGCCCATTGGCCGACTCCACCCTCAATGCCAGGCAGCTGGGTTCCAGCCGCCTCCGCGTATTGGCGTCGCCCGCGTATCTGGCCCGCCATGGAGCGCCAACCAATGTCGAGGCGCTTGTGCGGCATCGCCTGCTTGGCTTTACCTCACCCAGCTCGCTCAATATCTGGCCTTTGCCCCAGCAAACAGGCGATGGATTGCCCATAGTCCCTGTCATTGCCGCTTCCAGCGGCGAGACCCTGCGGCACCTGGCCTTGACAGGGGCCGGCGTGGCTTGCCTCGCCGATTTTCTGACCCGACAGGATGTGCTGAGTGGCAGGCTGGTCCCCATTCTGGAATCAGAAACACTCGCTTGGGCGCAGCCGGTGTGGGTGGTGTTTTACAAGCAGGAGGCCTTGGCATCCCGTGTTTCCGCGCTAGTCAATTTTCTGGCCGAACGGCTGACTGGGCAGCTTTAGAGCGTGGCCGCCGAAAAAGACTCGACTAGGAACACCCGCAATCGGTGATTCCTCTGCTGAGTTCACCACCCTCAAAGTCACGAGCCATGGATCATCGGCTGTGCATGAATGGTGTCCTGATGGAGGTTGTCCGCGACTGACAGCTCATGGCCGGGAGCGTGAGGCCGCGGTGTCGCCGGTAAGCCGCCATTGACCAAAACGCTCGGCGAACCGAACGTCAGCTATGCGGCGCATGTTCGAACTGTCGGCCTGGCGCAGGCATGGACATTTCGGAGGCACTGACTGCTTGGCAACTCAGTGCCCGTTGCGGGCATCCAAAGTACCGACCTCTAAGTCAAGATGCATCGGCTGCAGTCATTGGCGCTCGAGAGCCGAACTCACGGTGTCGGCCACTCAACAGACATTGATCCACCATCGTGTCGACTGCGCCAACGTCTGGTGTTCAGGCCGCTGCGGTAATCCAGGCAATCCATACCGCTCGAACGCTACCTTCGCCGGGGCGCGTGAGCAACCGGCGTGGCCGGAATCGCCGTCACTCTCCTTGATATTTCGCAACATAACCCGAGGCCTATCCTCCTACGCTTGCCAACGCCTTCCGACAAATGGAGCTCAGCAATGAAAATAGCCCTGATCCTCAGCATCGCAATTGCAGCCGGCCTTCCGGCTGCTGTCCTGGCCAACGAAAAGCTCGCGCAAGACAAGCAATGTTTCGGCTGTCACACGACAAAACCGGACGGCGCCGCACCGTCGTTCCAGAAGATTGCTAAGCATTGGAAGGGCAATAAGGATGCAGAAGCCAAGTTGGTGGCGACCATTCGGCAAGGCAGTGCCGCCACCGGCGGCCCGCACTGGAACAAAGCCACCATGCCAGACCAAGCCGAGCGCCCATTGGTGAGCGAGGCGGAAGCCAAGCAAATCGCGAAATGGGTGCTCGCCCAGTCGGCCAGGTTCTCAGCTTTTGCCCACATACGTGTTGCTGCGCCGTTCGACGCCGACGCTGCTCTCCGGCCCGTGGTCGGGAATGAACTCGTTTCGTCGCCCATAGGCCTGAGCCTGTGCTGGATTGAAGTGATCAGCGTGCCTTGGTCCGAGCAGTTCCGTCGTCTCCGAATTACTCGTTGCCGAGCGATCGAGGGCACGGCTAATGTGATCGCTCTGCCTCGTTCTCCGGCGGGGGTGGTAGTGTGAGCTATGTGGTGGCGCCAGTGGAGATCAGTTGCGATGCCGCGATCATGGCGGCCTTGACGATCAAGTCCACCGGGATGGTCTCGTAGGTCTGGCCGTGGAGTTCCACCGTGCGGCAAGGCAAGTCGCCACAGACCTCGCAGCACGGGCTGTTGCCCGCCTGCGCGCCCAGCCATTCCTCCATGGGCTTGCCACCGAGCCAGATGCGGTTGGACTCGGCCGGCGCCGCGCGAAAGGTGGCATCGTCGATGGCCCGAGTTTCCAGCACGGGGTAGATGCCCAGCGGCTGCAGTGCTGATTCGAGCCTAGCCACAGCGGCGGCGACGTTGGGATCGGTCGAGCCGAAGCGCGGGCAGGTCTCGCCTTTGTCAACGAGTCGCTTCCAGAGAATGGGCAGGGGCTTCATGCTAGCTCCTCTTTCGTCGTGGTTCAGATCGCTTCGATCACGGACGGGATGTCAAAGCATCGGAGACGAAGCAACAGGAAGAGGATACGGCCGCGTCTGCAGCAGCCATTGAACTAAATCAAGTGCGCGCGCTGCTGCCGCGCGGCAGCATCGACGACTTGGGATGGGAGGTACGCGGGATCCGCGGCATCGCATCGCGCGGCGGCTGGAGTTCCCGAGGCCAGCAGCCGACATCGCGCCTGGTGCCGAACTTGAAGCCTTCCCTTGGCGAAAGTCAGGATGCCGTTGCCAGCGCCGTAGAGTCCGCTTGGGCGCAGCCAGCGGACGCCCAAGCCGGGTCTGGTCTGGACGTGTCGGAGATGGGACGACTGCGTAAACTGATAAAGCGAAAGCTAATGCTCGCTCTGGGCACCCTGCAGCAGCCCCCACAGCGCATCCGAATGACAGGATCTGGCCGGGTTTACCATTTCTCGCCCGCGCCTGAAAGCTGGCTTACGAACCGAGCAAGTTGGTGAGCCATGCCACCACCGCCCAGCTAACCTTGTTTGCTCGTCGACCGTGCGGTCCGCAACAGACACCCAATGGCACGGGAACCCAAAATGGCGGAACATGGGACATTCAAAGGAGACTGCAATGACACACCAGGACACGCCGCCAGAGGGCAGTTTCAACAAACTGATCGATGAACAACTGGAGCTGGCCGCGGTCAAGCTGCCGGTGCTGACGCCGGTGCATCCCTCACCAGTCGATCACGAAGAGCTGAAGGCCACCCACGCCAACATCGAAGACCTGCTGCTGGGCCATGTTGAGGCTACGCCCGAGATGCTGGAAGAAATGGCGGCGCTTCAGGATGCACCCCAGCTCAGCGAAGAAGAGCTGGCGCGTCAGGCGCTGGCCCATGGCGGTGCCGACAACGACCCGGCGACACCTGAGTAGGGCGCTAGACTGCCCGAGATGCTAGCAGCGCCTAAGGCCACGCTGGGGCGGTGCAGCTTGCACACTGTTTGGATTTGCATCAGGGCATTTTCTCGTCTGGCGCAGACGTCGTCTTTGGCATGCCGAACATGCGAAGCTGCCCCACCTTCAGGCTTCGATGATGACCTTGAGCGCCTAAATGCTCGATGCGTTGCCGAAGGTCTCGTACCTGTTCAGCCGGCCCGTGCCCTGTGAGGTATTCGAGGCGCGTTTGCTGCAGCACCTGTCGAAATAGCAAGAAAAGAAGGGGCGCAAAGCGCCCATTCTTGCCTGACCCTGCGCGTCTTGCGCCGTGATCAGAGTGCCTTGCGGCGACGAGCGACGAAGCCGACGGCACACAGGCCGGCCAGCATCAGGGCATAGGTCTCGGGCTCAGGCACGGCCGTCACCGATACGTTGTCCAGCACGCCGTCGACGTTGGTGGTGGTCAGGTTGGTGTCGGCGAAGAGCAGGCGCGTTTTCTCGCCAGCAGCCTTGAAGCTGAACGGGTAGGTCGTCAGGATGGCGCCCCGGGTCGCTGGTACCTATATCGGCCGCTGGGGCCGTTGGCTCGCCAAAATTAAATGGCAGCAGTCCAGCCTAAACCGCTCTAACCAAAGCTCGGTTGAAGACCCCCGGTCCGTCGCTGGGTGATTCAGCTGATGCTGTCTTCGACGTACTCAACCAAGTCTTCGACCTTGCAGCCAAAGTAGAGGCACAACTTGTCGATCGTGTCTGTGCCTGTTGCATATCCACGTTGAGTGAGGATCTTCGATAGGGTCAGCTGTACTTGCCGATTCGAGCGCTCAACAAATTCGGAGCGCAAGACCAGTTGTTGGGCGCGAGACGCTGTCTGGTCCAACGACAGCTTTCACAAGCTGAGAAATAGCACCAAGGCGCCGCTCACGCAACCGGCGGATGAAATTTACCAAACGCCACCCTCACGCTTCCATTTGTGTGAAGGAACGCACGAAGCTTAGTCAGCGCCCCCGCGAACGCAGGATCCCGGACAAGACTTGCATTCCCTAAAGTGAGCTTCAGGCCATCGAAATTCCTTCGCTGGACTTCATCCCCACAGGAAAAATGCAATGACGCAACTGAAATTTCTTCGCTTGATGATCGCCACAAGCCTGATGACCGCCTCGGTAGCTGCGTCCGCTGGCAGCGTGTTCGGTAGCGCAAGCTATAACGCCAGCACTACTTTCTCCGACGCCTTGTCCAACACCACCATGACTATTGCGTTTGACGGCGCGAGTTACTGGAGTACGTCTGGCGGCGGAACTGACGGTTCGCGCCTAGCGCAGTACAACTCCAGCGGCGTCAACCTAGACACTTATGCACCAGGCCTCGATTTCCGGTCAGTGTTCATCGATGCTGGCAACACTGTCTTGGCGCGTCAATATGGTGACGCCACGATCTACAAGCAAACAAGCCCGGGCGTTTTCACGAGCTTGCTAAGCCTCGATGGCGGCGTCCTCGATAGCCAATCGTCGGTAAGCAAAGACGGCAGCAATTTTGTCGCTGTCTCGGCCGGCTCGGTATCCCAGTGGGATGCCTCCGGCAATTTCATCGGGGCCGTCAGCCTCAATGGCTACGGCTCTGTAGGTAGCGAGTCCAGCTATCCGCAGGACCGTGGCATCGCTGTGGCCGGCAACTATTGGCTCACCTATGACAGCGGTGTCCTCTCAGCCTGGGACCGCAGCGGCACTCGCTTGGATTCGACCACCTTGACCGGTGCCGGCAACTCTTTCGACGCCAATTTCAGCTTGAGCTATGCAAACAACAAGGTGTTCGTTGTTAGCGACGCTGGAGGTAGTTGGAATGGCTACGATGTGGGCATCACGGCCGCCGTTCCCGAACCAGAAACCTATGCCTTGATGTTGGCCGGTTTGGGTGCGATTGGCTTTGTTGCCCGCCGCCGCAGCAAGCAGCAGTAAAGGTAGGCTTAGGCCCATTGAAAGAACCGGCTCGTGTGGTCGGTTTTTTCGTTTCTAGGCGGTTGGAGTTCGCCCTTGCGTAATGCAGCCATGACAATTTTGAGTGGCTGCTCCGGGCACTGAGTTGCCAAGCAGTCAGCGCCCTCGAAATGTCCCGGTTTGCGCCAAGCCGACAGTTCGAACAAGCGCCGCATAGCTGACGTTCTGTTCGCCGACCGTTTTAGCCAACGGCGGGTCGCTGGCGATGATGCGGCCGTCGCCCTTGTCCGGCAGCGTGAGGTCGTGCATGAACCGCAAAGCTGTCCATGAAGGATGGGGGGAACGGAGCCGGCGCGAACCCCTATCGACCAGTGTGGCTAAAGCGCATGCTTGATGGCCTTCAACTCGCTGGGAGACCATCATGGGATCATCAGCCAACTCCCTGTCGCGCGGGCCATGGAACAAGGGCAAGATCGTCGGCCAGAAGGCGCCATTCAAAATCAAGGACATCTGGGCACTTCGAGTCCGGCTTCAAATGGAAAATCGCGTGCGCGAGCTCGCTGTTCCACCTCGGCATCGACAGCAAGCTTCGAAGATGTGACCTCGTCTCGCTCAAGGCGCGAGATGTCTGTTACGGCGCCGCTGTAGCCAGCCGGGCGGTAGTGATGAAGCACAAGACACAGCAACCCGTACAGTTTGAGATCACGCCGGCGACTCGCGAGCCGTGCAAAGGTGGATCAAGCAAGCCGGGCTGAGAACGAAGCAGGAGACCTCAACGCATCAAGGATCGTGGGGCGCGCGGCAGGCACTATCGAAGCAACATCTAAATGGTGATGTTGCCGCGCGGTCTGGTTCAGAGTTCGCAGCGAAAGGAGGCCGCCTCGTCGATGCTGCCGCTGCCGCCATAGCGGGCCACACGAGGCCAGGCGCAGATCAGCGCCGAGCGCACGACAGGGGTGCTCGGGTCGCGTTGTACCTGGTGGCGCGAAGCGATCACGTATTCGGGCGCCTCGCCGGTCTCGACCCACCGGCGCAACGCAGCGCTCAGGCTGCGCTGAGGGTCGCCGTCACCCGCCGAAAGCTGGCCGAAGCGCGCTGGCCCGGGTCCTGTCGTGCCGTGCTCGACGCCTGGCGCCATGAACAGGCGAACCGAGTGCTTGGCTAACTCTGAACCGGCAATGGTCACCACTTCTTGGTAGTAGGCGAGCGTCTCCAGGGGTGACAGCACCGCGTCGTTCCAGCCGTGCCACAGGATGAGCTTGCCGTCGCGGCGGAAGAAGGCACGCAGGTCCGGCGAGCGTGCATCGAGCACCGTGCCGAGCCGCAGCAGCGTCGCGACAGGTTCGTGCTCAGCTTGGAAAGAAGCAATCTCGCGCGAGCGATCTTCTACGAGCAGGTTACGGAACACGCTGAGAACGCCCGATTGCAGCTGTGAGGGCTGCTCTCCGTCCCCGAACAGCGAGCCCCACATGGGTTCCGATCCGCGCATCAGCGCGCCAAACGGCACCTCGCCAGGACGGCTGGGCAGGCCTTCGTAGAGCGCTCGCACAAAAGCAAGCTGCGGGCCGCTCAGGCAGCCCGTCGCTCCGGGCGCGCCCGCGGACGCAGAGCCAGCAGCCGCGGGGCAGGCGAGGGTCGAGGCGTCGAACTTGCAGCGCGTGGGCTCGGTCAATACGCCATCGCGAACGCCGTCGTGAGCGTCGCAGGTGTCGAGAACGGCATCGCGCAGTCGGGTCAGTTGGAGCGCGGACAGCCGGGCCTCGGGCTGGCGTTCCAGGCGCTGGAAGAGCAGAGTCCAAAGCAGGTAGCTGCGCGCCGGCTCGAATGCAGGGGCGCCTGCCAAGATCCCGTCATAAGCGGCCGGATCGCGCTGTGCGAGAGCCAGCGCCTCGCGCCCGCCGTTCGAGTAGCCGACGAAGTAGCGCTTCGCCGGGGCGCGCCCGTAGTAGGCCGTGGTCAGCTGCTGCGCCAGCGCTGCCGTGACGGAGACTGCCCGATGGCCATAGTCGACCAGCTTCTCGGGCTGGCCCAGCGCCCACGCGGCGTCCTCAGCCGCTGCTTGGTGCCCGGTGTCGGTTCCGGCCACCGCATAGCCAGCCTCCAGGCGCAATGCCATGCCGCGATGGGGCACGCTGCCGGCCAGGCCGGGGTTGCCGATGCTGGTGAAGCGGCCGTTCCATTGAGCACGCGCGGGCAACCAGACCTCGATGCGGATGGCCGAATCCTGCGTGGGCCGGGCCAGCACTTGAACCCGGCAGAAGGGCGCCGCCACGAGCCCCGGCGCTGCGTTGGCGGCCGTGTCGGCCGCGTCAGTGACCTCGGCTCGAGGCAGACGCCACATGCGCAACGCGGCACAGTCAGTTGCAGACTCGGATGCCAGGGCCGAAGCCTGTGGCAGCAAGCCCGCCGTCGGAAGAAATAGATAAAGCAGGAGGAGCCGCTTCATCGCTGGGAAACCAGCAGCACGGAACCTCATTGTTCTCAACGCTGCAGTCTTCGGGGCGCGAGTTTCGGTTGCTGGTCTGCACCCGGTCCAGCGCTGCCAAGTCACCATAGGGTACCTTCGCTCTCAAGGCGCCCAGTCTACCCGTTGAGCGCCAGTGCTGATCCCAACCAGCAGCTTTCGGGTGACAAGTTCGGCAGGTCGAGTTCGACTCTGGGTTGGCATCGAGTTTCGCAGACCTTGAGGGCCAGCCACCCGGCCGGCGAACGGCTCCTGTGGGCACTCAGTTGCCAAGCAGCCATTGCCCTCGAAATGTCTCGGCCTGCGCCAGGCCAACAGTTCGAACAAGCGTCACCTAGCTGACGTTCGGTTCACTGACCGTTTTGGTCAGCAGCGGCTAACTGGCGATGTTGCGGCCTCACGCTCCCGGCCGGTTCCTGACATTCGGGTGCGGCGTGGGGCCAGCGGCAGGGTGCCCAAAGCTGGGGAGTCTGCAACAAGTGCGCAAACGCCACTCAGGCGAGCTGAACGCGAGCGTTCGCGACGCCTGAGCATCCATTCTTCTTCATGCGACAAAGGGCTTGGTCTGCCAGTTCGATCGGCCTTGCTGGCTACGGAGTCGCACTTGCAAGAGACAGTCTGACCCTGCACGTCCACAATGACGCATATGAGTCAACTTCACATCTCCTCCTCTTTCGATGGCGGTGCCATCGAGGTCATCAGCGTGGCTGATCCGCACGACCTCCAGGTCGCCATACGAAAGGACAACGCGGCCGAGTTTGCCCAGTGGTTTCATTTCGCCCTGCACGGCGCTTCCGGGCTGCCGGTTACCGTCCGGTTCATGAATGCGGGCACCAGCGCTTACCCGGATGGCTGGGCCGGATACCGCGTGGTGGTCAGCCATGACCGCCGGCACTGGCATCGCATCGATACCGCCTTCGACGGCACGGTGATGACCGCGCGGCTGACGCCCGAGGCGGGCTGCGTCTACTTGGCCTACTTCGAGCCGTACTCCTTTGAACGGCACCTCGATCTGTTGGCTTCGGTGTGCACATCGCCGCTCGTGCAGCAGGAGCGCCTGGGCGCCACGTTGGACGGCCGGGACATGACGCTGCTGCGCATCACCGGAAGTGGCGACAACGCCGCTGAGCGCAAGAAGATCTGGTTGATCGCCCGGCAGCACCCCGGCGAGACCATGGCCGAATGGTTTGTGGAGGGGTTTCTGAAGCGCCTGCTCGACCCCGACGATGCCGTGAGCCTTGCCCTGCTGCAGCAATGCGTGTTCTATATCGTGCCCCATATGAACCCCGACGGTGCGGTGCGGGGCAACCTGCGGACCAATGCTGTGGGCGCCAATCTGAACCGCGAATGGGCTGCGCCCACGATGGAGCGCTCGCCAGAGGTGTTCCTCGTGCGGCAGAAGATGCTGGACGTGGGCGTCGACCTCTGCCTTGACGCCCATGGCGACGAAGGGCTGCCCTATAACTTTGTGGCCGGATCGGAAGGCAATCTCGGCAATACCGAGCGTCAGGCGAAGCTTGAGCTTGATTTCAAGACGGCGTGGCTGGCGAGTTGCCCGGATTTTCAGGACACCCACAACTACGGCCGCAGCGAACCCGGCACCGCCAACCCGACCATCGCCACCAACTGGATCGCGCAACAGTTTGGCTGCATGGCACTGACGATCGAGATGCCATTCAAGGACAACGCCGACCATCCAGATGTGGTGACAGGCTGGAACGGCGAGCGCTCCATGAAGCTAGGGGCCAGCGTGCTGCAGCCGCTGCTGGTCGTGGCCTCAGAGTCCGGGCGTCTTGAGTAGTTGAAGGTTTGCGCCTCGGCGCCATGGACGACAGCTCCGGGCACCGTGCCGGCGCCCTCATTGCGCAGCCGAAAGTAAGGACCATGCAGGGAGCGTGGGGCAGCATCATCGTCAGTAAGCCGCCGTTGGCCAAAACGGTCGGCGAACCGACCGTCAGCTATGCGGCGCCTGTTCGCTCTGTCGGTCTGGCCCAGGCTGGGACATTTCGGAGGCACTGACTGCTTAGCAACTCAGTGCTCAAAGCGGAAGTCCGTCGAATTTCAGCAGCAGGCTGGGAGCCGTTCGAATCGGAGGGGCCACCGGATGGCTGCAATCTCCAAGAATCGGCATCTAAGGATGTCCGCAGCCCTTGCCGGCGACTACCCCTAGCCGGGCCCTTGACGACGATTCGCCGGGCCTACAGGCACAATCCAGATGATAGTGGCGAGCCTGGCATCAGGCCTGCCGGGAAGCCCACCTTGAAGAATGGAGCAGCATCAATGGCACTGACTAAGAAAGGCGAGTTCTGGTACGGGACAACGTCCGGTGACACCCAAGCCGAGCTGCGCAGCTATAGCGTTGCGAATCGCCATGAGGCCGTGCGGTTTGCCGCGTCCAAATGCAATTGCGGGTGCCGGACCTTCGCGCTGCAGACCGATGAAGAAGCCGGCGTGGCGATCCGCACCTGCACCGACTGCGGCCAGGAACACCTGATGGGCGACAGCGCGGACCACGTTGAAAAAGCCGCGCCCGAGGCGCACGAGTGCGTGTGCGAGAACGAGGTGTTCGAGCTGATGTCCGGCGTCTCCGTGTACGAGGGCACACATGACGTGCGCTGGTACTACATCGCTTGCCACTGCGTGGAATGCAATTTGGTCGGGGTCTTCGCAGACTGGAAGTGTGAAGCTGGGGATGCGGCGGCCTTCCTCGCCAAGGTATGAGTGGCCGAACCCTGCAGAGATCAGGCGCGCAGACTCAGGGTCACGCAAGGCCTAGAGTCAGGGCTCAAGTTTCAGGCCCTAGCCCGCATGGAGTACCGCTATCAGCTCAAGCGACGATTTTCTGCGATGCCATGGCTTCTGCGCACGCTTGTCACCGCTAGCGCCGGAATTGGCATTGCTTTCTCGATCTTGCCTCTTTTGCTCGGCGCAACCTTCGGGCTGGGTGAAATTGAGCTCACCGGTCAGGAACTTTGGCAAACACGGATTGCGTTTGCGCTATTCGTTGTCGGCCCTTTCATGTTCTCTGTTGGCGTAGCCATCTTTCTCCGCAAGAGTTGGGTTCGGCCAGTGCTGGTCTTACTACCCTTGCTGCAACTGCTGCCATTTCTTGTCGCCCACTGGGTTTTCGACGCGCCGAGTCCTGTGTCTTCCCGAATCGTTTGTGCGCATCAATCCTCACGATGGTGCGTAGCAGGCACTTGCACGCACCAAGAGCATGCGCATGAACGGTTTGCACAAAAAAAGAAAGCCTCAGGCACAAGGCCTGAGGCTTAAATCCATCCAGGGGCGATGGAGGAGACAACTGAAGATATCTAAGCTAAGCAGCTTCCGTGCCAGCTATCCAAGCCATCTTGCCTCTACATGCTTATCGAGGTTCAGTCTGACTCAGACTTGCAAGCCAAAGGGGTCATCCACAGAGTACGCTGGCTGGCTGAACCAGCGCGGACCAGTAGCTGTCATATAGACATGATCCTCATGTCGCACGCCGAATTCACCCGGCATGCAGATCATCGGTTCATTGCTGAAGCACATGCCTTCGGCCAAGGGTGTCGCATCACTGTCCACCAGATAGGGCCACTCGTGAATATCAAGACCGCAGCCGTGACCGGTGCGATGCGGCAAGCCTGGCAATTGGTAGATGGGGCCCAGGCCTGCGGCCGCGATGACAGCGCGCGCGGCGCGATCAACATCGCGGCAGGGCGTCCCCAGTTGCGCCGCAGCGAAAGCAGCCGCCTGTGCCGCCTTCTCAAGGTTCCAAATCTCTCGCTGACGCTGCGTTGGCTCGCCAAACACATAACTGCGTGTGATGTCGGACATATAGCCGTGCACCAGGCAGCCCGTGTCGATCAGCACCATATCGCCATCGCGCAAGACCTGAGCCTCCTTGACACCATGCGGGAACGAACTGGCAATGCCGAACAACACGATGCAGAAATACGAGCCGCTGGCGCCAAGCTTGCGGTGCGCTGAGGCGATGAAGGCTTCGACCTCGGTCGTCGTGATGCCGACTCGCAACATGCTCGCTGCCGCCCGGTGCACCGCCATCGTCATATCGTGCGCGCGCTGCATCAAGGCAATCTCAGCCATTGACTTGTGCATACGGCAACCAGCCGTGACCGGCTTGGCGTTGACCCAGGCAATGCCCTCGCTTTGCAGACCATCGACCACGAAAAGCGGCGTGTCTTCGCTGATGGCCAAGCGCGCAGAACTGTTGACGCTCAGGCGATTCAGGATCTGCCGGCACAAGGCATAGGGACTCTCATGCTCCTGCCAGACATGCAAGTCGCCCGGCAACTGCATGTACTCGCGCAAAGTACCCTCTTCGAAAGCCGGCGCCACGTAGTGCGGCTCACCTTCAGCCGGAATGATCAAGCCAACCAAGCGCTCGCTCGGGTGCCAAACGGTGCCGCTGAAGTAACGCATATTCGTGCCGGCATGCGCATATAAAGCGCCGAAGCCCAACTCTCGCAAGCGCGCTTGGGCGGCCGCTAGCCGGGCCCTGTACTCGGGCAATGCAATGGGCTGAGCGCCGCTCATCATGTCACTCAGCCCCGCCAAAGCCTGCTCAGCACTTTTTCCGCCGACGCCAATAGTCATCGCCAACCTCATTAAATATATTTAAACAATATCTTAACCGAAGCACTGATGTTCGCGTACAAAGCGAGCCTGCGGCAGCGTCGTCGCGCGGAGATATGTTGATGATCGAATTGGTCTTGGGTCTGCTACTTTTTTTGGGTGTGCACTCGGTGCGCATCTTTGCCGACGATTGGCGCAGCGCTCAGATGCGCCAGCGTGGTGCGACCGTCTGGAAGTCGGGATACACAGTGCTGTCGATACTTGGATTCGCACTGATCATCTGGGGTTACGGCCTTGCCCGTCAGACCCCGCAAGTACTCTGGGCGACGCCCAGGGGCATGAACCACCTGGCCGCCCTGCTGATGCTGGCCTCTTTTGTGCTGCTGGTGGCCACCTATGTCCCGCGCAATGCCATCAAGGCAAAGCTGCGTCATCCGATGGTACTGAGCGTGAAGGTTTGGGCCTTCGCGCACCTGCTCGCCAACAACACCTTGGCTGATCTCTTGCTGTTCGGCAGCTTTTTGATTTGGGCCGCGCTGAGTTTTCGCGCTGCCCGCCAGCGTGATCGCGCCAATCCACCCGCCGCACTAACCGTCACTTCAAGCGCAACCGCAGTCACCATTGTGCTAGCTGTGTTGGCTTGGGCCGGCTTCGCTTTTTGGGCACATTTGGCATTGATTGGCGTTCGACCGATGTAAGGGGTTGGGTGCACAACGCCCCCGGGATCCATTGAACATAGCGGGCGCTTCGCGCTGTCGGCGCTTTTTCTTCTTCGCCAAATAGCGAAGACTATAGGCAGGCTCAACTTGGGCAACAGCGGGCCGCATTGCAAAGCTTAAAACTTGTGCTCTGCGCTCACTGAAACCGACGCATGGGGGAGCAAGCCAAGGCAGACAATCCGGGCCAATTTAACTGATCAGCTTGTTCGTTGGTTCAAGTAAACGATTGAAAGCTCTGTAGAGAATAGTCGCCACTGCGGTTCATCTATTGCCCAAGTCGGCGGCTGTCAAGCCAGTTGTCGCGTGAAGGTGTTGAACTAAGCGACTTTTTTGTAGGCTTCGGCCTCCTTGGTGTTCGGGGTCTCGGGATTCAGATTGACATGATCGACGTAGCTCCAATCGCGGGTCTGTTTTGAC
>CAUPEV010000087.1:0-17873 GCA_963510335.1 uncultured Roseateles sp.
TGCGCGAGTGCATGCCGGCCCGTGGTGCCCGCAATGCCCTCGATTGCGCCCTGTGGGAGTTGGATGCCCAGCGTGCGGGCTGCGCTGTCTGGCAGTTGGCCGGCCTGGCGGCGCCGCGTCCGCTACGCACGACCTTTACCCTCGGCGCAGCCGACCCGGCTGTCATGGCCACCGGAGCCGGCATGGGCCTGTGTGGCCAGGCACTGGCGCTGAAGCTGAAGCTGACCGGCGAGACGGCGATCGACATCGAGCGCGTGCGCGCGGTGCGCCGGGCGCGGCCAGAGGTCTGGCTTGCCGTCGACGCCAACCAGGGTTTCACGCCGGCCAGCCTCGAAGCCCTGTTGCCCGTACTGATCGACTGTGAGGTCAAACTGCTCGAACAGCCGTTTGCACGCGGCCGCGAGCAGGACATGCGCCTCGTCGACTTCCCCCTGCCCACAGCGGCCGACGAGAGCTGCCTGCATTTGGGCGAGCTCGATGCCCTGGCAGGTTTGTTCGACATGGTCAATATCAAGCTCGACAAATGCGGAGGCCTCACCGAAGGGCTGCTGATGGCCCGGCGCGCGCGCGAGCAGGGCCTCAAGGTGATGGTCGGCAATATGGGCGGTACCAGCTTGGCCATGGCTCCGGCCATCGTGCTCGGCCAATTGTGTGACGTGGTGGACCTCGATGGGCCGACCATCTTGGCCCAGGATTGCACCCCGGCCGTACGCTACGAGTTCGGCTGCATCACCAGCCCCATGGCGTTGTGGGGCTAACGCGCGCGGGACTGATTTTTTCTTTGAGCGACAGCTTCCGGCTTGGTCGGTTTGCCAATGTTGATTTCTACATCGGGAACAAAGCCATCAACGCCAGCACCTTTGCCGCCACCCCAAGTGCGCATCTGAATGCCACGAACTGGCCGGGACCGGGAGGCCGCATCATCGCCTGTAAGCCGACGTTGACTAAAACGGTCGGCGAACCGAACGTCAGCTTTGCGGCGCTTGTTCGAACTGTCGGCCTAGAGCAGGCCCGGACATTTAGAAGGCGCCGACCGGTTGCATCCGCCGGGGGCTGCAGACATTCGTCCAACGAAAAGCTCAATGGCCGGTTTCGACCGCAGCGGGTGTTTGCTCGCCAAAATCAAGCGACTGCTGCCAGCCTTAAGCAGGTACTCGGCTGAGGTCGGCCAAGGTCGGCTGATGGCCCGAAAGCAGCCACGTGGATCGTACCCGCGGGTGTTGACGTTGCCGACCCACTGTTCGGACCGGACTGGGTGTGCACGAGCCTCCGAATTGCGCCCCCCCCCAAGGAGCGCGAGCGATTCTACGGGCTCAGAGATGTGTACTTAAGCGCGGTGCGACTTGAGTGTTAGCGACTAAATACAAAGCATATGTCTCTATGGCTTTAGAGTTTGTAGAGGAAGTTAGGCGTTCATTCAGTCACTTTATAGCGTCTCAGGTCTTCTTTGGCAGCCGCAGCTCCTGCAGCAAGGCCAGGTAATAGTCCAAGGAAGGCGTGGGCTGCGCCGGCAACTTGGCCTGGTCATCCCAGCGCCGCAAAGAAATCGCATCCTGTGCATATGGCAAAGCCTCGAACGCAGCCGCTTCGGTCGCCGACATAGCCCCACCCTGCAACGCCAGCGAATGCACCGAGGCCGGCGTCAGCTGCGCCGCGTAGCCCTCGTCCATCGCCACCAGATAGCGCTTGGCCGCCACATGCCAGCGCACCGGCTCGGCCACCGCCGGGCCAAAGACCTGCATCAACAAAGGCTGGGCACGCGCCTCATGCACATCATCGACGTCATCAGCGACGCCAGCCGTTTCTATGAAGTGGCCAATATCGTGCAGCAAGGCCGCCGCCACCAAAGGGGCAGGCGCGCCGGCCCATTCGGCCAGCTGCGCGCATTGCAAGGCATGGGCCAGGCTGCTGACCGGCTCGGCACGGTCGCCTTCATAGGCGATGTCGGCGTTCTCACGCAAGAGCTGTTCGATCAGTTCAACACTCATTGTCATCATTAAATTCACCGCTTAAATCAGACGTTTGCGAATCTGCGCCGACAGCATATCGATCACCGACACGCTGAGCACCAGCATCAACAGCACCGTGCAAGTTTGCTGATACTGAAAGCCGCGCATCACATCCCCCAGCACCATGCCGATGCCGCCCGCGCCCACCATGCCGACCACCGAGGCCGAACGTACATTCGACTCCAGCCGGTACAGGGTGTAGGAAATCCACAGCGGCAAAACTTGCGGGATCACACCGTAAATGATCTCGGCCAGCGGGTGCGCGCCGGTGGCCCGGATACCTTCGACCGGCTGCGGATCGATCGCCTCGACCGCCTCGGAGAACAGCTTGGCCAGGATGCCGGTTGTGTGCACCCACAGCGCCAGCACGCCGGCAAACGGACCCAGGCCGACGGCGACGACAAAGATCAAGGCGAACACCATCTCATTGATCGAACGAAAGGCATCGAGCAAGCGCCGCACCGGCTGCCTGACCCACCAGGGCGTCAGATTGGCCGCTGCCAGCAGGGACAGCGGTGCTGCGCAAACGACGGCCAGCGCCGTGCCCCAGAGTGCGATTTGCAGCGTGATCACCAGCTCTTGCAAGTAATAACGCCAGTCATGCAGATCGGGCGGAAAAAAGCTGCGCGCGAACTGCAGCATATTGCCGCTGTCGCGCCACAGCTCGGCCGGGCGCATATCGGCACCCTTCCAGCTGCCGGCCAGCAAGGCCAACAGCACGCCCCAGATCAGCAGCTTGCTGAGTGAGTTGCGCGGAGGGTCCGGCATGACGGGGCGGGCGAGGCTAGCGGCTGCGCTCATTTTTAAGGCTATTCGATCAATTTGACTTTACTTATTTGGCGCTGGCGGTCTGGCGGCCCAGCTCGTCCAGACGGCGCTCGACGTCTTGCAGCTTGCGGCTCTTGTCTTCGGCGCTCAGGTTGGCGTCGGCTTCGATCTTGCCGCGCTCGGCCGCCAGCGCCAGCTGGCGGATGGGGGTCAGCTGAGCGTTGTCGGAGCGCACAAAGCCGCTGTAGGTCAGCGTCTTCAGGATGTCCTTCTCACGCTGGTCGCGGCCGTAGCTGGCGAAGAAGTCGGCGATCTTCTTTTTCGCATCGGCGTCAACATCCTTGCGCCAAACCAGCGGGTCGCTGGCGATCAGCGGCGAGCGCCAGACTTCGCGCAGCTCTGCGGCCTTTTCGGGCATCTTGATCTTCATGCGCTCGATGCCGTCGCTGGCGACCGCCGCCACATCGACCTGCTTGGCCGCCACGGCCAGGATATTGGTCTCATGGTTGGCGCGCACGGTGCGCTTGAAGTCGCGCGTCGGGTCTACCTTGCTCGGCGCAAAAGCATAGAAGCCCGGCACCAGCGTGCCGCTGGTCGAGTTCGGGTCGCCCAGGCCCAAGTTCAGGCCGGCGCGGGCTTTGATCACATCGTCGAGGCTGCGCAACGGGCTGTCCTTGTGAACGATCATCAGGCTGTGATAGCCCTGAGAGCCGTCCAGATTGACGACCTTGGCGAAGACCTCGCCTTGCGCGCGGTCGACCGCTTCCATTGCGGACTTGTTGCCCATCCAGGCCAGCTGCACCTTGTTGAAGCGCATGCCTTCGATCACGCCGGCATAGTCAGGCGCGAAGAAGGTGTTGATCTTGATGCCGGTGGACTTTTGCATGTCATCCAGCAGCGGCTGCCAAGCGGCCTTCAGGTTGTTGCTGGACTCGGTCGAGATAATGCCGAAGTTGAGTTCCTTGGTGGGGCTTTGGGCCAGCACGGGCTGGGTCAGCAGGCCGGCGGCGAGCAAGGAAAAAGTCAGGGCAAGGCGGCGATTCATGGTGACTCCGATGCGGGGTTGTATTGAGGAAACTGGGGTTTGGAATTCAGGCGGCGCGCAAGCCGTCCAACGAGTAACTCGGCGACTGCGCGGGAACGGCCGGCGCCAAGCCCGGTGAGACAGGGGCGATCAACTCATCGATCTGGCTGCCATAGAGCTCGCGCAGTTTGAGCGGGGTCAGTTCTTGCGTAGCCCCATCGAACACGACCTGCCCCTGGCGCAGCGCCACGGTGCGCGGGCAAAAGGCAAAGGCATAGTCGACTTGGTGCAGCGATACCAGCACGGTGACGCCAAGCTCGCGGTTCAGCTCGGCCAGCAAGCTCATCACACGGCGCGAGGACTCGGGGTCCAGCGACGCGATGGGTTCGTCGGCCAGAATGATTTCGGCGCCCTGTACCAGCGCGCGCGAGATCGCGGCGCGTTGCTGCTGGCCACCCGACAAGGTGGACGCACGCTGCCAGGCGCAGGCCTCGATACCGACGCGCGCCAGCGCGGCGTAGGCACGCTCTTGCTCGGCGCGCGGGAACAGGCCCAAAAGCCCTCGCCACAGCGGCAGGCGGTGCAGCGCGCCGGCCAAGACATTCGTCATCACCGGCAGGCGCTCGACCAAATTGAACTGCTGGAAAACGGTCGCGACCTTGGCGCGCGAGGCTCTCACGTCGCCAGCCAGCCGCCCCCCGCTTTGCTACTCGCGGCCCAGGATGCGCACAACCGAGCGGCTGTCGGCATCTGCCCGGTGCAAGCCGCTCAGATGACGCAGCAGCGTCGATTTGCCCGAGCCCGAAGCGCCCAGCAGCGCCACCATCTCGCCGCGCCGCACTTGCAGGTCAATATCGCGCAAGGCGGGCGGCTTGGCCGCGCCAAAGCTCTTGCGCAAACCCTGCACATCGATCACAAAGGAATTCTGAGGATGGCTCATCGCCTGACTCCAAAGTCAAGCCGCAATCATCTAGATGACATGTGACGGGGCGGTGATGCTTGCGTGACAGTTGCTACCCACGTATGGCCCCGAAAGCGCACAGCAATGGGCTCACAACTTGGCCTGGCTTTTGGCGAGGCATTGCGACCGGCCGCTTTGTCGCTATGCTGGCCTCTTTTTTGGAGGGCTGCCATGCAACGCAAGACCGCGCAGGATTTCGATCAAGAGCTCTTGATTCTGTTTGACGCTTATGTTCACGGCACGCTGGATCGGCGTGGCTTCCTGGAGCGGGCGCAGAAATTTGCCATTGGCGGCCTGACGGCCACGGCCCTGCTGGCCTCGCTGTCCCCCGACTTTGCGATGGGCCAAGTGGTGCCCAAGGATGATGGCCGAGTGAAGACCGAGATGGTCGAAATTCCTTCTCCGAGCGGCAACGGCAGCATCAAGGGATACCTGGCGCGGCCCGCCGAGGCAAAAGGCAAGCTGCCTGCAATCTTGGTGGTGCATGAGAATCGCGGACTCAACCCGCATATCGAAGACATTGCACGCCGCTTGGCCCTGGAAGGCTATCTGGTCTTGGCTCCAGATGCCCTCAGCCCCCTGGGCGGATACCCCGGCAACGAGGACAAGGCCCGCGAGCTCTTCGCCAAGCTGGACCAAGCCAAGACGCGCGAGGACTTCCTCGCCAGCGCGGCCTGGCTCAAGGCCAGGCCAGACAGCACGGGCAAGCTAGGCGCAGTGGGCTTTTGCTATGGCGGCGGCATGGTCCATATGCTGTCAACACGCTTGCCAGACTTGGCTGCCGCCGTACCCTTCTATGGCAATCACCCCGCGCCTGAGGATGCAACCAAGGTCAAAGCGCCCTTGCTGATTCATTTCGCCGCCGTGGACGAGCGCATCAACGCCGCCTGGCCGGCCTACGAGGCGGCTCTGAAGGCCGCCAGCGTGCCCTATACCGCGCACCATTATGCCGGCACCCAACACGGCTTCAACAACGACACCACGCCACGCTTTGACGCCGCTGCGGCCAAGCTGGCCTGGGAGCGTACGCTGGAATTCTTCAAACAGAAGCTGCAAGCCAGCTGAGTTTTGCGCCAGCTCGGAGCAAATCGGGCCAAGTCAAGTCAAGGCTTGACCTGATTGCGCGCCGCCACCTTGGCCTTGACGTCCTCGGGTGACCAGAACAGCCAGTCGTGCGCCAGCATATGCGCGCGAATCGCTTCGCTCTGGCCCTGGTTGACCTTGCCGGCGATCATGCCGAGCTTCACCTTGGTCTCGGCGTTAGCCATGCCCAGCGCAATCAGGTCTTGCAAGAGCCGCGCCAGCACCAGGTTGCGATAGCGCTCCGAGGTGAAGAGCTTGAAGCGGCCGGTCGGCACTTCATGCTCTTCTTGCAGCAGCGACAGCTTGGCGCCGGGTGAGTCCAGGTAAGCCTTGACGTCCAGCGCCAGCACCTCGTTGGTCCTCAAATTGAAGGCCAGCATGTCGATCTCGGGCTTAGGCGCGGACTGCTTGCCGATCTGCTTCTTCTCTTCCAGGCTGACGCTGACCTTGAACTTGTGCCGCACCCAAAAGCCCTCTTCTTCGAGCAGGGTGGTGACAATGTTTTCGAACTTGTCTATGGTCTTGAATACTTCAATCATTTGCGCCTACGCCCTCTGCTGTGCCGTCACTTCAGGGGCGGATTCTATCGGGGCCGGCTTCAAACCAGCGCAGCGCCGGCCTCGGCCGCCGGCCGATCATTGATACGCCGGATAGGCGTCAACGTCAGCCCCAGCAGCACGATCAAGAGCAAGGCCAGGCCGCAGGCCATGAATAGCGCCGCCGGCGACATCAGCCGCAGCGCCGCCCCGGCAGCGGCCGCCGCCAGCGGCGCCAAACCCATGAAGATGAACATGAAGACACTCATGGCCCTCCCCAACATCGCCGGCGGCACGCGCTTTTGCATCCAGGTGAACACCGCCACCTGAACGAAGCCGGCCAAGGCACCCAGCGGCGCCAGCAGCGCCAAGCCCTGCCAAACCGCCGTGATATGGCCGAAGGGCAAGAACACCAGGCCGGCGATGCCGTCGATCGCCAGTACGGTCAAGCCCAGCGTGCCCAGCCGCCAGGTCGGCCGCATGCCCGCAACAAGCATGCCGATCAAACTACCCACGCCGTGGCCGGCCAACAAGAGGCCCAAGGCCGCCGCGCCGCCGGCCACTTGCGTGCTGGCCAGCACCGGCAACGCAACCTGTATCGGGCCGCCGACAAAGAAAGCGATCGCCGCGAAATACAGGCACAAGGTGCGCAGTTCCTGATCGCGCCACATCGTGCCTATGGCCTCGCCGACGGCAGCCAACACCGACTGCGGCTCTTGCGGCGCCTTGGCAGCGGCCAGCAGCCGCACCTTGCTCAAGGTCCAGGCGGAAAGCGCAAAAGTAGCCGCATCAAAGGCAAAGGCCAGGCCCAAGCCGCGCGCATTCTCCAGGCGCGCGGCCTGCTCGCCAAAGGCAGCGATCAAGAGCCCGGCCAGCAGCGGGCCGAGCAGCGCCGTCAACTGGCGCAAGCCCATCAAGGCGCCATTGGCCGTTTGCAAGGCCTCTTCGGCCAAGGTCTTGGGCAGGATGGAGCTGCCGGCCGGGAAGCTGAAGGCCGTCACCAGGCCAATGCCCAAAGTCAGCGCATAAACCATCCACAACTGCATCGTGCTAGTCCAAACCAAGATGGCCAGCAGGCCGATCAAGCTGGCGTTGAGCAGCTTGGTCCACATCAGCACGGTCTTGGGCGAATAGCGATCGACCACGGCGCCGCCGATCAGAATAAAGAGCGCGCGCGGCAGGCCTACGATGGCCAGGACCAGACCCAGCTCCAGCGGATCGTTGCTCAGCTTGAGCACCAACCAGGGCAAGGCAATCAAGGTGAACTGGTCACCCAGCATCGACAGCGCGCCGCCGCCCAGCAGCCAGCGGAAATTGGCGTTGGCGAACAGAGCGCGACGCTCGTCCTTGGCCGCATCGGTGGCGGAGCCTGTTGCGGGCGCTGCTGCAGCGGGCTTCATTGTTTGGTTCCTTTGATTTTCTTGGTCGTTCGGCCGGTCGTGACGGCAGGCGGCGTGGCGGATGCGGCCGAGGCCGCAGTTGCAGCGGAAGCGGTAGAGGAGACAGAAGCCCTTAAGTAAGCAATCAACTCCGGCGTGACGCCGGTGTCCCGCTGCATCAAAGGCTCGTTCGCCCACATGGTTTGAAACTTCGCTCTGACCTCGGCGTCGTCGCCGGTGAACTGCGCCATCAAGGCCTGCCAGCGGGCGACCAGGGCCCGCACGCGTGCCGAAGCGGGGTCAGTGCCGCGCGCCATTTCTTCGTGGACGGCCTTGATCAGCGCTGGCCATTCGGCCTCGCTGGCCTGCAGCGCCTCTGTGCCTAGGGCGATGCGCCGAGCTTCAAGCCGGGCGAAGTCGTCCTCGTTGAAGTACTTTTCGTAACGCTGCATCATGCCCATGGTGGCCAGCAAATGTTCGCTGACATCTGGCTCGCCAACACCGACTTCGCTGGCGCCGGCCTCGCTGACACGGGCTTCGTTTTGGGCCGCGCGCTCGGCCACAGACTTAAGCGCGCGCAGCAAACGTTGCTGGCGGCCCAGATTGCGCTCGACCTCGGCAATATGCCGACTCAGCACCTCCAGCAGCGGCGGGTTTTCCGCTTCCAGCAAAACGCCTATTTGCTTCAAAGCCAGCCCCGAATGCCGGTAAGCCAAGAGCCTATGCAGGCGCAGCACGTCGGCCTCGTTATAGAGCCGATAGCCAGCCTCGCTGCGGCCGGAAGGCTTTAGCAGCCCAAGCTTTTCATAGTGATGCAAAGCGCGCACGGTCAAACCGCAACGCTTGGCCAGATCACCGACGGTGTATTCCATGGCAGAAAGCCGATTCGTTTTTGTTCAACAAGAACCGAATCATGAAGCCTGACCTTAGGTGAGGGTCAAGCGCTATCTGTGGCTCATTTATCAGATCGAGAAGAGCAGATTCGCAAGCATCCAGAAGGTGCGTGAACCGAATACCGTCTCGGCTTCGTCGGTGCCTTGCGGAAATGTCTGATTGTGCCGGCCAACATCGTCGACTGCGGCCAACTCTGGTGAGCCGAAGGAGGCAGCCAATGGCTTGCCTGTTACCGGTCAAAGAGGAAGGCGCAAACCTCCCCAAGACAGCAAGCTAGGGATTTGAACAGTGATGCCGCGACCCTAGACTTTTCGCTGGTGACCCAGATGCCCAGCCCCGTTCCGTCACCGCCATAGGAGCCATCCATGTTGAACAAGCGAAAACTGCTTTCCATCGCCGCTCTCCTTGTTTCGCCGCTTTCGGCGCAAGCAACGGTGCTGCCATTCACCTCAACTTTTGGCGCCGGCGGTCTGAGCACCTATGGAGATCGAATCGTCGGGTCACCCCAGGACGGCACCAGCTATTTCGAGGGCGCGGGCTGGACGCCAAATGTCGAACTCGTGTTCACAACGCTAAACGCAAGCGGACTCGCGTCTTTGTGGTCGACCGGGTATGCATCGCTATTGGGGGCCTTGGGACATGGTGCCTTCAACGTCCCCTACCAGATCGACTTCGTGCCAGACGCCGGATGGAACATCACCTTGCAGGGATTCGACATCGCCACATGGTCCTCCGGCACATACCCCACCGACATTCGCATCTGGGACGACAAGGGGAGCTTCGCACAGCCCAATCTGCTGTCTTTCGCTAGCGCACTGAACCCGCAAACGATGTACCAGCCGCTGTCAGCACCGGTCACTGGCACCGGCATCGTCCACCTATACCTGAGTAACCTGGGTTCCACCGGCTTGGACAATATCGCCTTCTCACAAGCGCCCGTTCCTGAACCAGCCGCGCTGCTACTGATGAGCGTGGGTCTGGCAACTTTTTGGGCACGTCGGGTACGCGCGCATCAGCGCTGATTGAATTTTCGCCAGACTCAAAACCTCGGACGCCAGAGCGGCAACCCAAGCCAAGGGTGATTGAACGTAGCGTTCGAGGAAGGTCTGGGGCGCTATGTCGGGCCCATCAAGCCCTTGAAAAAGCCGGCCAATTGAGCCGGTTTTGTCCCTGGGCCAAAGCTTGAGGGTCAATTCCGACCTTCTTTCAGTAGCTCATTGAGCAACTCCCCAGTCAGCGCGCCTTGATAGCTCGCAAACCGCTACTCACCTTTTGGCATTGACTGCCGATGCTGCCCTGATGCTTTGGCCTTGCCCTCGACACTGAACGTCGGGGTCTGACCTTTTGACGCCGCATGCCATTTTTCCTGCACGGCATCAGCGCGAAAGCCTGACTCATCCCTGAACAGAGTTTCCGCGCCGCTGACACTGGCTTGTTGAGCTAAAGCGGTAAAGACCTCAACGGGCTTTGCGCACGACTACAAGGCGTTCTGCAAAGAGGGCGAGCAGGTCGCGCTCCAATCACCATCGCTCAGCCCAAGTGCCAAGCAGCCCCTGCAGGCTATCAGCAGCATATGCGTTGCCTGCACATTGCCGAGGCCAGCCACCGGCTGCTGGGTTGGCCCGAACAAGCCGGAGCCATCGCCGCGCCCAAGAACTCGGCGCGGCAACAACATGAATTCGTACTTTATGCGCTATCGGCACAGGGTTTGATGGTGGCGGCGAGCAAGCTTCGGACAGACAAGGTCTTGCCGGCGCTGCCCTGGCGCGAACCATCCGAGCAAAAAGGTGGCACTTGCCGGCACCGCTGCGCCGGGCCGCTCAAACGCATGTCGCGCCGCTGGACAACGGTGGTGGAGTAGCGCCCCCAACCTTGCCCAGCAAAACCCTCCCGCTCTAGAAAGCGAGGCCGCACGAGTGGGCGACGTATCATGAACTTTAATCTGAAAGCAAGAGGAGCCATCAAATGGACAAATCTATGGTCAAGGGCCTAGTCATCGGTGGCATCGCTACAGTCGTTCTGGGTGCGGGCGCCGTCACGGGCTATCGAACTATCACGACACCCAATAGCGCTGACGTGCTGGCAGTCCGAGAAGTGATGGAAACCGTCATTACGCCAAAGGAAAGTTGCACCGACGTGGCCGTGAAGCACCAGGCACCAGTTCAGGACGACAAGCGCGTGGCCGGCAGCGTGATTGGCGGCCTAGCCGGCGGTCTGCTCGGGAACCAGATCGGGGGCGGCACGGGCAAGACTCTAGCCACAGTGGCCGGGGTTGCGGCGGGGGGCTACGCCGGCAATCAGGTTCAGAAAAACATGCAAGAAAGCGATGTCACCGTCACAAACGAACGGCGCTGCCGTACCGTCAACGAAAAGTCGCAGAAACTCGTCGGCTACGACGTGACCTACCGTCTGTCCGGGCTGGAGGGTGTCGTACGCACCTCATACAAACCCGGCGCTACGCTGCCGGTGAAGAACGGCGCGGTGGTGGTGACATCGTCCGAAGCACCAGCCAAGTCCTGAGGCGCCTCGCCATGTGACCACCATGTGATGAGGGCTTGTCAACTGCGGTATAGCTGCGGTTCCGGCCGCGCCGCTATGTCGCGGTTGCGGAGTCACCCATGCAAAACCCCGCCTTTGGCGGCATGGGGCTTTCCGCACCCCAGAAACAACAAAGCCCAACCGCAGAGATTAGGCTAAGTGCTTGATTTAATTGGTAGGCCGTATAGGACTTGAACCTATGACCAAAGGATTATGAGTCCTCTGCTCTAACCAACTGAGCTAACGGCCCCCAGGGGGTACTTTCACTTCCACCGCAGTGGCGGAAGCGCGCGATTGTATAGGAGGGCAGGAAGGCAGCGACTACCCACCCTACTTCTGCGACAACGCCTGGCTGATCATCCTCGAGGTGATGTCAACAATCTGGATCATCCGGTCGTAGGCCATCCGAGTCGGCCCTATGACGCCCAAGGTGCCGACGACCTGGCCATTGACCTCGTAGGGTGCCGAAACGATGGATAACTCCTCAAAAGGCACGACCTGGCTCTCGCCGCCTATATAGATACGCACGCCTTCGGCCCGGCTGGAAACATCCAGCAAACGCATCAGTTGCGTCTTTTGCTCGAACACATCGAACAAGCGCCGCAGGCTACCCATATCGTTACCGAAGTCCTGCACGGTGAGCAGGTTGCGCTCGCCTGAGATGACCACCCGCTCTTCTTCATCGGCCATCGCCTCGGTGCCCGCTTGCACGGCCGCGCTCATCAGGCTGGCGATTTCACCGCGCAACTCGTCGACCTCGTTCTTCAAACGCTCTCGCACCGCCTCCAGGCTCAGTCCAGCGTAATGGGCGTTGAGGCGGTTGCTGGCTTCGGCCAATTCGGTTTGGCTAAGGTCTTGGGCGGTGAAGATGACGCGGTTCTGTACATCGCCGTCGGGCGACACCATGATGACCAACACGCGCCTATCGCCCAAACGCAAAAACTCGATGTGATGGAAAACGCCGGGCTTGCGCGGCGCCGTCACCACGCCAACAAAGTTGGACAAGCTAGAAAGCAGATGCGCAGCGCTGGCGATCACACGCTGCGGCTGGTCGGGCTGCAGGTGGGTGTCTATAGGTTTGGCGTCGGCCCCCAGCAAGGCGGGCTGCGCGGTCAACATGGTGTCGACAAACAGCCGGTAGCCGCGTGCCGTCGGGATGCGCCCTGCGCTGGTGTGCGGGCTGGCTATAAGCCCCAAGTCCTCCAGGTCGGCCATCACATTGCGTATCGTGGCCGGGCTCAACTCCAAGCCCGAGGCTTTGGACAGGGTGCGGGAGCCTATCGGCTGGCCGTCGGCGATATAGCGCTCGACCAGGGTTTTCAGCAGTGATTTGGATCGCTCGTCAAGCATGGCTTGATTGTAGGTTCCTGCGCGGCGGCTGCTACGCGGACTTCCCCGTAACGTCATAGTGCTGTGGTGTAATTCTCGGCTATGGCGAAACGTTTCCAGCATGTGGCAATTGTGGGCAAGCATCAGGCTCTGGGGATACGCCCAATCCTGGAGGAGATTGCCGAATTCGTCACGCGGCAAGGCCTAGACGTTTCTCTGCAAGAAGAGACTGCCTTGAACACCGGCATCACCAGTTACGACGCCCTGTCGAATGAACAGTTAGGCGCGCGCTGTGACCTTGCCATCGTTGTCGGTGGAGACGGCACGATGCTGGGTTTTGCACGCGAAATGGCCAGGCACGGAACGCCTTTGGTAGGCATCAACCAAGGCCGGCTGGGCTTCATCACCGATATCTCCATGGAGCGCTTTCGCGAAGCGCTGGCGCCTATCTTGGCCGGTGACTACGAGATGGAATACCGCAATATGCTGGAAGGCGCGGTCTGGCGCGATGAGCGCAATATCTTTGAAGGCTTGGCGCTGAACGATGTGGTGGTGAGCCGAGGCGCCACCGCCAGCATGGTGGAGTTGCGCATTGATGTGGGCGACGAGTTCGTCGCCAATATGCGCGCGGACGGCGTGATCGTCGCTTCCCCGACCGGCTCCACCGCCTATGCGCTGTCGGCCGGCGGCCCGATTTTGCACCCCAGCATCGCCGGCTGGCTGCTGGTGCCGATTGCGTCGCACACGCTTTCCAACCGCCCCATCGTGCTGCCGGATACCGGTGATGTGACGCTGGAGATCGTTGCCGGCCGCGACGCCAGCGTGAACTTCGATATGCAGAGCCTGGCCAGCTTGCTGCATGGCGACCGAATCAGCGTGCGCCGCTCAGCCCACAAGGTTTGTTTCCTTCACCCCAAGGGCTGGAGCTATTACGCCACCTTGCGGCGCAAGCTGCGCTGGTACGAGGGAGTCAGCTGATGCTGCGCCGCCTGAGCCTGCGCGATTTTGTGATCGTGCCCGAAATGGAGCTGGACTTCTCTGCCGGCTTCTCGGTCCTGACCGGGGAGACCGGGGCCGGCAAGTCGATCTTGGTCGACGCGCTGCAGCTAGCACTTGGCAGCCGCGGCGACGCTGGCGTGGTGCGTGAAGGTGCTGCGCGCGCCGAGATCTCGGCCGAATTCGACCGCCCCGCGCATCTGAATGATTGGTTGGAAGAGGCCGGTTTTGATGACGGCGGCACCAGCTTGCTGCTGCGCCGGGTCATTGACGCACCAGGCAAAAGCCGCGCCTGGATCAATGGCAGCACAGCCACCGTCACGCAATTGCGCGAGTTGGCCGACAGCCTCTTGGACATACACGGTCAACATGCCTGGCAAGGCCTGACCCGCGCGCCTGCCGTGCGCGGCCTGCTGGACAACTATGCCGGCTTGAACAGCAGTGTCTTGGGCGCGGCCTACGCCGACTGGAAGCTGGCCAGCGACAAGCTCGCCGCGGCCGAATCACGTCAGGCTGACTTGTTACGTGAGCGCGAGCGCCTGGCTTGGCAGATCGGCGAAGTCGCGCGCTTGTCGCCCGGCTTTGATGAGTGGGACACGCTGAATGCCGAGCATCAAAAGCTGGCGCACGCAGCTTCACTGCTGGATGCCGTGCGCGCCGCCTTGGACGCCTTGAGCGAGGCCGAGCCCAGCGCTGAGTCGCAAACCGACAAGGCCTTGACCCAGCTCGAAAAAGTCTTGGACTACGACCCTGGCCTGCTGTCGGCCGTTGAGGCCTTGCGTGGCGCGCAGGCGCAGTTGCAAGATGCCGGTCATACCCTAGGCACCTATCTGCACGGCACCGAACTGGAGCCGGCCCGCCTGCAAGAGCTGGACGAACGGCTCTCCGCCTGGATGACGCTGGCGCGCCGCTACCGCCGCCCGCCCGCCGAGTTGCCAGCCTTGCTGACCCAGTGGCAAAGCGAATTGCAAACACTTGATGCCGCCACCGACCTAGCAACCTTGAGCGCAGCCTTGTTGCTCGCACGCGCCCGCTTTGAGCAAGAAGCCAAACGCATCAGCAGCTTGCGCCGCACCGCTGCGCCCAAATTGGCAGCCGCTGTGACACAGGCAATGCAACAACTTGGCATGAGTGGCGGCCAGTTCGAGGTCAGCCTGCTGGCGCAAGAGCAGCCGCAAAGCTTTGGCCTAGAGTCGGCCGAATTTCTGGTTGCCGGCCACGCCGGCAGCACGCCCCGGCCGCTCGCCAAAGTCGCCTCGGGCGGCGAGTTGTCGCGTATCGCGCTGGCGATAGCCGTCACCACCTGCCAGCAAGATAGCGGCGGCGTGGGCACCTTGATTTTTGACGAGATCGACGCCGGCGTCGGCGGCGCGGTGGCCGAAACTGTCGGCCGCTTGATGAAGCAGTTAGGGCGCGAGCGCCAAGTTTTGGCCGTCACTCATTTACCCCAGGTCGCGGCCTGCGCCGATCAGCATTTGGTCGTCGCCAAAGCCTTGCAAAACGGCCAGACACTCAGCACGGTGCAGGCCGTGCTGGGCGAGACGCGGGTGGCGGAAATCGCCCGCATGTTGGGCGGCGAACGCCTGTCCTCGACCAGCTTGGCCCATGCACAGGAGATGCTCGACATCTCTTCTTCCACCCCCCCAGCACCCGCAACTCGATCGAAGAAAGCCAAGTCATGAGCAGCACCTCGGCCCAGCCCCATGAGCCAGTGACGAAAAGCAATGTCGTGCTGGTCACCGGCATGTCCGGCGGCGGCAAATCAGAGGCCATGCACGCGCTTGAAGATGCCGGCTTCTTCTGCGTCGATAACCTGCCCGCCGAATTGCTGATGGAATTCTTGCGTCTGGAGCAACAGCGCGGCGAGCGGCGCGTTGCCATTGCGGTGGATGTGCGCAGCGCCGGCTCCTTGCCGCTTTTGTTGCCGCTGTTCAAGCAGTTGCGCGCCGACGGTGTTGCGATTCGCTCGATCTTTTTTGACGCGAATACCGAGACCTTGATGCGGCGCTTCTCCGAGACGCGCCGCCCTCACCCTTTGCGTCAAGATCAATCACCGTCGAGCGACGACGACGGGCACCGAGCTCTGTTGGAAGCCATCAAGCTGGAGCGCGAATTGCTGGGCGCGCTGAGAGTTGAGTCCACGGTGCTGGACACCAGCCAACTGCGCCCGGCGCAGCTGCGCGCCTGGGTGCGCGACTTGGTGGTGGTGGAGGGCCATTCGCTGACGCTGGTGTTCGAGTCCTTTGCTTTCAAGCATGGCGTGCCCAGCGACGCCGACTTTGTGTTTGATGTGCGCGTGCTGCCCAACCCCTATTACGACCGGGCATTGCGCCCACTCAGTGGCCGCGACCAGCCGGTTGCCGACTATTTGGTCGCGCAGCCCGAGGTTGGATTGATGCTGAGCCAGATCAGTGCCTTCTTGACTCAGTGGTTACCGAAGTTTGCCGCCGATCAGCGCAGCTACTTGACGGTGGCCATTGGCTGCACTGGCGGCCAGCATCGCTCAGTCTATCTGGTGGAAGCTTTGGCGCGCCATTTCGCTCATCATGGACAGGTGCTCAAAAGGCACCGCGAGTTGGACGCTAAATAAAGACTCAAGCCTGCGGCTGCTTGTCTTCAGCCGAGTACAGCAATACCAAGAGCGCCACACTGCCCAGCGGAGCGAGCAGCACCAAGGCCAGCATCCAAGGTAGCACGCCGCGGCCGCTGCGCTTCAAGGCTTGGCCCATAAAGACCCAATGCGCCATCAAGCCCGCAGCGATGCCCAGGCTCAAAAAGGTCAGCAGTGCAGCCGAGGGCTCGCCTTCGGCATTGGCCGCCGAAATCAAAAACCACAGGCAGCAGGCCGCCGCCAACAGGGCAACCAGTGCGGATTCGACAGCATTTTTGGTAGCGGAATTCATAGCATCAAGCTTGGATCAAGCAATCATTTTTTTCAAAGGCGCCGGCAAAGCGTACTCGGCCAAGCGCTCACGGGCCACCCACACACCCCCAGGCCCGGCTTCGCCGGCCTCGGCGAGCAGATCGGCTCGGCGGGTGTGCAGTATCCAATCAAAATGGGTCAGGGCATGCGCGATACGCGGCATCACTTCCAGCTTGGCGCCCAGGAGCTCAGCGGCAACTTGCAAGGCCGCCTCATCGTCATACAGAGGCAGGCTCCACAACCCAGCCCAGACGCCAGTGGCGGGCCGCTGCTGGAGCAAGACCTGACCCTCTCGCTCCAGCCACAGCCACCAGTTTTCACGCCGGCCGCGCTTGAGTTTACGGGTCTTGATCGGGTAGCGCGTGGGCTCGCCTTCTATTCGGCCGGCGCACAAATCGGCCACCGGGCAGAGCAAGCATTGCGGCGAACGAGCGCTGCAGATGCTGGCTCCCAGATCCATCAGGCCCTGGGTGTAAGACTCGATGCCCTCGGCGGGCAGCAAGGCGGTGGCGAAGGCCCAGAGGCGTTTTTCTTCGGCACTGCTGGCCAGGTCGCCATCAAAGGCCAGCAAACGCCCGAGCACGCGCTTGACATTGCCGTCTAGGATGGCGACGCGCTCACCAAAACAAAAGGCTGCCACCGCTGCGGCGGTGGACCGGCCAATGCCGGGCAAGGTTTGCAGGCCCACCGAGTTGCGCGGGAACTCACCGGCATGAAGCGTCATGACCGCCTGCGCGCAGGCATGCAGATTGCGCGCACGACTGTAATAGCCCAAGCCCGCCCAAAGCGCCAACACTTCGTCCAAAGTGGCCGCGGCAAGGTCGCTGACAGCGGGGAAGCGCTCCAAGAAACGCTGGTAATAGCCCAAAACCGTCGTCACCTGCGTTTGCTGCAACATGATTTCGGAGAGCCAGACGCGGTAGGGGTCGCGGGTGTTTTGCCAAGGCAAGGCATGGCGGCCATGGCTGCGCTGCCATGCGACCAGGTTCGCTGAAAATTCGGTCGGCAGGACTATCGTTTTTGACATTTAGGGCAGAAGAATGTGGAACGTTGACCTTGCACGATGCGCCGGATCGGCGTGCCGCAAGTCAAGCATGGCTGGCCCTCCCGGCCATAAACACGTGCTTGCATTTGAAAACTGCCGGCGACGCCATGCGCATCTTTGAAATCGCGCAAGGTCGTGCCGCCGGCGTCCAGCGCCTGGGCCAGAACCGAGCGCACCGCCTGAGCTAGACGCTCGGCACGCGGGCGACTGAGCTTGGACGCGGCCATGCGCGGGTCAACGCCGGCCAAAAACAAGGCCTCACAAGCATAGATATTGCCGGCGCCGACGACGATGTCGCCGGCCAGCAAGGCCAGCTTGACGGCCACCCGCCGCCCGCTCAAGCCCGCATGCAAATGTGGCCCATCAAAGCGCACATCGAAGGGCTCCA
>CAUPEV010000088.1:0-17754 GCA_963510335.1 uncultured Roseateles sp.
GCGTTGGTAGTCCTGGCTCAGCTGTAACCAGGGCTGGCCGAGGAAGTCTGCGTTCAGCGCCAGCACCGACCAGCGCAGCCAGGTTTGCACGTCCTGAGCGGGGCGGCTGGCGAGCTGCTGCTGCAGGGCCTTGGTGCCCGGGATGTCCTGCACTTGCACCCGGTCGGGCAGCGTCAACCGGGCCGCCGCCGCCATCGCCCGCAAGTCGATCGCGGGGATCAGCGCCTGCGCCTCGTCCATCGTCATCAGGTTGTAGATGAAGGCCGCATCCCATTCGTGCGCCGGCGTCAGCCGGGGTGCCGCCAGCTCGGTCTCCATCGCCAGGATGGTGCGGGCCTTGGCGGCCGCCACCTCCGGTGCATCGCCCAGCTGCTGGTGGACGCGGGTGATGTAGCCGACGTACAGGTCGCGGATCTTCTGGGCGGCCGGGTCGCTGTACTGGTCGTTCGACAGCTGCAGGGTGCCCATCTGCAGCAACAGCAGCGTGCGGCTGCTGTCCTTCATGTCGGCCAGCGCCGTCAGCCTGAGCAACGGCGAACTGCCGGCGCTGGCCTGCAGGCGCAGCGACAGCTGGGCCAGGTCGGCCGGCCCGCTGGCGCGCGCGGCCGCGTCCAGGTCGGTCTGCAGCGGCTGCAGACCGGCGGCGTCGCGCTGCCGCATGTCCAGCGCGGCGCGGTAGAAGTCGCCCACCTGCTGCGACGGGCTGCCCTTGGGCGCTTGGCCCTGGCTGGCCTGCTCGGCCAGCTGCTGCAGCTGGACATCCAGGTTGGCGCCCAGCATGGAGAAGCCGTTGATTTTGGACTCGGCATCGGGGATCGTCAGCCGCTTCAGCCAGTTGCCATTGGCATAGGCGTAGAAGTCCTGGCGCGGGTCGACGCTGCGGTCCATGTGGCTGACGGAAAAGCCGATCGGCTCGGCCGGCGCCTGGGCGGTCGACTTGACAGGCCGGTGGATCACGTCGGACGACAAGGGCGGGCCGGCCTGCGCCAGGGCGCTCGACAAGATCAGGACGGCAGCGGCGATTGGCATGTGAAGGTGCATGGCAGGTACGGCTTGAGTTGACGATGAGGAGCCGGTGTGGAGACCTCCCGACACCGCGCCTTGCAACGATAGCGCAAAAGCCTTTGTGGACAAGGTCTTCCCAGGTCGGGCCGGTCCGTTCAAGCTGGGCCGGCCGGGCCGGTCTTTGGCGTTCTGCCTTTGGCATTCCTGTCTTTGGCATTCCTTTAGCTTGGCAATTCAACAATGCATTCCCTTGCTTCTGACGCCAAGTTTCTCAACCATGTTCACTCGTTCAAACCCTCTTTCCCTCACGCCGACTGCCAAGGCCGTCACTCCAAAGCACCCTACTCTTTCGCGCCGCAGCCTGCTCGGCGTCGCTGTCTCCAGTGCTTTGCTGGCCGCCTGCGGGGGCGGCGGGGAACGCGAGGAATTGCTGGACCCCCGCTTGCTGCAAGAGCCACAGAAACTGCGCGCGCAGGCCGAAGCGGCCGTCGCCAAGGGTCTGGTCGGTGTGGTCTTCGCCAGCCAGCATCAGCGCGCTGAAGAGCTGCGCGTCGGTGCCGCCGGCTTGAATCGCAAGGACGCGGGCGGCGTTGCGCTGCGCGGCGATGAGAGCTTCCAGCTCGCCTCGCTGGGCAAGGCGATGACGGCCGCCTTGGCTGCCGCCATGGTGGACCAAGGCCTGTTGCGCTGGAACAGCCGCCCGGCCGAATTGATGCCGGAACTGGCCGCCGCCCAGTTGCCCGAGTACGGCAGCATCACGCTGCAAGACTTGCTGGATCACAAAGGGGGCCTGCTGTCACTCGACCAGCCGCAAGACATCGATCAACTGCAGCTCTATCTGGCCGAATTTGCCGGCCCTCTGCCGAGCGATGAAACAGGTCGCCGCCGCCTGCTCGGCCAATGGATGTTGGCTCAGCCAGCTCAAGTGCGCCCTGGCCTGGACTACCTCTATTCCAACGCCGGCTATGCCTTGGCCGGCGCGATGCTCGAAGCGGCCAGCGGCAAGACCTTCGGGGCCTTGATCGATGAACAGCTGGCTCGCCCCTTAGGCCTGCAATTTCAATGGACTCGCCCGACCGAGGCCCGCCAACCGATCGGCCACAGCGGCAACTCGCCGGCCACGCTAGAGCTGACGCAGGACTATCCGCAAGAACTGCGCCTTTGGTTCGACGCTATCAAGCCGGCCGGCAATGCCAGCATGAAGGTTGCGAGCTACGGCAATTGGCTGCGCTGGCACCAACTGGCCCTGCAAGGCAAGAGCACCCCGCTGGCGCGCAGCTATGTGGAGCGCCTCAGCCGATTGGAAGCAGGCCAATACGCACTCGGCTGGCAAGGCTCGGCCGGCCAGGGCCAGCCCTTGCTGGTCCACAGCGGCGCCGACGAAGGCTTTATGGGCCTGGTTTTGCTGGCTCAAAACGGCGAGCGCGCCTTGTTCGGCTTGAGCAATACCTTGGGAGCCAGCGACGATGGCAAGAGCTGGGTGCTGGAGGCCCTCAATGAAGGTTTGCTGAAGCTGCTTTGAGTGAAAGTGGCGCCTGGATCTTTACGCCCTTGCAGCCCGGAATCTTGCATTGGCCGGCGAAGCGGGTCGCGGCGTGGCGCGCTTTGAACACAGCGGGCCAGGGCGCTTCCTCAAAAGCCTTTTAGGGAAGGCGACGCAGTCTGCCGCAAGGTGGTGATTGGTCCGCCCGGCAGCTAGGTGGGTGGCGCCCCCTTGGCGTTGTCTATGCGTGTAGGCGAAGGTGCGTAAGGGCTCGGCACCACGCCGGGTATCACGCGCTTTGTTGCAGCGAGGCTGGCGATAGTACTAACGCTGACGTCGCGCGTCATCGTGGCCTTGCCCCTGCCAGATCGACTATTGCGCCAATCTCGCAGTCGGCATCTCGATGAACTTGCCTGCCGCCGGAAGCTTCTGCGCTTTGATCCAGTCGGCAGCCACGTCGAACAACGACGCAGAGTAGGCCATACCCACACCGTCAGCGGTTTGGGTCGGCTCGATCAAGCCATGGTCGGCTTGCGGGAAGATCACCACGGCGATGTTCGGTCGCTGCAGCTGAAGTTGCCGCAAGATCGCTTGAGTGCCGGCGTTAGGCGCTTGGCGATCGCTGCCGCCCAGCAGCCAAAGCTGGCGCGATTTGATCGCCTCGATCACGGGACGGGGCTCATAGTCGAAGCTCAAGCCCTGCGCCATGGCGGGGCCCTTGGTCTTGATGTCCTCGGAGCTGAATTTCAAAAAGATGCCGGTGTAGGAGCGCGGCTGTATGGCCTCCAGCCAGGGCGCGCCAGCGTGTTTGGCTTTGAATGCATCCAGCGCCGCAAAGCCGTCGCGCAGATTGGAGCGCACGATTGTTTCGGTAATCGCTGTCAGCGCCTTGGCCTCGGCCAGCACGGCAGCATCGAAGCCCGCCTCACGGACTTGTTGCTCCACCAGCGCTCGGTCCTGGGCGATCGGGCCCTCGGCCATGGCGAAGGCAGCAGTGACGAAATCCAGCTCGACCAAGGTCGCGGTCAGTGGCGCCACCCAGCCACCCTGGCTCGCGCCAATCACGCCGACCGAGCGGATGTCCGGTGCCAAGCGCCGGGCCGCCTGGACTGCGGCCGCAGTGTCGCGCGCGCGAGCGTGGAAATCGGACAGCGGGGCGCCAGCGGACGCGCCCGTCCCTCGCTTGTCATACACAAAGACGGCAAGGCCCCGGCGGGCGAGCTCGTACTGCCAGACGCTGTCATCGGTGGAAGGGTCGTTGTTGGAACCCTCTATCCACACGGCCAGCGACTGAGCACGGCCACCCGGCGGCAGTACCAACTTGCCGTGCAGCTTGACGCCGTCGCTGAAGAAACTGGTTTCTTTCTCGAGCAGGGGCAAACGAAGCGCCTGCTCGGCAAGCTGGCCTTGTTTCATCGCCAAGGTCATCGTGCCGGCGCTACAAGGTTCGAACTTGATCCTCAAGCCCGCAGCGCCGAACGTGCCGTCCTCTGCCTCCTGCAGGTTCCCGAATTGGCCGTTCGAGAGGGTGTATTGCAGGCCGCGAGGCTGGCCCCCGACACCGGTGATCGTCACGGCCTTGCCCGCTGGCAGGGTGTAGACACCCAAGAGGCAGCGCAGTTCGGCATCCAGCCGGGTTTGCGGCATGGCGTCCAGCGGCGCAACAGCTGCCGTTGCAGCGGTCGTCACAGCAAGGAGCGCCGCAGTAAGAAAGCTCAGCATGTCCAACTCCTGGGTTTTGATCTGGCGAACGAGCGGCTCAACGCCAGATGGCGAAAACCTCGTCGTCGTGAAGACCCGCATGCTGGGCGCTTGGCTCGATCGACACCAGCCACATGCGACAGGCTGCATATTGCCTGGGATCGCCGGTAGAGCAGCGCCAGCGACAATGGTGAAAGGCCGCGCTTGGCCAGCGTTCAGGCAACGCGTAGTCAGCGCCTAATCAGCGCTGGCCCTTGATTTTTCTGCCGGTGGCCGGGCGCGGATCTTGCATATAAGCATTCCATGAATAGTTTGACCCCTTGCCCCCCGACAAGTTCGCCCGCCGGCTCGAATTGGCGCGCCGACTTGTCGATTGCTTATGCCTGCGAGCATGGCCGCAGCGTGGCGCGCTATGAACACAGCGGGCCGCTGCGCATCCTCAAAAGCCTGTACCCGGAAGGCGATGCGGTCTGCCATAACGTCTTAGTTCATCCGCCTGGCGGTTTGGTCGGTGGTGACACCTTGGCGGTTTCATTGCATGTGGGCGAAGGCGCGCATGGGCTCGTCACCACGCCGGGTGCCACACGCTTTTATCGCAGCGAGGCGGGTGCCATCGCCACGCAGTCGGTGCGAGCCACGGTAGCAGCAGGTGCTCGGCTCGAGTGGCTGCCGCTGGAGGCCTTGGCCTATCCCGGCTGCGAGGCGCGCAACGAAGCGCGTTTTGCGCTGGCGCCGGGAGCCGAGATGATGTGCTGGGATATCACCGCTTTAGGCCTGCCCGCAGCCGGCCAGCCCTTTGATCGCGGGCGCTTCGCTCAGCATCTGGAGGTCGAAGGCGTTTGGCTGGAGCAAGGCGTGATCGCAGCCGATGACACTTTGCTGATGAATGGCCTGCTCGGCCTCGCCGGGCGGCGCTGCCTGGCCACCTTGGTGTTCGCGGCCGGCTCAGGGATCAGTCGCGCTCGTCAAGAGCGGGCGCTAGATGCGGTGCGTGCGCTGATCGAGACGCATCCTTTGCGTGAGTTTGCCGGCGTCACCGCGCCACATGGGCAGGTGCTGGTCTTGCGTGCCTTGAGCGAGCTGACGGAACCGAGTCTGGACTTGTTGCGGCAGGCATGGGCCCTGTGGCGGCATGAGCTCTGGGGCATGCCCGCCGCGCCGCCGCGCCTGTGGTCCATGTGAATGGCGATGTAGACAAGAAACTAAATCGACACAATCTGCCGCACGCCCTTGCTGACCATTTCGCTGCGCGTGCCTTGTGAGATCACCGCGCCGCGCTCCAGCACCAGGTAGTCATCGGCCAGTTCTTCGGCAAAGTCGTAATACTGCTCGCACAGCAGCACCGCCATGCGCTGACCGTTCAGGCCATGGTCGGCTAACTGGCGAATGATGCGGCCGATGTCTTTGATGATATTGGGCTGTATGCCTTCGGTCGGCTCATCCAGGATCAGCAACTTCGGCCCGGCCGCCAGCGCGCGAGCAATCGCGAGCTGCTGCTGCTGGCCACCCGACAGATCGCCGCCGCGCCGTTGCAGCATTTGCTTGAGCACCGGGAACAGCTCGAACAGATGCGGCGGAATCGGCGTGCCACCGGGCAGCGTGGCCAGCCCCATGCGCAGGTTTTCTTCTACCGTCAAGCGGGCAAAAATCTCGCGGCCCTGCGGCACATAGCCGATGCCGGCACGGGCGCGCTCATAGGGTGCGAGCTTGGTGATGTTGCGCCCGTCGAACAGCACTTCGCCGCTCTTGATCGGCACCAAGCCCATCAACGACTTCAGCAGCGAAGTCTTGCCCACGCCGTTGCGGCCCAAGAGCACGGTGATGCGGCCAGCGCTGGCGCTGACGCTGACATCGCGCAAGATGTGCGAGCCGCTGTAATACTGATGAATATTCTTCGCTTGCAACATAACGCTCATCTCCCGAGGTAGACCTCGATCACCCGCTCGTCCGCCTGCACCTGCGCCAGCGTGCCCTGGGCCAGCACCGCGCCCTCGCAAAGCACGGTGACGATCTCGGAGATGCGCGCGATGAAGCTCATATCGTGCTCGACCACGATCAAGGAATGTTTGCCTTTGAGCGACAAAAACAACTCCGCCGTGCGCTCGGTTTCCTGGTCCGTCATGCCCGCCCCCGGTTCGTCCAGCAGCAGCAGCTTGGGCTCTTGCATCAAGAGCATGCCGATCTCCAGCCATTGCTTTTGGCCATGGCTGAGCAGGCCGGCCGGGCGCTGCCACTCGTCGCGCAACTGAATCAGGGTCAGCACCTCGCCGAGCCGGTCGCGCTGCGCGCCGCTGAGTCGGTGCCATAGTGCAGACGCGACACCGCGCGGCGACTTGAGCGCCAGCTCCAGGTTCTCGAACACGGTCAGCGCCTCGAACACCGTCGGCTTTTGGAATTTGCGGCCTATGCCCAGACCGGCGATCTCGGCCTCGCTGTGGCGCAAGAGGTCTATGGTGCTGCCGAAGAAGACCTGCCCGGCGTCGGGGCGGGTCTTGCCGGTGATGATGTCCATCATCGTGGTCTTGCCGGCGCCGTTGGGCCCGATGATGCAGCGCAGCTCGCCGGGTGCGATGTCCAGCGACAGCTTGTTGATGGCGCGAAAGCCGTCGAAGGCCACGCTGACGTCTTCCAGGTAGAGGATGCGGCCATGCGCCAGATCCAAGGCGCCGGGCTCATGGACACGCGAATAGCCAGCGTTGCGGCCGCCCGAGCTGCCCTGTTCTTGCACTTCCTTTTTGTGCTGCAGCCGCTCGCTGCCTTGCTCCATCAGGTCGGGGGTCATGATGTCTTGCCTTTGGATTTGATTTGCCCGACCAGGCCCGCCAAGCCATGCGGCAGGAACAGCGTGACCGCGATGAACAGCGCGCCCAGAAAATAGAGCCAGATCTCCGGCGCGCTGACCGTCAACCAACTCTTGGCGCCGTTGACCAGGAAGGCACCGACGATGGGGCCCAGCAGCGTGCCGCGCCCGCCGACCGCCGCCCACACCGCGATCTCGATCGAATTGGCCACGCTCATCTCGCTCGGGTTGATGATGCCGACCTGCGGCACATAGAGCGCACCGGCCACACCGCACATCACGGCAGACAGCGTCCAGATGGCCAGCTTGTAGGCAAACGGCGAGTAGCCGCAAAACATCAGTCGGGATTCGGCGTCACGCACCGCTTGCAGCACGCGGCCGAACTTGCTGCGCGTCAGCCAGCGCGCCAGCAAATAGCAGCCCAGCAGCGCCAGGCCGCTCACGACGAACAAGACCATGCGCATCTGCGGTGTCGCAATCGTCAAGCCGGCAATGCGCTTGAAATCGGTGAAGCCGTTATTGCCGCCGAAGCCGGTCTCGTTGCGGAAGAAAAGCAGCATCGCCGCATAGGTCAGCGCCTGCGTGATGATGGAAAAGTAGACGCCCTTGATGCGCGAGCGAAAGGCAAAGAAGCCGAACACAAAAGCCACCAGGCCAGGCACCAGCACGATCAGGATCAAGGTGGCCGCGAAGCTGTCACTGAAGGTCCAATGCCAAGGCAGCGACTTCCAGTCCAGAAACACCATGAAGTCGGGCAGCGCGCTCTGGTACTGCCCGTCGCTGCCGATCTGGCGCATCAGATACATGCCCATCACATAGCCGCCCAGCGCAAAGAACAGGCCGTGGCCCAGGCTCAGGATGCCAGCAAAGCCCCAGATCAGATCCATCGCCAAGGCGCAGATCGCGTAGCACATGAACTTGCCCAGCAGGCCTACCGCATAGTCGCTCAAATGCAAGACCTGACCCTCGGGCACCCAAAGGTTGAGGATAGGTGCCAGCAGGCAGATGATCAGCAGCGCCGTGGCGAAGCTGAGCCAGCCTTTGGTACTCAACAGTTGTTGGCTTGGGCTGGGGGTCATAGCTGATTCAATGTCCGTTTGTTTGTCAGGCCGACTGGGCGCTCTGTTCCGCTCATGTCACCCGGCATGGCCTTGGGCCATGCCTCCTTCTTTACTTCGCTCCGCAGAGCACCCAGCCGACCTTCTCGGGTACGTTCGGGCTTCTCGCCAAAAGAGCGGTCGCCAAGAACGTCGGGTGAGTGCTGAAGCGAAGTAAAGGAGGAGGGTCTGGCGAAGCCAGAGCCGGAGGACATGAGCGGAAGTACTCGCCCGATGGGCTTGGCTAGTGGAAAGAAAGCGTTCACGCCTCCACCGCCCGACCCTTCACCGCGAAGATGCCTTGCGGGCGCTTCTGGATGAAGATGATGATGAAAACCAGCACGGCGATCTTGGCCAGCACGGCGCCGACATAGCCTTCCAGCAGCTTGTTCAGCATCCCCAAGCCCAGCGCCGCGTAGACGGTGCCGGCCAATTGCCCGACGCCGCCCAGCACCACCACCATGACGGCGTCAACGATATAGCTCTGGCCCAGGTCCGGCCCGACATTGCCGACCTGGCTCAAGGCGCAGCCGGCCAGGCCGGCGATGCCGGAGCCCAGCGCAAAGGCATAGGTGTCGACGCGGGCGGTGTTGACGCCCATGCAAGAGGCCATAGGCCGGTTTTGCGTCACGCCGCGCACGAATAGCCCCAAGCGCGTGCGCTTGATCAGCAGCGTCATGCCGCCCAGCACCAGGCCGGCAAAGAGGATGATCATCAGCCGGGTATAGGGCAGGCTCAGATACGGCAGAACCTGCCAGCCGCCGCTCATCCAGGCCGGGTTCTCGACGCCGACGTTCTGTGCGCCGAACAAGCTGCGCACCGTCTGCATCAGCATCAGGCTCAGGCCCCAGGTCGCCAGCAGCGACTCCAGCGGCCGCCCGTAGAGCCAGCGCAGCACCAGCCGTTCCATCAGCGCGCCCACGGCAGCCGCAGCAAGGAAGGCCGCCGGCAGCGCCAGCACCAGGTAATAGTCAAACCAGCTCGGCGGCAACCATTGGCGAAAGGCCAGGTGCACCAGATAGGTGGCGTAGGCGCCGATCATCATCAGCTCGCCATGCGCCATATTGATCACGCCCATCAGCCCGTAGGTGATGGCCAGACCGAGGGCGACCAGCAGCAAGATGCTGCCCAGGCTCAGGCCGGTGAACAAAGCGCCCAGGCGCTCGCCCAGGGCCAGCGTCGATTCCAGGCTGCGCAGCGAATTCTTCAAGGCGCTCTTGACGTCGGGGTCGGTCTCCTCGGCCAGGCGCTGGTTCAGCAGCAATTGGGTGGCGGGGCTGCGCGAGGCACCGAGCAGTTTGGCCGCTAGCAGACGCTGCTCCACGACCGGGCTGAAGGACAGCGCCGCGGCTCTTGCCAGCGTCAATTCTGTACGGACGGCGGCGTCGGCTTCTTTTGACAGCGCCATGTCCAGCATGGGCAGGTAGTCGATCTTGGCGTCCTGCTGCAAGGACCGAGCAGCAGCCAGTCGCTCAGCAGGAGTCGCCGGCGCGAACAGCTGCAAAACGGCCAGCGCTTGATCCAGCTCGCCACGCAGGCGGTTGTTCAGCATCACGTCGTCCAGCGCGGCTGGCGGCTGGGCCAGCACTTGGCCGGTCAGCGCGTCCTGCATCTGACCCTTCTCGTCAACGATGAGCAAAAGTTGGCGGGCGGGGTCCAGCTTCACTTGATCGGCCTTCATGGCCAGCAGCAGCCTTGTGCTGCGTTCGTCCGGCGTGGCGACGATCGCTTGCAGCGCAGCGCTGCGCTCGTCGCCGTCGCCGGTGGCCAGCGCGAGCGCCTGCTGGGGCGTCAAGGCCTGTGTGACGCAAGGCCACAAGAGCAGACCACATAACAATGAATTCAGCAGGCGCTTCATCGGCTCATATCTCTCTTGGAACTACTTACTTATTTCTTCACCGGCTCATCTGGCTTGACGTTGTTGCCGGCGATGAAGGGGCTCCAAGGCTTGGCTTTGACCGGGGCCGGTGTCTTCCAGACCACATTGAACTGGCCGTCGGACTTGATTTCGCCGATGAACACCGACTTGTGCAGATGGTGGTTCTTCTCGTCCATCTTGGAAGTGATGCCGCTCGGTGCGGTGAAGGTCTGGCCGGCCATGGCGGCGATGACCTTGTCCACATCGGTGCTCTTGGCTTTCTCAACCGCCTGCTTCCACATATTGATGCCGATATAAGTCGCCTCCATCGGGTCATTGGTCAGCGGCCGGTCCTTGTGGCCGGGCAGGTTCTTGGCCTTGGCGTAAGCGGTCCATTTGCTGATGAAGTCGGCATTGGCCGGGTTTTTCAGCGACATGAAGTAGTTCCAGGCGGCCAGATGGCCGACCAGTGGTTTCGTGTCCACGCCGCGCAGCTCTTCTTCACCGACCGAGAAGGCGACGACCGGCACATCCTTGGCCTTCAGGCCGGCATTGCCCAGCTCTTTGTAGAAGGGCACGTTGGAGTCGCCATTGATGGTGGACACCACGGCGGTCTTGCCGCCGGCCGAGAACTTCTTGATGTCGGCGACGATGGTCTGGTAATCGCTATGGCCAAACGGGGTGTACTTCTCGTCGATGTCCGAATCCTTCACGCCCTTGCTGTTCAGGTAGGCGCGCAGGATCTTGTTGGTGGTGCGTGGGTAGACATAGTCGGTGCCCAGCAGCACCCAGCGCTTGGCCGCGCCGCCGTCCTTGCTCATCAGATAGTCCACCGCAGGGATGGCCTGCTGGTTCGGCGCGGCGCCGGTGTAGAACACGTTCTTGCTCAGCTCTTCGCCTTCGTACTGCACTGGGTAGAACAGCAGGCCGTTGAGTTCTTCCAGCACCGGCAAGGCCGATTTGCGCGACACGGACGTCCAGCAGCCGAAGATCACGGCCACCTTGTCTTGGGTCAGCAGCTGCTTGGTCTTTTCGGCGAACAGCGGCCAGTTGGAGGCGGGGTCCACGACCACGGGCTCGAGCTTTTTGCCCAGCACGCCGCCCTTGGCATTGATCTCGTCGATAGCCATCAAGACCGTGTCCTTGAGGACCGTCTCCGAGATCGCCATCGTGCCGGACAGGCTGTGCAGCACGCCCACCTTGATGGTGTCGGCGGCTTGCACATTGAGGCCGGTGAAGCTCAGGCCGGCGACGGCGCTGGCGACGGCCAAGGTCTTGAGGGAGAAGTTGCGGCGTTGCATCATGGTCGATTCGCTCCTGGGAAGGGGGTCTGGTCGGTGTTGGGGGGCAGGCTTGCCGCAATCGATCGCATTGCGGACGTCCTCAATGTAGGCAGCGCTGCCCCAATGGCATATACGGCGAATGGCGTATGCGGGGGGCGGTGTTGATGTGTTGTTGTGTTGCTGCTGTCCGCTATCCTTCGCTAGCCACAGCTACAGATGAGGAGCCTCGCCATGTCCAGAGACAGAGTCGCTATTCCGCTACCGTCCATTGATCGCGTTGTCGTGATCGACGGGCAAGACCGTTTGACGGTGGGCAAGGACTTGAGCATCCAGGTCGGCAAGAAGCTGCGCATTGAGGCGGGCGATTCGCTGGAGCTGGTGGTGGGCCAAGCGAGCTTGCTGATGAAGAAGGACGGCAGCATCGTCATCAAGGGGCGCAAGCTGAGCTTTGAGGCCAATGAGTCGGTTGAGGTCAAGGCGGGGAGCGATGTGCTGCTCAGGGGCAGCAAGATTGTGCAGAACTGAGGGGGCTTGGTGCGGGGCTGATTGACCGTTGGATTGGCTGCGCTCGATGGGGCTCGAATCCGGTTCAGCGAGGCTCGGTTTGAAGGTGGGCTTTGCTTGTATAGCTCTATCGGCACGATGCCGGGAGTTCGTCCCGGCGGCCGACCTCCTTCTCTTGTCTCGCCAAGAGAAGGAGGCAAGAGAAGGCGACCCTGCCGCATGGCCCTGCGGGTCCGCTCAGTGCTCGAATTTGCCGGGCCGCGCCCAACTCACTTCGCTACGCTCCGTTCAGACAAGGGGCGCGAAGCCAGTTCTTGAAGTCGCTGCGCGACGCCCGGCAAATTCTCCGCTCTTCGCCCATGCAGAAGGGGTGAACACCCAAGAACACGGCTCGCTGCGCGTCGCCTCGAAGGGTGCTGCGCTGCGCGCGCGCACCTAGCAAGTCGATGCCCTGAGGGTCAGGTCTTGCCTATATATTTGGGACCTGCCCCCGGCTATGCTGCTTAGAATAGAAGTAAGCATTGCACCCAGAACTGTCTTTGGCTGGTGGTCAAAAGGGGCTTCGAAAAGCTCGGGAGGCCGTTAGATTCAAGATCTAACCTCGGCATTGAAAATAATCTTGTCAAAGATTTATTCAGGGAGATGAAATGGCAAAGAAAATTACAGCCCCATCAATATTAAATACACAAGAGGTGGACGACCTGCTTGTTCTGTGCGAAGAAGTAATGCGAGCGACACCAGAGGGTGCTAGCCGCTTCATTGAGCCGGCACCGGGCGTTCTATCTCGCGCAAAAGCAAAACAGCACAGTATCGTGTTTGGCAGGCGAGGATCTGGCAAATCTAGCCTCCTCCGGAAAACCGCAGCAGATTTGACGGTGGATCGCAGGCCTATTGCGTTCGTGGATTTGGAGACTTTCAAAGGTCACACGTACCCAGATGTACTGATTAGCGTCTTGATAAAGACGCTCGGTGAATTTGAGGGATGGTTAAGTAGCGCGGCAATCAATCCAGCAACAAAAACATCATTTTGGAGGCGGCTATTTGGCACTACGCCAAAAAGACCGCCATTTAACAAAGCAAAGACTGCAGAGTTGCAAAAAAGTCTTAATCAGACAATCCAAGATTTGGAGGCGCAACTCAGAACGCCAGAATCTAGCACTAAACAAGTCAAGATTACAATTGCGAGTGAGAAAAATACATCAATCAAGGCGGACGCGGCTGGAGTTATCCCGGGCTTAACATCTTCGTTAACTGGCAGCAGTTCGGGAAAAAATAGTTCCGAGAGTCAAGAGCAAACCAACTATGTATCCCATAAGGTTGAATATCTTCACCAGAACATCCTTCGTTTTCAGCGCTTCTTTAAGGAGCTATCTGATTTGTCAGACGGATCCTCATTTTTGATTCTGGATGATCTTTATCACATACGTAAAGCGGATCAAGCAAAGGTAATTGATTACTTTCATAGAGTTGCGAAAGGCAACGGTATGTGGGTGAAGATTGGAACTATCAAGCATCGCAGTCAATGGTACGAACACTCTGATCCACCAATCGGCATGAAACTTGGGGATGATGCAAAAGAAATTAATCTAGATATGTCACTAGAAAAATTTGAAACCTTGCGGGTATTTTTGAGGCAAGTTCTCGAAAACTTACTGATTGAGAAACCGTCTCTAAGCATTAAGGAACTACTAAACCCTTCAGCAATCGATCGCATAATCATTGCTTCGGGTGGTGTCACCAGGGACTTTGTCGGTATTTTTTCAGGCTCAATTGTCGTCGCTAGGAATCGTGGTAATGAACACCATAGAGGTCCAAAGATCGGACTTGAAGATGTAAATCTTGCCGCCGGCGACTATGACTCCAATAAACGAGAGGAGTTTAAACTGGATTCCGCAGATGATCGCGCCGTTTTGGAAGAGGCTTTTTCAGAGCTAGTCACATTTTGCACGGAAAACTCAAAATCTAACGTCTTTCTTGTTTCTCAAAAGTTAACGGGTCCTGTTCGGGAGTCGATAGATCAACTCATTGACTTGCGCATGATTCATCCCGTTAAGTCACGAGTAACACTTAAGAAAGGGACAGCTGGTGAGTTATATGAAGCATATATGCTTGACCTTAGTCAGTACACAGCGGCGCGCAAGGTTCATGACTTCCATATGGTCGACCTGAGTAATACTGACAAGGACGAAGCCATTCGTAAATCATCACTGATTTACGCTGGAAATTGAAGAGTTCGGGGTCAGGTATCAAATTTAAAGGCAAGACTTGACCCTCGTACCATTAACTTGCTAGGTGCATGCGCGTAGCGCAGCACCCCTCGAGGCGACGCGCAGCGAGCCGTGTTCTTTGTAGTTCCCCTTCTGCATGGGCGAGGAGCGCAGGATTTGCCGGGAGTCGCGCAGCGACTTCAAAGACTGGCTTCGCGCCCCCTGTCTGAACGGAGCGTAGCGCAGTGAGTTGGGCGCGGCCCGGCAAATTTGAGCATCCGAGCGGACCCGCAGGGCCATGCGGCAGGGTCGCCTTCTCTTGCCTCCTTCTCTTGGCGAGACAAGAGAAGGAGGTCGGCCGCCGGGACGAACTCCCGGCATCGTGCTGGCAGAGCAAACGAACCGAAGGGCGCCCAGGCTATCTGGAGTTCTTGGCAGCATGAAAGCCGTGGTCAAAAAGCCGACGCCCGAACTGCGTGCGCACATAGCCTGACCGCCCCGACACGGAACGTTGGCTTGTGAATGTATTGCAAGCGCAATACACTCCTCCCCATGAAAACCGCCGTCATCCCGCAAATCCGCGTTGAACCCGAGCTCCGCGCTGATCTCGAGTCCGTGCTGTTGCAGGGCGAAACCCTGACCGACTTTGTCGAAGCGACCATGCGCAACGCCATCGCCTTCAGGCGCGTGCAGACGGCCTTCCATGCGCGGGCGCAGGCCGCATCTGAGGAATACCACCAAACGGGAGTCGCAGCGCCGTTAGAGACGGTCTTGGCCAAGCTCCAAGCCAAACTCGACGCCAAGCGCAAGAAACTCGCTAGACAGCTCGACAAATAACTCGGGCCATGACCTTCACCGTCGAGTTCGCGCCCACAGCCGAAGCTGACCTCGAGCTCCTGTTTGACTACTTGCTGGACCAGGCCGAGACCAGCGAACAACTTGACGTCGCTCAAGCGGCTATAGCCGCGATCAGAGCATCAGCGCAGCACGGCTTGGCGCTCACACCGTTCAGCTTTCGCAAGGCCGCCCAGAACCCTGCTCAGCGGGAGCTAATCATCCCCTTCGGCAGCACCGGCTACGTGGCGCTGTACGAGATTGTCAGCACGTCCAAGGTCATCGTGCTGGCGATACGCCACCAGCTCGAAGAGGACTACCACTGACCCCGCATCGGGGTGGCCGGGCTACAACTCCCAATGCGGATGCAGCGCCCGAATCCGATTCAAAGCCATCGCCGCAGCCGAAGTCCGCGTCTCGACCCCTAACTTCGAAAACACCCGCTCCAGGTGCTTCTTGACCGTCGCCGGGCTGGCGCCCAGGATGTCGGCAATATCTCGGTTGATCTTGCCCTTGACGACCCAGTACAGCACCTCGGCCTCGCGGGCCGTGAGCTTGAAGTTCAGGCCCATAGCTTCGATGAGGCCCAAGTCCGACACCTCGCGCATCACGATCAGCCAATCGCTGCTTTCGCCGTCACCAAGATCCTCCGGCTCAGCGGCGCCAATCTGCTGATGCAGCGCAAAACTCAGGCGCCGGGCGCCCAGTTCGGCATAAAAGCGCGGCGGCTCGACCTGCTGTTCGCGCGCCGCCGGCACATGGCGGCGCAGCCAGTCCAGCACCGGGGCCGGCGCAAACACCGGAGAAAACTGGCCCGTCGCGCCGAAATAGGCGGCGAGCAGCTCCCGCGCCAGCGGCGTCTGCCACATCAGCCGGCCGTCGCTGACCCGCACCGTGATGCTGGCGTAGCCAAAAGCGTCGAGCGCCCGGCGGGTCTGCACGGCGCCCTGCGCCTGGCGCGCGCCGCGCAAATGCACTTGCATGCGCGCCAGCACTTCCTTGGGCTTGATCGGCTTGGTCACATAGTCGACACCGCCGGCGTCCAGCGCCGCGACCAGATGTTCGGTCTCGGTCAAGCCGGTCATGAAGACGATCGGGATATGCGCCGTGGCGGCGGCGGCTTTCAGGCGGCGCGCCACCTCGAAGCCGTCCATGCCGGGCATCATCGCGTCCAGCAAGATGATGTCGGGCAAGGCCTGGGTGGCGCGTTGCAGCGCGGACTCGCCATTGGTCGCGACCAGCACGGTGTAGCCGCTTTCGTCCAAGGCGTCATGCAACATGGCCACGTTGTCCGGCACATCGTCGACGATCAGCACCAGGTCGCCACGCTGACGTTCCAGCCAGTCGGGCGCCGTGCTGTTGATGGCTGGCGCCATGCTTTGCTTGGGGGTGATGATGATGATGGTGGCGTTGTTATTCATGCAGGGATCTCCGGCCCCAAGATGGCTGTGATCGCTTCGAATTGGTATTGGCGCGCCAGGCCGCGCAAGCTCTCGACCCAGGCGGCGCTTGCGGCGCTTTCGGGTATGGCGCCGGCGATCAGGTCCAGCTGTGCCTGCACGCCGCGGTAGTAGCCCAGGTTCAAGGCTTCACGCAGCGGCGTCAGCAACTCGGGGTCGAGTTCCAAGGGCAACTGGCTTGCGCTGGCTCGCGCTTGCGCAGGCGGCGCCTCTGCTGTCTCCGCCCTCGTGTCCAGCCACTGCAGCTGAAGCCTGCGCCCCAGCCAGTCCAAGAGCTCGGCGTGGCGCACGGGCTTGGTGATGAAGTCGGCCGGTGTGATGCCAAAAGCCGCGTTGTCCTGGCCTTTCTCAAACGCATTGGCGGAGACGACGGCGATATTGAGCTCGGCGGGCGTGAGCAAGCGCAGGCGGCGAATCGTTTCCCAGCCGTCTATGCCGGGCATGGCCAGATCCATCAAGACCGCGTCGGGCCGCAAACCGCCGCTCGCGACCAGGTCCAGCGCATCATGGCCGCTGGCGGCGCTGCGCAAATCAAAGCCCAGCGGCTGCAACAGCTCGCTCAGCAATTGGCGATCGGCCGCTTCGTTGTCGACGATCAGGATCAGCCGGCGTGGCCCGGCATAGCCGCGCCGTGGCGCTGCAGTCCTGAGCCTGTCTAACTGATGCGGCGGCGCCAAAGCGGGCAAGAACAGCTTGACCCGGAACACCGAGCCCTGGCCGACTTCGCTGCTGGCGCTCAACTCGCCGCCCATCAATTCGGTCAGCATCTTGGCGATGGTCAGGCCCAGGCCAGCCCCAGGTGCAGCGTCGGTGGCGCGCGTGCTGCCGCGCGTGAAGGGCTCAAAAATTCGGCTTAGGGCCTCGCTGCTGAGGCCGGGGCCGCTGTCCTCGATCTCGAACAAGGCGATCTCGCGCGCATGGCGCACCCGCAGCACGACCTGACCCTGGGGCGTGAACTTCAAGGCATTGCCGAGCAGATTGATCAGGATCTGGCGCAGGCGCTTTTCATCCGCCCGCACGCTGCTGGGCAGCTCGCCGATGACCTCGAAGCGAAAAACAAGGCCTTTGGAGGCGGCTTGCAGCTCGAACATTTCGGCCAGCTCATGCATGCCATCCTCGAACAGCATCGCTGCAGGTTCCAGCGACAACTTGCCGGCCTCGATGCGGGCCAGATCCAGCGTGCCGTCAATCAGCTGCAGCAGATGTTCGCCGCTGCGCTTGATCACCTGCACCGCTTGGCGGCGGCGCGGCGGCAACTCGGCATCTTCGGCCATCAGTTGCGCATAGCCGAGGATGCTGTTCAGCGGCGTGCGCAACTCATGGCTGATGGCGCTGACATAGCGGCTCTTGGCCTGGTTGGCCTGCTCGGCGCTCAGCTGCGCCTGCTCGGCCGCTTGCTTTGCCCTTTGCAGGGCTTCGTCGGTGCGAGCGTGCGAGGCAATCTCCAGCATCAGCGCCTGGGTCTGGCGATTCGATTCCTCTTGCGCGACTTCGCGGCTCTGGTGCGCCAGCACCAGCCACC
>CAUPEV010000089.1:0-17740 GCA_963510335.1 uncultured Roseateles sp.
AGTCGGCATTGACCAGGGTGATCGCCGCACCGGCACCGAGACGCCATTGCGGGGCCAGCATCATCGAGTAGACGGCACCCAGGTCGAGCTGCATGTCTTTTCTGTCATTGCCCGCGCCATAGCGCAGCGACGAGGTCAGCACAAAGCCCTGGCTCAGGCTGTAGTTCAGGAAGCCCCCAACCTCGGGCCTGGCTTTGATATCGCCCATGCCGTTCAAGTTGTCGTCCAGGTCTTCATCGCGGCCAAAGTCGGCCGTGACGCGAAGGCCATAGCTGATGTTTTGTTGCTTGGAGAAATTGATGCCTAGGCCGTTGCCGGTGCCGGCAAAGAAGCCATTGCTCCATTGGTAGTCGATGACCGGCACGGGCATGACGCGGGTCTCTTTGGAGCCCAGGTATTTTTGTCCTCCAAAGACGCCCAGGCCTATGGCGCCGCCGTCACGGTCAGGAATGGCACCATAAATTCGCGCGGCGTCAAAGGCTTGGGCGGAGGCACTTTGGCCGGCGAAGACCAAGCCACTGAGCAAGGCGATATTCAGCAGGGAGCGGGCGCTAGGTGTCATGAAAAAATATCTCTGTGTGTTGACAAGCAATTCGGGACCAAAGCACGCAGCTTGGTCTGCGCGACAGGACCGAACTATGCCAGCTACACATGACACCTGCCAAAGGTCAGGGTATTCAACGGAGCTGAGTGGGCGCATGGTCCCTCAGCCACTCAACCCCATCCTCAACCTTCGCCCATCGTCGCATTCGGCAACAAAGGCAAGCTCCGCACCGCCTGCCCGGTGAGCTTGAGCAGCGCACCGGCCAGCGCCGGTGCAAAGCTCGGCACGCCAAGCTCGCCCACACCGCCAATGGCTTGGCCGCGGTCCAGTACCGTCGGGCTCGGGATCAGGGTGACGGCAACCGTGGGCATCTGCTGCAGCCGGATCATCGGGTTGGTGTTGAAGTTCTTGCGCTGCGCCGCGCCATTCACAAAGGTCTGCTGGCCGTAGAGCGTCGCGTTGATCGCGTGCACCACGCCGCCGATCAGCTGGGCTTCGACATTACGCGGGTTGACGGTGAGGTAGCAGTCGCAGGCCAGCCAGACGCGGCTCAGCTTGAAGTTGCCCAGGCTGCTGCCGGAGATCTCGACCACCATCGCCACGATGGTGTTGAAGGCGCTGCCAATGGCCACGCCACGTGCGGTACCAGCCTTCGGCGTGCTGCTCCAGCCGCTGGCGCCGGCCACCGCGTCAAGCACGGCAATCCAGCGCGGATCGGTCAGACGGGCGCGGCGGAACTGCAGCGCGTCCTGGCCGGCCAGCTGCGCCAACTCGTTGATGGCCGACTCCACCGCAAAGGTGTTGATCGAAGCGCCCACCGATCGCCAAAAACCGACGGGAATAGGCGCCGGGTGACTGACCCACTCGACCCGCCTCGCACCAAAGGCGTAGGGCAAGCCTTGCGCGGCTTCATAGCCTTGGCTGTCGCCCTTGGGCCCGAGCACGCTGCCGCGCTGGCCAAGGATAGAGGGCGAAACATTGCGGTAGATCCAGCTCGCCACTGCATTGCCTTGGTCGAGCGCGGCGCGCACCTGCACGGCGGCCATAGGGCGGTACTGGTCATGGCTGAAGTCTTCTTCACGCGGGTAGAAGAGCTGCACCGGCCGACCCAGGGCCATGCCGAGTTGCACCGCCTGGGCGATGAAGTCCACCTCGGCCTTGCGCCCCAGTCCGCCGCCCAGCAGGGTGGTGTGGATGTGCACGGCGCTTTCGGGCAGGCCGGTCAGTTGCATGGTGATGGCCAGCGCGTTGCGGGCGGACTGGGTGGGCGCGTAAACATCGCAGCGCTGCCCGGCCACAAAGTCCACCGTGCAGTTCAGCACCTCCATGCAGGCATGCGCCACGTAGGGCAGGGTGTAGGTCGCGTCCAGGCGCTTGCCGCCTATGCGGGTCAGCGCCGCATCGGGGTTGGCGGTGCTGAGCTCGACCGTGTAGCAGGTGCCCGGCGGGTTGGCGGCTCCGGCGACATAGGCCGGTGCGCTTTTCAGCAAGGTCTTGGCGTCGGCCAGAATTTGGCTGCTGTTGAGCGCGGCGGCATTGGCGGGCAGCGTCCATTTGACGCTCAGGTTACGGGCCAAGCGCATCGCGTCCCAACTGGTGCTGGCCACGACCGCCACCGCGTTGATATTGCCGGCAAGGTCGGCGCCGCGCGCGGTGCCGGCGGCCACCGCCAGCGGCAGCACCGCGATGGCCGCCGCGGGCTTGCTCGGTGTTGCGGCCAGCTTGCCGCCAAAAGTCGGGCAATGCTTGACCGCCGCGAACACCTGGCCGGGCAGGCGCACATCCAGCCCGTAACGGGCGCTGCCGTCCACCTTGTTGGGAATGTCTTGCCGCTCCATCGCCTGACCTATCCAGCGCAGCTGCGCGCCGGGCACCAGCGGCGCGCTGGCGGGCGGGGTGAGTAGGGCGGCGGCCGGAGCCAGCTGGCCGTAGCTGTAGCGCGCGCCGCCGCTGTGGCTGACGACACCGTCCAGTACCGAGTAGTTGCTGCGGTTGGCGTCCCCGTGGGTGTTCATGGCCGCCTGCACCAGCGTCTCGCGGGCAATGGCGCCGGCGTCGCGCAGGCGCCAGAAGTTGTTGCGCGTGACGCCGGAGCCGACCGTGTTGATGGCGGCCCCCACCGGCGCGGGGTTGGCCATGGTAGGCCCGCCCTGCGCAATGCGCACGCGCGCCGGGTTGACCATCAGGTCCTCGGCCAGGATCTGCGCCAGCCCCTGCACCGAGCCTTGGCCCATGTCGGAGGCGCCGACGGTGAGGGTGATGCTGTCGTCTGCGGCGATGCTCAGCCAGGTGTTGATTTGGGTGGCAGTTGGGGTGCTTGCCGTTGCGGCGCGAGCCTCGCGGCCATCGAGCTGGAAGCCCAGGGTGAAGGCCACCGAGCTGGCGACGGTGGACGCGAGGAACTCGCGGCGTTGAAGTTGGCTGGTCATGATGATTCCTGACTAGAGAGAGGTCACCGCGCTCTTGATGCGCTGGTAGGTACCGCAGACACAGACATTGCTGAGCTCCGAGGCGATCGAGCTCCCGTGATGCCCGGCCTGCATCGCGCAGGCGGTGGCCATCAACATGCCCGACTGGCAGTAGCCGCACTGCGGCACTTGGTGGGCGATCCAGGCTTTTTGCGCCGGATGGCTGCGATCGGGCGAAAGGCCCTCGATGGTGACGATGCGTTTGCCAACTGCCGAGGAGACGTCCATATCGCAGGACTTCTGCGGCTCGCCGTTGACCATCACGGTGCAGGCGCCGCAGACCTCGATGCCGCAGCCGTATTTGGTGCCGGTGAGGTTGAGCACGTCGCGCAGCACCCACAGCAGGGGCATGTCGGCGGCACTGACGTTGACCGGGCGGTCCACGCCATTGACGTTGAGGGTGTAGCTAGGCATGAGAAGCTCCTTTGGCTGACCATTTGATTAAATGCACAAATTGCGCATTTCACTTTGCGCGCTTAGAATTGATCTGTCAAATGGAAAAACGCAATGAGTTGTTACTGCGGGCCCTCGAGGCTGTGTTGCTGCCGCTCACGCGCCTTTGCGTGGCGCAGGGGCTGGCCTATGACCGGGCCGAGGAGGCGCTCAAGCAGGCTTTTGTGGACGCCGCTCGCGAGGCCAAGCGCGCCGCCGGCGGCGTCGGGGCGCGCGACGTGAGTCAGGTCGCGACGGCGACGGGCCTGAGCCGGCGCGAGGTGGCGAGGCTGAGTGCGGCGCCGGATGCGAGCGCGGCGGCCAAGCCCTCGGCCGTCAACCAGCTCTATCTGCGCTGGAGCACGGCCAAGAAGCTGCGTGACGAGTCCGGCCAGCCGCGCGCTCTGCCGCGCACCGGCAAAGCGCCAAGTTTCGAAACGCTGGCGGGGTCCATCACGCGCCACGTGCACCCTCGCAGCTTGCTTGACGAGTTGCTGCGCCTGGGGATGGCGCGCCTGAGCGAGGACGGCCAGACCGTGTACCTGGAGCCCGACCGTTATGTGCCCGAGAAGGACGACGCCCAGATGTTCGGCTTCCTCGGCGCCAATGTCGGCGACCATCTCGCCGCGGCCAGCGCCAACGTCATCCACCGCGACCGGCGGCATTTCGAGCAGGCCATCTTTGCCGATGAACTCAGCGAGCCCACGGCGGCCGCGATTCGGGAGATTGCGGCACAGCAATGGCAACGCGTGTTGGCCGAGGTGGTGCCCGAGTTGGAGCGCCGCGTGGCCGAGGATCAAGCCGCAGGCCGCAGCGGGACGCACCGCGCTCGCCTAGGTCTTTTTAGTTTCAGCGAACCAGAGAATGACCATGAAGCCAAGCCCTGAGTTGAATCCATCCCGGCGCCAATTGTTGTTGGCAATTGCCGGAGGCGCTGCGCTATCGGCCTGCGGCGGGGGCGGCAGCGATGAAGCCTTGAGTGAGCAGCCCACCAGTCATCCGCTGGGCATAGGCGCGGGCGGCACCGGCATCGTGAGGAGCAGCTTTTTGAGTGCGGCGATCAATGCGGTGGGGCCGATCAACGTAGGCGGCGTGCAACTGGCCACCGGCGGCGCGCTGCTGACGGACGGTGACGGGCTGAGCCTGCGCGAAAACGAGATCGAGCCCGGCATGACGGCGCGGGTGCGAGCCGGGCAGATCATGACTGTGGCCGGCCGCAACTTGGCGCTGGCGAAGTCGCTGGTGGTCGACACCCAGCTGCGTGGCGAGGCCACCTGGCTCGATGCCCAGACCGCCATCATTCTGGGCCAGCGGGTCAAGCTGCCCCCTTCGGTACCGGGCCTCAGCGGCATCGGCGCGGGCGGCACCGGCCGCAATTTGCGCGTCTGGGGGCTGCTCGATTTGGCCCGCTCCCAGGTCGTGGCCTCGCGTGTGGCGCTGGCCCGTCCGGGCGACACCAACATGCTGCGCGGCCTGCTTTCCGGCATCGACCGCGCTGCCGGCACCGTGCAGGTCGGCAGTTTGCAAGCCTACGCGGCCGATGCAGCCATGCTGCCTGCGGGGCTTGAGCTTGGCGCCGTGGTGCGGTTGGTGCTGGGGGCTGCGCGTGCCGACGGCGCCTTGGCGCTGCTGGCGCTGCGCGAGGATGCGGTGCGCCCACCCGAAGGCTCACGGGTCGAATTGGAAGGGCGTGTCACGCAATTCAGCAGTGCGCAGCGCTTTGCGCTCGACGGCGTGGCGGTCGACGCCTCGCAGGCGGTGTTCGAGGGGCTGGCAAACCTCGCGGTGGGCGCCGAAGCCTCGGTGTCGGGCAAGATGAATGGCGGGGTATTGGTGGCGCGCGAGGTGCATGCGCAAGCGGCCGAGCCGCTGGAATTCAAGGGCCGCATCGACGCTCTTGACGTCTTGAGCCAGACCATCAGCGTGGGCGGAATGCTGTTGCACTGGAGCAGCGCCACGCACTTTGTCAGCAGCTCGGCCAAGGACTTGCGCGTGGGCCGGCAACTGGCCGGCCTGGCCCGTTGGGTGCCCGGTCAAGCCGCCCTTGAAGCCAGCCGGCTCAGCGTGGAGAAGTAGGCCGCCTTGCGCAGGGGAACGCTTGGCCGCTTCAAGGCCAAATCCGCCCTGTGGCAAACTGCGCGGCTCTGTGTTTTTGAGCAAGCCCCGACGTTTTGGACAAGATCCTGCTTCAAATTGCCGCTGAACTGAAAGTTCGGCCGGCCCAAGTCAATGCAGCCGTGGAGCTGCTCGATGGCGGCGCCACCGTGCCCTTTATCGCCCGCTACCGCAAGGAAGTGACCGACGGCCTGGATGACAGCCAGCTGCGCGATCTGGAGGCCCGCTTGGCCTATCTGCGTGAACTGGAGGATCGCCGCGCCGCCGTGCTCAAGAGCATTGAAGAGCAGGGCAAGCTGACGCCTGAGCTGCGCGCCAAGATCGAAGCCGCGCCGACCAAGCAAGAGCTCGAAGACCTTTACCTGCCTTACAAGCAAAAGCGCCGCACCAAGGGCATGATCGCCCGCGAAGCCGGCCTGGAGCCCTTGGCCGACAAGCTGTTTGCCGACCCGAATCTGGACCCGCAAGTCGAGGCGGGCGCCTTCATCAATGCAGATGCGGGCTTCGCCGATGCCTTCGCGGTACTGGACGGCGTGCGCGATCTGCTCAGCGAGCGTTGGGCCGAAGATGCGGTCTTGATCGGCAAGCTGCGCGAATGGTTGTGGGCCGAGGGCTTGTTCCGTTCCAAGCTGATGGAAGGCAAGGACGAGAACAACCCGGATATCTCCAAGTTCCGCGACTACTTTGACTACGACGAGGCTATCCGCACCGTGCCCTCGCACCGGGCGCTGGCGGTTTTCCGGGGCCGCGCGCTGGAATTCTTGGATGCCAAGCTGGCGCTGGACGAAGAAGTCGTGGCCGGCAAGCCGGGCTTGGCCGAAGGCCGCATCGCCCGCCATCTGGGCTGGACCATGGGAGCCCGCCCCGGCGACGCGCTGATCCGCAAGACCGTCGCCTGGACCTGGAAAGTGAAACTGTCGATGAGCTTGGAGCGCGACCTGTTCGCGCGCCTACGCGAGTCAGCCGAGAACGTCGCCATCAAGGTGTTTGCCGAAAATCTGCGCGACCTGCTCTTGGCCGCGCCGGCCGGCAAGCGCGTGGTGATGGGCCTGGACCCCGGCATCCGCACCGGCGTCAAGGTCGCGGTCGTCAGCGACACCGGCCGCGTGCTGGACACGGCGGTGATTTATCCGCATGAGCCGCGCAAGGATTGGGACGGCTCCATCCATGCTCTGGGCCGCCTGTGCGCGACCCATGGCGTAAATCTGATCGCGATCGGCAATGGCACCGCCAGCCGCGAGACCGACAAGCTGGCCGGCGACCTGATCAAGCGCCTGCAGCAGCTGGCGCCGGACGTATCAATTGAAAAAATGGTTGTCAGCGAAGCCGGCGCGTCGATCTATTCGGCCTCCGAGTTCGCGTCCAAAGAGTTGCCGGACATGGACGTGACGTTGCGCGGCGCGGTCTCCATCGCCCGCCGCTTGCAGGACCCGCTGGCCGAGCTGGTCAAGATCGACCCCAAGAGCATCGGTGTCGGCCAGTACCAGCATGACGTCAATCAAAGCGAGTTGGCCAAGATGCTGGACACGGTGGTGGAAGACTGCGTGAACTCGGTCGGCGTGGACCTGAATACCGCCTCGGCGCCGCTGCTGTCGCGCGTATCGGGTCTGTCGGCCAACGTCGCCTCGTCTATCGTTCGCTGGCGCGATGCCAATGGCGCGTTCAAAAACCGCAAACAATTGCTCGATGTGGCGGGCCTCGGGCCCAAGACCTTCGAGCAATCGGCCGGTTTCTTGCGCATCCGCGCGGGCGAGAACCCGCTCGACTTCTCCGGCGTGCACCCGGAAACCTATGGGTTGGTGGAGCGTATTCTGAAGACCGTCGGCCGGCCTGCCGCTGAAGTGATGGGTAAGAGCGACGTCATCCGCACACTCAAGCCAGAGGCTTTTGCCGACGAGAAATTCGGCGCGATCACGGTCAAGGACATCCTTGCCGAGCTGGAAAAGCCCGGCCGCGACCCGCGGCCCGATTTCAAGGTGGCGCGTTTCAATGAGGGCGTCGACGACATCAAGGATCTGGTCGAAGGCATGATTTTGGAAGGCACGGTCTCCAACGTCGCCCAGTTCGGCGCCTTCATCGACCTCGGCGTGCACCAGGACGGGCTGGTGCATGTCAGCCAGTTGTCGAACAAATTCGTCACCGATGCGCGCGAGGTGGTCAAGACCGGCGACATCGTCAAGGTGCGCGTGCAAGAGGTGGATATCGCCCGCAAGCGCATCTCGCTGACGATGAAGCTGGATGCGCCGGCGCAGCGCGGTGGGGCAAAGCCCGACAACAGCTACCGGCCGGCCGGGCGCAATGAGCGCAGCGGCGGTGGCGGTGGTGGAGGAGGGGGCCGGGCGTCTGCACCCGCTGCGGCTCCGTCGGGCGGCGCAATGGCGGCAGCCTTCGCCAACTTGGCGAAACTCAAGGGTGGCGCTTCGTAAATCGCCCCACGGATTCGGTGCTTGATCGCTTGCCCGCTGCAATCGTCGTCAAGGCAAGCTATGGTGCCGCACCTGTTGTGCTTTCTCCGGAGTTCCGTTTGACATCTTTTTCATTGCGTGCCGTGCCCGCTGCTTGCGCTGCGCTGGTTTTGTTGGCCAGCCCGGCGCTGGTTTTGGCGCAAGACATTCCGGCCGGCCTTGGCGACACCCCGGCGCGTCCGCAGCAAGGCAGCCGATTGGAGCGGGTGGAGCTGAGCTCGCGCCAGCAGTCCGACACCGACCTGCGCCGCAAATCGCAAGTGGCCAAGCAGATCTATGGCCGCGAGGAAATGGATAAGTACGGTGACACCAATGTGTCCGATGTGCTCAAGCGCCTGCCCGGCGTGTCGGTGCAAGACGGCTCGCCGCGCATGCGCGGCCTGGGAGCGGGCTACACGCTGATTCTGATCAATGGCGACCCGGCGCCTCCAGGTTTTGCCTTGGATCAGCTCAGCCCCTCGCAGGTCGAGCGCATCGAGGTCACCAAGGGCCCGACCGCTGATCAGAGCGCTCAAGCCGTGGCCGGCGCGATCAACATCATTTTGAAAGACGCGCCGCGGGTGTCGCAGCGCGATCTGCGGCTGGGGCTGGGCTATAGCATCGAGCGGCCGACGCCAAATGCCAATTTCACCTTGGGCGAAACGCTGGGCCCCTTGGCGCTTTCGCTGCCGATTTCGGCCTTTGAGTGGCGCAACCAGAACAGTTTCACGACCGAGCGCTATGTGGAGGGCACTGATGAGCTGCCGCCTGCGCGCGGAGTTCAGCAAGGCGAAACACCGAACTGGGGCCATGGTTTCAATATCGCCCCGCGCGTCAATTGGAAGATCAGCGACGATGAGACCGCGTCGCTGCAGACCTTTGCGCAAAAAGGCTATTGGAACAACAAGACCGATTTCAGTGAAACGGTCATTACGGGACGGCCCAATTTCGACGACGACAGCGCGAGTCATGGCACCTGGCAGAACCTGCGCGGCAATCTGCAGTGGGTCAACCGTTTCAACGATGCCCAGCGCTTGGAGCTCAAGGCTGGCGTGCAGGACTCCAAGGGTACCTTCAATAGCGAGACCTTTCGCAACGGCACGGTGCAGCGGCAGACAGTGGGCAACAACCAGGACCGCAGCTACACACAGGCTGGCAAGTTTGGTCAGCTGCTGGGCGACGATCACAGCATCACGGCGGGCTGGGATCTGGAATGGCGCCAACGTGACGAGTTACGCACCGTGACCGAGAACGGTGAAACGCTACTTCCGCAATATGACGGCCAGACTTTCTCTGCCACTATCCAGCGTCAAGCCTTGTTTGTGCAGGACGAATGGGAGCTTTCCAAGCAATGGTCGACCTACATCGGCCTGCGCGCCGAGCGCATCGCGACCGAGAGCCGGGGCAGTGACGAATTGGTGCGCAACACCAGCCAGGTGGTGACACCGCTCTGGCATCTGAATTACAAGTTGGACCCCAAGGGGCGCGATCTGATTCGCGCCAGCTTGACACGCAGCTACAAAGCGCCGGATCTGAATGCGCTGCTGGCTCGGCCTAGTTTGAGCGTTTTGCCCAATAGCGACCTGACCCCCGACCGTGTGGGCAACCCGGACCTCAAGCCCGAGTTGGCGACCGGCTTGGATATCGCGTTCGAGAAGTATCTGACGGGCGGCGGGATGGTCAGCGTCGGCGTGTTTCATCGCAGCATCAATGATCTGATCCGCAGCACGACGACATTGCAGACCGTCGAATGGGACGAGAAGCAGCGCTGGGTGATGCAGCCAGTCAATTACTCCAAGGCGCAGACCAGTGGCTTGGAGTTGGAGGTCAAGGGCCGAGCTGGAGAGTTGCTGCCTTCGGTGTTTGACCCCAAGCTGGCGCTGAATCTGCGCGGCTCGCTGAGTTTCTATCGCTCTAATGTCGAGGCCGTGCAAGGCCCGAACAACCGTCTTGATGGGCAGCAGCCCTGGTCCGGCAATGTGGGCTTTGACTACCGGCTGAGCAGTCTGCCGCTGACGACGGGTGCAAGCTTTGCCATCACGCCGGGCTACACCACGCAGCAGACGGTGACGACCTCGCTGGAGCAGACGCGTACGCGGGCGCTGGATGCGTTTGCGCAGTGGGCGTTCAGCAAAAAGCTGTCGCTGCGCTTGTCGGCCAACAATTTGGTTCCGCTGGATACGCGGCAGACCCTTATATTGCGCACGATCCCGGGTTCTGGCAGCACTACAGACCGGGTAGCTCGCACCAGTTTCGGCGCGGCTTTGGAAGTCAAGCTTTAAATTGGCAATGCAGGCCTTACAAATTTTTGCCGGCCCGCGGGCCCTAGCTCGCTTGGCCGAGCGTGGCCTGCGCCCGGACGACGTGCGCGTGGTGCCGGCTGCCGCCGGTGGCCCCAAGGGACTGATTCTGGGGCCATTGGATCAGTTCATCTTCGGGGACTGGTTGGCGCGCAGCAGCCAAGAAGTGCATTTGCTCGGTGCCTCGATTGGCGCCTGGCGCATGGTGACCGCTTGTTTGGGGCGTAACGCGCAGCAGACCGCGGCCGAGTTCGAGCGACTTTCCCATGATTACATCCATCAGCATTACGACAGCCCGGCCGGCAAGATGCCGACGGCCGCCGAGGTCACGCGCGGCTTTGCGGCCAAGCTGGATGAGGTCTTCGGTGGGCGCGAGGCGTTAGCGCTGAGCCATCCGCGCTACCGGCCGCACATTTTCACCTCGCGCGGCCGCTACTTGTTGGCACGCGAAGGCAGGCTGCGCACGCCCTTGGGCTACACGGCTGCCTTTATGGCGAACCTGCTGGGTCGCCGCTTGATGGGCGGCAGCTTGGAGCGGGTGGTGTTTTCGCCGCCGGGCGCCGAGTTGCCGATGCCGTTACATGACTACCGCAGCCGCCAAGTCGCACTGACACCGCAAAACTTTCAGGCCGCGCTGCTGGCCAGTTGCTCGATCCCGTTTTGGCTGCAGGCGGTCCACGACATCCCCGGCGCTCCGCGCGGTGCATATTGGGACGGCGGCATTACCGATTACCACTTGCATCTGAACTACGCTGAAATGTTGGAGGGATGTTTAGTTCTGTATCCGCATTTCCAACGTCAGGTCATTCCGGGCTGGCTGGACAAATCTCTCAAGCGCCGGCACCGTAGCAGCGCGTTCCTTGATAACGTGGTCTTGCTGGCCCCGCATCCGGACTGGGTCAAGACGCTGCCGCGCGGCAAGCTGCCGGATCGGGCCGATTTTCAGCATCATGGTGACAATGTGCAGGCGCGTGCGGCCGACTGGCTGCGTGCCGTCGCCGAGAGCCAGCGTTTGCGTGATGAATTTGCCGCCGCTTGCGAGCAAGCCAGCATTGCGGCGCTGCCGCTGTAAGGGCAATGACTTGATCCATGGCTACAATTGGGCTATCAGCAACGAACAAGGGCGAGAAAGGCATCATGGTTATGACACCGCGAACTACGACCACACCCCGACCTGGGTTTAGTCGGCCGCGCCTCGTCACGACTTAACTTTCTCTTCCAAGTGCTGCTCAGGCAGCCATCGATCAAAGCGCGGCACAGCCCGCGTTTTTTTTCGACCTCAAACATAGCCCCGCCGCCTTCTTCAGGAGTTTCTTCATGATCGCTATTCAATTGCCCGACGGCTCCAAGCGTGAGTTCCCGCAAGCCGTCACCGTGGCCGAAGTGGCCGCCTCGATCGGCGCCGGTCTGGCCAAGGCGGCGCTGGCCGGCCGTGTCGGCGCAGGTGCGGATGCCAAGCTGGTCGACACCAGCTTTTTGATGGAAGCCGATACACAGTTGGCCATCATCACCGACAAGGACGCCGATGGCCTGGAAGTGATTCGTCACTCGACCGCTCACTTGCTCGCCTATGCGGTCAAGGAATTGTTCCCTGAGGCGCAGGTCACCATCGGCCCGGTGATCGAGAACGGCTTTTTCTACGACTTTGCCTACAAGCGCCCGTTCACGCCGGAGGACCTGGCTGCGATCGAATCCAAGATGAGCGAGTTGGCCAAGAAGGATGAGCGCATCACGCGCACCGTCTTGCCGCGCGACGAGGCAGTCAGCTATTTCAAGAACCTGGGCGAAGCCTACAAGGCCGAGATCATCGAGAGCATCCCGGCCGATCAGGATGTGTCCTTGTATGCCGAAGGCAAGTTCACCGATCTGTGCCGCGGCCCGCACGTGCCGTCGACCGGCAAGCTCAAGCATTTCAAGTTGATGAAGGTGGCCGGCGCCTATTGGCGCGGCGACCACCGTAACGAGCAATTGCAGCGCATCTACGGCACGGCCTGGGCCAGCAAGGATGATCTGCAGAAGTACCTGATCCGCCTGGAAGAGGCTGAGAAGCGCGACCACCGCAAGTTGGGGCGTGAGCTGGATCTGTTCCATATCGACGAGCATTCGCCCGGCACCGTGTTCTGGCACCCCAAGGGCTGGGCGGTCTGGCAAGAAGTTGAACAGTACATGCGCCGGGTTTACCGTGAGAACGGCTATCTGGAGGTCAAGGGGCCGCAGATCATTGACCGCAGCCTGTGGGAGAAGTCGGGCCACTGGGATAAGTACCGCGACAATATGTTCACGACCGAATCGGAAAAGCGGGATTACGCGCTCAAGCCGATGAACTGCCCGGGCCATATCCTGATCTTCAACCAGGGCATCAAGAGCTACCGCGATCTGCCGCTTCGCTTTGGCGAGTTCGGCCAATGCCATCGCAATGAGCCGACCGGCGGCCTGCACGGCATCATGCGGGTGCGCGGCTTCACGCAAGACGACGGCCATATCTTCTGCACCGAGGATCAAATCCTGGCCGAGTGCGAGGCCTTCACGACATTGCTGAAGAAGGTTTATGCGGACTTTGGCTTCACCGACATTGTCTACAAGGTGGCGACACGCCCCGAGGCGCGCATCGGCACCGACGAGTATTGGGACAAGACCGAGCAGGTCTTGATGGAGAGCCTGCGCCGCTCGGGTTGCGAGTTTGAGATCGCTGTGGGCGAGGGCGCCTTTTATGCACCCAAGATCGAATATGCATTGAAGGATGCGCTCGGTCGCCAGTGGCAATGCGGCACGATCCAGATCGACTCGAATATGCCTGAGCGTCTGAGTGCCGAGTTCGTCGGTGAAGACAGCCAGCGCAAGACGCCGGTGATGTTGCACCGCGCCATCGTCGGCAGCCTGGAGCGATTCATCGGAATTTTGATCGAACAGCATGCCGGCGCTTTGCCGGTTTGGCTGGCGCCGACGCAAGTGGTGATTGCCAATATCACCGACGCGCAGGCCGATTACGTCGCCGAAATCGTGAAATCTCTGCAGAAACAAGGGCTTAGGGTCCACGCAGATTTGCGAAACGAGAAAATCACGTATAAAATCCGCGAGCATTCTTTGCAAAAGGTTCCATATATCCTGGTCGTAGGCGACAAGGAGAAGGCAAATGGAGCCGTTGCGGTGCGCGCCCGAGGCAACCAAGATCTGGGTGTGATGGCCTTGGAAGACTTCATTGTGAAGATTTCCGCCGACATCACCCAAAAGGCTTGAGATCGCTGCACAGGGCGCGCTTTTGTTTTGTTTGGGCTCCTCGCCTTGGGGCTCGCTGAAAGGTATGCACCATCGCTACATTTGCTGACCGTCGAGCCATTCCTGAGCGCAAGCATCGGCTGAATCGCGAAATCTTGGCTCCTGAAGTCCGTTTGAACGGCCAAGAAAACGAGCCGCTCGGAATTGTGAGCATCCACGAAGCGCTCCGCATGGCGGGCGAGTTGGATGTGGACGTTGTCGAAATCTCCGCCACGGCCGTCCCTCCGGTCTGCCGTTTGATGGACTACGGCAAGTTCAAGTACATCGAGCAAAAGCGCGCTGCCGAGGCGAAGTCCAAGCAGAAGGTCATCGAAATCAAGGAAGTCAAATTCCGTCCGGGTACGGACGAGGGCGACTACCTGATCAAGATGCGCAATCTGCGCCGCTTCATTGCCGAAGATGGTGACAAAGGCAAGGTGACCTTGCGTTACCGTGGTCGCGAGATCACCCACCAAGACATCGGTATGCGTCTGCTGGAGCGAATCCGCGACGAGTTGTCCGATGTGGCCGTGGTTGAGAACATGCCCAAGCTGGAAGGCCGGCAAATGATCATGGTCCTGGCGCCGAAGAAGCGCTAAGACCTCCAAATTGACGCTACTGAAAACGTAGCGAGGAAGGCCAGCTGCTAGGCGCACGGCGCGCAGCGACCGAAACATACTTGGGGTATGTTGAGGAAGCGAGCACCGCGCAACAACGCAGATGGCCTCCGCAGTAGTTTTCAATTCAGCCCGCTGATTTGGTCGTCAGCGGGCTTATTAGCCTCCAGAGGCCCCCAAGTTCTGCATGAGTAATGCAGACGCCCCTGGAAGCGTTCACAAGAAGGAGCAATCATGCCCAAAATGAAGACCAAGAGCAGCGCGAAGAAACGTTTTCGCGTTCGTCCGGGTGGCACCGTTAAGCGCGGCCAGGCGTTCAAGCGCCACATCCTCACGAAGAAGTCCACGAAGAACAAGCGCCACTTGCGTGGCACTACCGGCGTGCACGAGACCAACATGGGCCATATGGCTCAAATGTTGCCCGGCGCTGGCCTCTGATCGACTTCTGAAGGAGAAATACTATGCCTCGCGTTAAACGTGGTGTTACCGCACGTGCCCGTCACAAGAAGGTCCTGGCTTTAGCCAAGGGCTACCGTGGTCGTCGTAAGAATGTCTTCCGCATTGCCAAACAGGCAGTGATGAAGGCAGGCCAATACGCCTACCGTGACCGTCGTGCCAAGAAGCGTGTGTTCCGCGCACTCTGGATTGCCCGTATCAATGCGGCTTCCCGTGAGTTGGGCCTGACATACAGCAAGTTTGTGGCTGGCCTGAAGAAGGCCCAGATCGACATCGACCGCAAGGTCCTGGCCGATCTGGCTGTGCGTGATCCTGCTGGTTTTGCCAGCATTTTCGCCAAGGTCAAGGCCGCTCTCGCTTAATGTCCATCTGCCGCCGCAAGGCGGTAGTTGGCAGCCCAGGGCTAGCTCGCTGGTTCGGGGTCAGCACCCAAAGGCCGACACCCTGGTGATCGGCCTTTTTTTATTGCCTAGGATTTACGCAAGGCTTTCCGGTGAGATGTTTACTTCGCTTGGATCAATTTTGCGTAAGTCCTATTCCCCTCTAATTCTTGCCTCAAGACTTGCTTGATGAAAACGGCTCCGCGATGAACGACCTCGATCAATTGCTGCAAACGGCGCAAGGCGAATTCGCCGCCGCGACCACGCCCGCCGACTTGGAAAATGCCAAGGCACGCTTCCTCGGCAAAACCGGTCGCGTGACCGAGTTGCTCAAGGGCATGGCTGCCCTGGCCGTAGAAGAGAAGAAGACCCGCGGCGCCGAAATCAATGTCTTGAAGTCCGGCATCGAAGCCGCCTTGACGGCACGCCGCCAAGCCCTGGCCGACGCCGAGTTGGCCTTGCAGTTGAAGGCCGAGGCCTTGGATGTGACATTGCCCGGCCGCCAGCGCGGCAGCGGCGGCCTGCACCCGATCACGCGTGCGATGGAGCGCATTGAAGGCATCTTCGGCTCGATGGGTTTCGACGTGGCTGATGGCCCCGAGATCGAGAACGACTGGTTCAACTTCACCGCGCTGAACACGCCGGAAGACCATCCGGCCCGTTCGATGCACGACACCTTCTATGTTGAAGGGGGTCATGTCTTGCGCACCCACACCAGCCCGATGCAAATCCGTTACGCAGTCCAGCATGTCAAGCGCCACCGGGCCTTGATCGATGCTGGTCAGCCCATGCCCGAGATCCGCGTGATCGCGCCGGGCCGCACCTACCGGGTCGACAGTGACGCCACGCACTCACCGATGTTTCATCAGGTCGAAGGCCTGTGGGTGGGCGAGAACATCAGCTTCAAGGATTTGAAGTCGGTCTATGTGAACTTCTTGCAGCAGTTCTTCGAGACCACGGAAATGGATATCCGTTTCCGCCCCAGCTATGTCCCTTTCACCGAGCCGAGCGCCGAGATCGACATGATGTTCGCCTCCGGCCCGCTGAAAGGCCGCTGGCTCGAGGTGTCCGGCTCCGGCCAAGTGCATCCGCAGGTGATTCGCAATATGGGCCTGGATCCTGAGCGTTATATCGGCTTCGCTTTTGGCTCCGGCATCGACCGTCTGGCCATGCTGCGCTATGGCGTCGGTGATCTGCGCCAGTTCTTTGATGGCGATCTGCGCTTTCTGTCCCAGTTCAAGTGAACCATCCGTAGCTCGAGAGATATCCCATGCAATTCCCTGAATCCTGGCTGCGGGCCTTTTGTAACCCTTCGCTGAATACCCAAGAACTGGCCGAGCTGCTGACCATGTCGGGCTTGGAAGTTGAAGAGCTGCGCCCGGTCGCGCCGCCTTTTCACGGTATCAAGGTGGCCGAAATTCTGACCGCTGAGCAGCACCCTAACGCCGATAAGCTGCGCATCTGCACCGTCAACGTTGGAGGCCCGGAGCCGCTGCAAATCGTCTGCGGCGCGCCGAACGCTCGCGTCGGCATCAAGGTGCCTTTGGCGACCGTCGGGGCTGAGCTGCCCCCTGGCGAAGATGGCAAGCCCTTCAAGATCAATGTCGGCAAGCTGCGCGGTGTTGAGAGTTTTGGCATGCTCTGCTCGGCGCGCGAGCTCAAGCTCAGCGAAGAGCATGGCGGTCTGCTCGAGTTGGCGGCCGACGCGCAAGTCGGCCAAGATATCCGCGCGCACCTGAATCTGGACGACACGCTGTTCACGCTCAAGCTGACGCCTAACTTGGCCCATGCCCTGAGCGTGTACGGCATCGCGCGTGAAGTCTCCGCCTTGACTGGTGCACCGCTGCAGATGCCAGCTATTGCGCCGGTTGCGCCGCAGATCGATGACAAGCTGCCGGTCCGCATCGAAGCGGCCGATTTGTGCGGTCGTTTTTCCGGCCGCATCATCCGCGGCGTCAACACGAAGGTGCAGACGCCCGCCTGGATGGTCGACCGTCTGGCCCGCTGCGGGCAGCGCTCGGTTTCGCCCTTGGTCGACATCTCCAACTATGTGATGTACGAGTTGGGTCGGCCATCCCACATCTTCGATCTGGACAAGATCCATGACGAGTTGGTGGTGCGCTGGGCCAAGGCGGGCGAGAGCCTCAAGCTCTTGAATGGCAACACCGTCGCGCTGGACGAGACGGTCGGCGTGGTGGCCGATTCGCAAGGTGTGGAGTCGCTCGCCGGCATCATGGGCGGCGACGCCACCGCAGTGTCAGATGACACCATCAATATCTATGTCGAGGCTGCATTCTGGTGGCCCAAGGCAGTGATGGGGCGCTCGCGCAAGTTCAACTTCTCTACCGATGCTGGCCATCGCTTCGAGCGCGGTGTCGACCCGGCCTTGACCGCCCAGCATGTCGAGCGCATCACACAGTTGATTCTTGAAATTTGCGGCGGTGCGGACACGCGCTGTGGCCCGTTGGACGATCAAACCACGCAACTGCCCGCGCGCACGCCGGTCAGCCTGCGGGTGGCGCGAGCCTCCAAGATCATCGGCATGCCGGTGACGCAGGAAGACTGCGCCCGCGTGTTTACACGCCTGGGGCTGCCTTTCGAGCAAACACCTGGCGTGCTGACCGTGACGCCGCCGAGCTGGCGCTTCGATATGCAGATCGAAGAAGACCTGATCGAAGAAGTCATTCGCGTGATTGGTTATCCGAATCTGCCTTCGGCGCCGCCCTTGG
>CAUPEV010000090.1:0-17564 GCA_963510335.1 uncultured Roseateles sp.
AGCCGTGATGGCAATAATGTGGTGGTGGCTTTCCGTGATGCTGCCGTGCTCAAGCAAGCGCAGGATCTGTTGAGCGCGCAGCTTGCCGATGTGCAATGGACCACCTCGACCGAGGGGCTGGAGCAGCGCCTGACCGGCAGTCTCAAGCCGACCTCCATGGTGGCCGTGCAAGACGCGGCGCTGAAGCAAAACATTAGCACCTTGCACAACCGGGTCAATGAGCTGGGCGTGTCAGAGCCGACGATTCAACAGCAGGGCCGCGACCGTATCGTCGTGCAACTGCCCGGCGTGCAAGACACGGCCAAGGCCAAGGACATCATCGGCCGCACCGCCACCTTGGAGTTGCGCATGGTCGATGACAGCGCCGAGGCGCAAGCCGCCTTGGCCGGCAGCGGCCCGGTGCCCTTCGGCACCGAGCGCTTTGTGGACCGCGGCTTTGGCCCCATCATCGTCAAGAAGCAAGTGGTGTTGACCGGTGAGAACCTGACCGACGCGCAGCCCGGCTTTGATGAGAACCAGCAAGCCTCGGTGGACTTGACGCTGGACGCCAAGGGCGCCCGCATCATGAAGGACATGTCGCGCGAGAACATCGGCAAACGCATGGCCATCATCTTGTTCGAAAAGGGCAAGGGCGAGGTCGTGACTGCGCCGGTGATCCGCAGCGAGTTGAGCGGCGGCCGGGTGAAGATTTCCGGTGCGATGAGCACCCAGGAAGCCAGCGACACCGCGCTGCTGCTGCGCGCCGGCTCCTTGGCCGCGCCGATGGAAATCATTGAAGAGAAGACCGTCGGCCCAAGCCTGGGTAAAGAAAACATCGAAAAAGGCATTCTTTCGGTGACCTGGGGTTTTGTCGCTGTGGCCATCTTCATGAGCCTCTACTACCGCTTGTTCGGGGTGATCTCGTCCCTGGCGCTGGGTTTCAACCTGCTCTTGCTGGTGGCGCTGTTGTCGATGTTGCAAGCGACACTGTCATTGCCGGGTATCGCCGCGATCGCGCTGGTCTTGGGCATGGCGATCGACTCGAACGTGCTGATCAATGAACGCATCCGCGAGGAATTGCGCGCGGGGGCCAGTCCACAGTCGGCCATCACGATCGGCTACGAGCGCGCTTTCGCGACCATTCTTGACTCCAACGTCACCACCTTGATCGCCGGTTTGTCGCTGCTTGCCTTCGGCTCCGGCCCGGTGAAGGGTTTTGCGATCGTGCATTGCCTGGGCATCCTGACTTCGATGTTCTCGTCGGTGGTGTTCTCGCGCGCGCTGGTCAATCTTTGGTATGGCAAGCAGAAAAAGCTCAAGACGCTGTCGATCGGACAGATCTGGATCCCCCCCACCGAGGTTCTCGCGGCTGATCAGCCCGTGGCCAAGTCCTAATTAGACGGAGCGGAAAAAAAATGGAACTGTTCCGTATCAAGCGGGATCTCCCGCTGATGAAGCATGCGTTGCTCTTCAACGTTATTTCCTTCGTCACCTTTGCCGCTGCGGTGTTTTTCTTGATCACCCGCGGTCTGCATTTTTCGATCGAATTCACCGGCGGTACGGTGATCGAGGCTGAGTACACGCAGGCCGCCAATATCGAGAAGACTCGGGTGCTGGTGGAGAAGCTGGGTTTTGGCGAAGTGCAGGTGCAAAACTTCGGCAGCACGCGTGACGTGATGATCCGCTTGCCTTTGCGCGCCGACATCAAGCAGACCGAGCAGGTCGATATGGTGTTTGGCGAGCTGTGCCGGGCTGAGTCGGGCACCATCAGCCAGCGTCAAAGCATCAGTGACAAGGGCGAAGCGATCAGCAAGCAGATCTGTCTGACTGCGGCCGGCGTCGAACCGATCAAACTGTCGCGCAGCGAAGTGGTCGGCCCGGCCGTTGGCGCAGAGTTGGCGCAGGACGCGGCCAAGGCTTTGCTGGCCACCGTGGTCGGCATCATGATTTACTTGGCCTTCCGATTCGAGTGGAAGTTTGCCGTCGCCGGCATCATCGCCAATTTGCACGACGTGGTCATCATTCTGGGCTTCTTTGCCTTCTTCCAGTGGGAGTTTTCGCTCTCGGTGCTGGCGGCGGTATTGGCCGTGCTGGGCTATTCGGTCAATGAGTCGGTGGTGATTTTTGACCGGGTGCGCGAGGCTTTCCGCAAGTACCGCAAGTTGACCACCCATGAGGTGATTGACCATGCGATCACCAGCACCATGAGCCGCACCATCATCACCCACGGCTCGACCCAGATGATGGTCTTGTCGATGCTGATTTTCGGCGGGCCCACACTGCATTACTTTGCGGTCGCGCTGACCATCGGCATTTTGTTCGGCATCTATTCCTCGGTTTTTGTGGCGGCTTCGATCGCCATGTGGCTGGGCGTCAAGCGTGAAGACTTGGTCAGCACGCCGATCAACAAGGGTGATCCGGACGATCCAAACGCCGGGGCCTTGGTGTAGAGTGCTTTCAGCTTCTAGCACTTGGCCTCTGTGATCATTGAGTTATGACCGTCCCCACCCCTAACAAGGCTTTGGCCACGCAGGCAAGACGTATCTACGTCGAGGCGCTGGTCAATGGGGTGGTGGCCTTGGGGCGTGCGGTCAATGAGTCGGCCGCGAAGCTGCTGCTCTTGGGTGCCGAATATGCGGTCATGGTGGCGCGCCGGGACGGCGTGCAGTCCTGGAATCGTCACGGCCCGGCTTGGCAAGCGGGCGTGATCAGCGGGCTTCGCCATGCGGCGGTGTACGGCATTGTTGATGTGGCCAAGCCGGCAGAGGCTGTGGCTGCAGCCAGCCCCCTCAGCCTGGTGGACGATGACACCATCGAACGCGAGATCACCGCCTCCCGCTTGGCCTTGGCGATGATGGACAAGGCGACTTGGGAGTTCACGGATCTGCGCACACGCATGCAGATTCTTGAGCAGCAAGACGAACTGGCGCCGCAGGATCTGTTGCGTGCCAATGTGGTGGCCAAGCTGGTGCTTGATGCATGGACGCGCAGCGGCCTGAGCAATTCAGACTGGCAGATGCTGCGCAATGATTTGCATCAGGAATTTGCGCAGCTCTTGGGCGAGGCTTATCACGAGGTCAATGCGTGGCTGCTGTCGCAGATGGTGTTGCCGGAGGTCGATCTGCGGCCCTTTATTCGCCGCGCCACGCAGGCGGTCGGGACACCTGCCTACCCAGGCATGTCGGCCGAAGCGCAGCTGCGCGCCGGTGCAATTCGGGGCAGCTCAGGTTTGGCGTCGGGAGCGGCCGCAGCGGCGCATCCGGCTGCCATGGCGGCTCGCAGCCCGATCAGCAGCCAGGCCGAAGAGGTGATGCAACTTCTTCAACGCATTGTGGGCGGACAAGTGCCGGCCTTTGCGGCAACCCGTGTGGAGAACCCTGCCGCATCGGTGAATGGCGCTGCCTCCTTGATGGCGCCGATGGCAGGAACAAGTGCTCGTGCGCTGGCACCGCGGCTCACGTCTGCGATCAAGCATGCTCAAGAAGCGCTGCAACGTGCGCCGCTGCACAAGCCAGGCACCCCTGAGCCCGCCGCGCCCCAGGTTTTGGAAGAGTTGCAGACCCGCAACCAGGCGTTCAAGCAAGTTCTCAAGCAAGCCGCAGAAACCCCGGCCGAGCGCGCCACCATTGAACTGGTGGCGATGATGTTCCAGAGCATCTTGATGGAGGAGCATATTCCCGCCACGGTGCGCGTTTGGTTTGCGCGTTTGCAGATGCCGGTGCTGCGTGTGGCGGTCAGCGAGCCTGATTTTTTCGCCACTACCGACCATCCGACCCGCCAACTGATCGATCGCATGGGCTCCTGCGTGATGGGCTTCAGCGTGGGCGCGGGGGGCGGCAATGGCGGAGCCGGGCCGGACCCCTTGGAGCGCGAAATCAAACGCGTCGTCCAGGTCGTTGAGGCCTATCCGGATACCGGCCGGCGGGTTTTTCAAACCGTGCTGACCGAGTTCGAGAAGTTTCTGGACAACTACTTCGAGAACGAGAATCTGACCACCAAGCATGGCGTCTCCTTGGCCCAGCAGGTCGAGCAGCGCGAGACCTTGGCGATCCAGTACACCATCGAGCTGCGCAAGATGCTCAGCGCCGTGCCGGTGCAAGACGGCGTGCGCGAGTTTTTGTTCCATGTTTGGGCCGATGTTCTGGCGGTCACTGCCGTGCGCTCCGGCGCGCAGTCGGAGCCCACGCGCTTGATGAAGCGCGCCGCGGCTGACTTGATCTGGTCGGCCAGTGCCAAGGTGTCTCGCGAAGAGCGTGCCGAGGTAATTCGCCGTCTGCCGCCCTTGCTCAAAACCTTGCGCGACGGTATGGGGCAAGCCGGCATGGCGATTGAACGTCAGGACGAGCAGGTGCGTACCCTCAACAATGCATTGGCGGCAGCATTCACCGCCAAGACCGCGCAGATTCCACGCGAACGCCTGGAAGAGTTGATGGATCAATTGGAGACCTTGGAAGCGATGCTGCCCGAGGGCGGCGACGAGATCGATATCGACCAAACCATGGTGCGCGATCTGTCCGGCCATGAGTCCGAAGGCATGGAAGTGGTTGCCGAAGGGGGCTCCGAGCCTAGTCCGGCCATGTTGGCCTGGGCCAAAGAGCTGCAGGTCGGCGGCTGGTATATGTTGGACTACCGCAATCGCAAGGAGGCGGTGCAACTGGCTTGGCGCGGCACGCGCCGTCAGATGGCTTTGTTTGTCACGACCAGCGGGCGCGGCGTGTTGTTCCAGCTGGGTCGCATGGCGGGTTTCCTGCAGGCAGGCCTGCTGCTGCCGGCTCAGGATGAGGCTTTGACGGTCAAGGCGACTCGCAATGCGCTGGCCAAGCTGGATGTGGATCCGGCACGTCTGCTCAACTGAGCCGGCGGCTGCGGAGCTTTAGTGGATCAGCCTATCCTCGGGCGCCACAAACAACTCATCCAAAATCAGTGCGTCGGGCTCTTCGCCTCGACTCCAGAACACCATCAAGACAATGATCTTGAGGTCTTCCAAGTCCATCGGCGCACCGGGGATGGCCATGCCGCGGTCTATCACCATTTCGCGCATCGGTGGCGGCAGCACGCCGGCCGACTCAAGGAAGCTGATAAAGCCGACCGAGGGTTCTCCCAGATGATCAAGCTCTGCTTCTGAATAGACGCGCAGGCTCAAAGCACCCTGTTGGCCTTGATAGGAGGCGGCACCTTCGGCCAAGCCGTCGAGCCAGGACAGGGCCTCTTGAATCTCGTCGCTTTCAAAACCGACGGCCGATAGTTTGCGTGTCAATTGGGCGTGATCCGGGCAGGCATCCGGACGCCAATAGGTTTCGTAGAGATAGACCAGCACGTCAAACATGGGCTCACTATACCGCAGGCCTTTTGGACCGTTTGATCGAAAAATACCCTCTCAATGCGGCTAGATTGGCTTGAATTTGGGCTAACAGCGCATTCAAGCTTGCTTGCGGCGCTGAAAAAGTTGCCCCGCCAAGCGTGCAATTTCCCCGGCCAACTCCAGTTCCAGCAACAGCCCATTCAGCTCGGCCACCGACCAGCCACCGCGCTGCGCGAGCACGTCCAGCGAGACCGGATCGAAGCCCATCAGTTGCAGAATCTGCGTCTGCGTCCTGTTCAGGCAGTTGTCCTGTGCGCGGGCGGCGGGCAGTGGCCCGTCCCCAACAGGTGGCGGCTTTGACAGCTTTGGCAGTTCTTCCAAGATGTCTTCAACGCGTTCCACCAGTTTGGCGCCTTGGCGTATCAAGGCGTGGCAGCCGTGGCTCTGAGGCGAGTGAATCGAGCCGGGAATGGCAAACACTTCGCGTCCGGCTTCGCTGGCAAGCCGTGCCGTGATCAATGATCCAGATTGCAAGGCAGCTTCCACCACCAAGCAGCCCATGGACATGCCTGCAATGAGTCGGTTGCGACGCGGAAAGTTCGCCGGCAAAACCGGCGTGCCTAGCGAGTACTCACTGATCAAAAGACCTTGCTCGGTGATCTCTTGGCTCAGCTTCAGATGACGCCGGGGATAAATCTGATCGAGCCCGGTGCCCAGCACGGCAATGGTGCTTGAGCCGCCCTCCAGCGCGCCCTTCAGGGCGCCATGATGCGCGGCCCCATCGATGCCCAGGGCCAGGCCGGAAACGATGGTCAAACCCTGCTTGCTCAGAGCGCAGGCAAATTGGCTTGCGTTGTCCGCCCCCTGCGCCGTTGGGCTGCGGCTCCCGACGATGGCCATTGCCACCTCACCCAAGAGTTCGCGGCGCCCATGCAAATACAGCAAAAGCGGGGGATCGGCGGTTTGCAGCAAGGCGTTTGGGTAGTCGGCGTCTCCCAAGAGGAGGATGTCGTGCCTGGGGTCGGCGTTCAGCCAAGCCCAGGTCCGCGCCAACAAATCATCCAAGTGCTCGGGCGGGCGGCTCAGTGCTTCACGTTGCGCCGCGCTCAAGGCCGCTTGCCATGCATCGCCCGGCAAATCAAATACCGCTTGGACAGAACCGGTGCTGGCGAGCAGGCGACGGGCGGCTTCGAGGCCGACGCCGGGCGTTTCCAGCAAGCGCAGCCAAGCCGCTAATTCGTCGCGTGCCAGCATGGGACCCCGCTATCGATCAGGCCCCAAGCCTTGTCAAGGCTGGCTGAAACGGTCCCCAGCCTTGACGGGCTCTTTGACCGAAATGATCAGCGCATAGGAGACGCGCTCATAGACTTGAAACACGAACAACACGCCGTGGCGCTCGTCCGGCAGCCGCATGACTTCACGCTTGTCGCTGGTGCTGTCGACCATGCTGATGCCTTGCTGCCAAAGTGCCAGCACATGGCCGCGCTCCATCCCGTCACGTCGACCACGATTCAGGGCCACGATTTGGTTCTGCCCCGCGTTCAATCCTTCGCCATAGATTGAAACGATTTGCCCGCTGATGGGCTGGCTCGGTGCGTGCGGTATATAGCGAGAAAAGCTGCGCTGCGGTACGGGTGAGAGGCGGTCGCCGATGCCGATCTCTTGGCGCACCGCCTTGATCATCAAGGTGGCGGGCACGATCTCTAGCTTGCCATCTGGCAATTCACGGCTTTGATCGGGCTTCTTCAGCTCGGCCGTGCCTAAATAAGGGGCCTCATAGCCGAGAATTTCTTTCGTGCTGGGGTCCACCAGCGGCCGCGTGTTGCGGAACACGCGGTAATCGGTGGCCTGGCTCAAATCACCTCGGGCATAGGCCAGGTCGCCGCGCGCCAGCAATACGCGACCTTCCGGCGTTGCCACGATGCGCGGTGCTGTTGCCAATTCGTCTGTATCGAAAACCACCGCGTCGTTCAAAAAAGGCTCGATCAAATTGAGCGGAATCGCGGTGATGGCATTGCCATCAAACTCGCTGGCGCGAATACGGGGCGACAATTTGCCAGACTCGTTGCCTTCACCCGATGGGCTGCCTGAAAATTGCTGCCCAAGCTGTAAATGCGCGCGACCATCCATCTTGACCAACATCAATATTTGACCCGGGTAAATCAGATGTGGGTTGCTGATTTGATCGCGGTTCATGCCCCAGAGCTCGGGCCAGCGCCAGGGGTTGGTCAGAAACAGTTTGGATATGTCCCACAGCGTGTCGCCGGGCTTGACGGTGTGTGAGTCGGGGGCGCCCGCCGCCAATTCACTCAGGGGTACGCCTGCCTGAGCAACCCGGTCGGCCGTGCTGCGTTGTTGATCGGTGATGGGGAAGGATGTGCTTTGCGCCCAAACCGAGGACGCTGTGCCCAAAACGGCAATCCCAGCTGCCCGCAGGCTCAAGGCCAGCAAAGAGCGACGGGGGAGATTCGTGTTTTCACAAAAAGGCATTGAGCACTCTCTACCGCTTACGGATGCGGCCTTGGTTGACTTGTTTTACGGCGCAAGCCTTGGGTGATTTGCCGCCCGCATAGACCCCGGAGCGGCCAAGCTTCCGCATTTCGGCGAAAATCTCCCCTGGCCGCGATGATTCTGCCCCCAAAAAGCACTCATCGCAACGAAGTAAACAAGGGCTTTCGCCCGCTTGCAAGCACTTACAAAAGACGTTGTGCCCCGTACACAGCGCGAGAACCATGGCGATATTGAACATTCTGCGTTACCCCGATCCGCGTTTGCACACCGTGGCGGCCCCTGTTGTGGCGGTTGATGCGCGTATCCAGCGTCTGGTCGATGACATGCTGGAGACCATGTACGAAGCCGAAGGCGTCGGCTTGGCGGCCAGCCAGGTCGATGTGCACGAGCGGGTGGTCGTCATGGACACCTCGGAGGGGCGCGATGACCCGCGCGTTTTGATCAACCCCGAGCTGATCAAGACCAGCGCCGAATTCACCGAAGGCGAAGAGGGCTGCCTGTCGGTGCCGCAGATTTACGACAAGATCCCGCGCTACTCCCGTGTCACGGTACGGGCCTTGAACCGCGAAGGCCAGCCCTATGAGTTTGAGGCAGAGGGCTTGTTGGCGGTGTGCGTTCAGCATGAGATGGATCACTTGATGGGCAAGGTGTTCGTGGACTACCTCAGCCCACTCAAGCGCGAGCGCATCAAGACCAAAATGCTGAAGAAGACGCGCGAAGAAGACGGGCGTCGGCGCTGAACGATGACAAATTCGCTTCGCGTCGTTTTCGCCGGCACGCCAGAGTTTGCGGCCACCGCCTTGGCCGCTTTGTTGCAAGCTGGCTTTACAGTGCCGCTGGTGCTGACCCAGCCCGATCGGCCGGCCGGGCGCGGCATGAAGCTGCAGGCATCAAGCGTCAAAGAGCTGGCGCTGCAGCATGGCATCCCGGTGGCACAGCCGCGCAGCCTGAGGCTGGATGGCAAATACCCGGAAGAAGCCGCCTTAGCCAGACAAGCCCTGCTCGATGCAAAGGCCGATGTGATGGTGGTCGCCGCTTACGGACTGATCCTGCCTCAATGGGTGCTGGACCTGCCCGGGGGGGGGGACCCCTCGTCGACGGAGGCAACGGCGCCCCCCGGAGGGAGCCGAAGCTTGTTCGGGCGCGGCCCGGTGCGTGCATTGCGCGGCTGCCTGAACATCCACGCCTCGCTCTTGCCGCGCTGGCGCGGCGCGGCGCCCATACACCGGGCGATTGAGGCCGGCGATAGCGAAACCGGCATCACCATCATGCAGATGGATGCGGGCTTGGATACCGGCGATATGCTGATGATGGAGCGCGAGGCGATCCTGCCGAGCGACAACACCGCTCGTTTGCATGACCGATTGGCCGTGCTGGGCGGGCGCATGATTGTTGCGGCACTAAAAGCCGCGCCGGGAGAGTTGGTCGCCACGCCGCAGCCCAGCGAAGGCGTTAACTATGCGCACAAGATCGAGAAGTCCGAGGCGCAGATTGATTGGACGCTGCCAGCCGCCGAAATTGAGCGTCGTTTGCGCGCTTTTGACCCTTTTCCTGGCGGCTTGGCGCAATTGGATGGCGAGGCAATCAAGTGCTGGCGGGGCGAAGTTTGTACCGGCAGCGGTGTGCCCGGCACGGTCATGAGCGTGGATGAACTAGGTGTGGTCGTGGCGTGCGGCGAGCAGGCCTTGCGTTTGACCGAAATGCAGCGTGCCGGGGCCAAGCGCTTGGCCGCGCAAGCCTTTTTGCAGGCGAGGCCTATCGCGGTCGGGGCTAGCTTCAAGGCTTGAAAATCGCGCCTACGGCTCGACCTAGGGTACGCGGCAGGGCCCGATCTAGTTGGCCGTTATCATCCCCGAGGATTCAAAGGAGTCATATGTTCAATTTGATGAAGACCGCTATTTTGATGGCAGCCATCACCGCTTTGTTCATGGCCTTAGGGGGCATGATAGGCGGCCAAAGCGGCATGATGATGGCGCTGCTGGTGGCGCTGGGTATGAATTTCTTCAGCTATTGGTTCTCCGACAAGTTGGTGCTGAAGATGTACAAGGCCCGCGAGGTTGACGAAACGTCGGCGCCGCAGTTCTACGCAATGGTCAAGGAACTGGCGGCCAAGGCCGAGTTGCCGATGCCCCGCGTGTACATCATTGACGAAGACGCGCCTAACGCTTTTGCTACAGGGCGCAACCCCGAAAATGCGGCGGTCGCGGCGACCAGCGGCATCATGCGGGTGTTGTCTGCGGCCGAACTGCGCGGCGTGATGGCTCATGAGTTGGCCCACGTGAAGCACCGTGATATTTTGATCAGCACCATCAGCGCGACCATGGCGGGCGCTATTTCTATGCTGGCCAATTTCGCAATGTTTTTCGGCGGCCGCAATAGTGAAGGGCGTTCCAGCAACCCGCTGGTGGGCTTGTTGGTGATGATTTTGGCGCCCTTGGCGGCCAGCGTGATCCAGATGGCGATCAGCCGTGCGCGTGAATTCGAAGCCGATCGGGGCGGCGCAGAGATCGCCGGCGACCCGCAGGCCTTGGCCTCGGCCTTGACCAAAATTCACAATTATGCCCAGCGCATTCCCATGGCCGCGGCCGAACGCCACCCCGAGACGGCGCAGATGATGATCATGAATCCACTCTCAGGCAAGGGGCTGGCCGGTTTGTTCAGCACGCACCCAGCGACCGAAGAGCGGGTGGCGCGTTTGATGGAAATGCTGCCTCGGCGCTGATGCCTGCTCCGATGAGTACTCAAGCGCAGCGTGGAATTGCCGATAGATAAGTCTATGAAATCAGCTGTCGTGATTCGTGTCCTGCCTTTGTTCGCGCTCGTCTTGCTGACGGGCTGTGAGCAGTTGGGCATTGAAGACCCAGCCAAGCTGCTTGCCATCAAGGAAGCCGAGGGCAAGGCCATAGGCAGCGCATGCCGCCATGCCTTGCGGGCGATTGAGGATTGCTACACCCTCAACCCTAAGGCTCAAAAGGCCGCCGTCTTCAATGGCTGGAAGGAGATGGACGAGTACATGCGCGAGAACAAGCTGGAAGGGGTTGCGCCGGTGGTGCCGCGCACGCCGGTCGTCAAGCCCGGCGCCGAGCCCGAGGAAGAAGAGGTCAAGCCCAAGGCCAACGACAAGGGCGACAAGCCTGCAGCCAAAGAGAGCAAGCCCAAAGCCGCCGCGCACTGAGTTCACAGCGCACATCAAAAAGCCGCCGCGACCGTTCGCCGCGGCTTTTTTGCTTTCTGAGTACAGTGAATTGCAGTTGGTCGCTCGCAGCACCGCAGGCAGGCCCACTTGCTTGAAGATGCGGGCATTGCAAGGTCTCACTCACAGTCTTATTCAGGAGCTTCCCCATGTTGAATCGTCGTCGTCTTATTGCTGCCGCCACCGCCGCTGCCATTGGCCTTGGAGCTTCTGCTGGCTTGGTTGCCCCGGCTCAAGCCTGGAGTTGGGGCTTCAAGGAGCAGGTCAAGGCGGCGGGCGAATTGGTCAGCGAGTCGCGAGAACTAGGGGCTTTCGATGGCATCAGCCTGAGTGGCAGCTACAAGGTCGTGGTGAGCCAGGGTGCAAAAACCAAGCTGGAAATCAAGGCCGACAAAAACTACATGCCCTTGATCGAAACCCGCGTTGTCGAGGGCAGCAAGGGCCGCACCCTGGAGATCGGCACCAAGAAGGGCTTCAGCTTTGCCAGCCACAGCGACCCTCAGATCACGCTGGTGGTGCCCCAGTTGCGGGCGCTGGCAATCGCCGGCTCTGGGGATATTCGGGTGGAGGCGATGAAGACGCCGGCTGTCAATGTCAGCGTCAGCGGTTCGGGCGATGTCGAATTTGTCGACCTCAGCAGTGACAGCTTGAGCGTGCAGGTCAGTGGCAGTGGTGATATCAAGGCGCGCGGACGCACGGGCCAGCTCAGTATTTCGGTGGCCGGCAGTGGCGATATCGATGCGCGTGGCCTGCAGGCGGACGAGGTCAAGGCCAGTATTGCCGGCAGCGGCAATGCCACCGTGCATGCGGTCAATACCTTGAAGGTCTCGATCGCGGGTTCGGGTGATATCGCTTACCTGGGTTCGCCCAAGGTCAGCAGCTCGGTGGCCGGACATGGCGTCATCACCAAACTGAATTGACCGGCAGGCGACAGCCGCCCGGCTCTGACCGGGCGACAATCGCCGCATGAGCAGAACAGAGATACCGGGAGCGCTGTGGCGGCAGCCCGAATTCCGGCGCGGCGCGCGCGAGATGATGGGCGTCAGTCTGGGTATTTCAGCCTGGGGCTTGGTCACCGGCGTGGCGATGGTCAAGAGCGGCTTGTCGGTGCCGCTGGCCTTGCTGATGAGTCTGGTGGTTTTCGCCGGCAGCTCGCAGCTTGCTGCCTTGCCCTTGATTGCCAGCGGCGCGCCGATGTGGGTGTTGTGGGCCACCGCCTTTTGCGTCAATCTGCGTTTCGTGATTTTCAGCGTGCAGTGGCGCATGTATTTCGGCCATTTGCCGCTGCTGCAGCGGATGAGTGTGGGCTACTTCGCTGCCGATTTGAACTATGTGGCTTTTCTGAAGCGCTTTCCCGAGCCCAAGCCTGACCCCGCTCAACTACCCTATTACTGGGGCGGGGTGGCGTGGAACTGGGCTTCTTGGCAAATTCCTTCCATCATCGGCATACTCGCCGCCAACCATGTGCCGACCGAATGGGGTTTGGGCTTTGCCGGCGTATTGGCCCTGCTGGGATTGGCTTACACCTTGCTGAAAGACCGCAATACCTGGGTTTCGGCGGCAGTGGCCGGCTGCGCGGCGGTGGCGGCGTACGGCTTGCCTTTGCGTTTGAATATTCTGGTGTCGATCGCGGTGGCCGTCACGGTCGGTTTGTTGATGGAGCATTGCTTGCCTGAGCGCAGGGCGGCCGCATGAGCGATTGGGAAATCGTTTTGGCCATCCTCGGCATGGGCGCGATCACCTTGCTGACGCGCAGCTTCTTTTTGCTGCCCAAGCATGACTTGCCGCTGCCAGACTGGGTCAAGCAAGGCCTGCGCTACGCCCCGCTGGCCGCATTGGCGGCAGTCATCGTGCCCGAAATCGTGATGACACAGGGGCATTTGATTGACACCTGGAAGGATGCGCGGCTCTATGCAGTGGCGGTCGGGAGCGCCTATTTTTTCTGGAAAAAAGGCATTCTGGGCACCATCATCAGCGGCACCGCGGTGATGTTGGCCCTGAGAATTGGGCTCGGCTGGTAGGCCGACGGTTCTGACCAGGGCGCTGGCCTTGGTAAGCTAGCGGCCATCAGCGTCCAGTTTTTTGGGCGCAAAACGCTTTTTTATACCGGGCTCAACTTCATGAATGTCATTCGTTTCTCCGATTTGATTGCTGCCGGCAAGGTCGCCGGCCAGCGTGTTTTCATCCGTGCCGACCTCAATGTGCCGCAGGACGACGCCGGCAATATCACCGAAGACACCCGCATCCGCGCGTCCATCCCCTGCATCGAGCTGGCGCTGAAGGCCGGCGCGGCGGTGATGGTGACTTCACATCTGGGCCGGCCAACCGAGGGTGAGTTCAAGCCTGAAGACTCGCTCGCACCGGTGGCCAAGCGCATGGGCGAGCTGATGGGCCGCGAGGTCAAACTGGTGGCCAACTGGGTTGACGGCGTCAGCGTGGCACCCGGTGACTTGGTCATGCTGGAGAACTGCCGCGTCAACAAGGGCGAAAAGAAGAACGACCCAGCCCTGGCCAAGAAGCTCGCTGCCTTGTGCGACATCTTTGTCAACGATGCCTTCGGCACCGCCCACCGTGCCGAGGCCACGACTTACGGCATTGCACAGTTCGCAAAACAAGCTTGCGCTGGCCCTTTGCTGGCGGCCGAAATCGACGCCATCACCCAGGCTTTGGCCACTCCGAAGCGGCCGCTGGTCGCCATCGTGGCGGGCTCCAAGGTGTCCACCAAATTGACCATCCTGAAGGCGCTGTCCGACAAGGTGGACGGCCTGATTGTTGGCGGAGGCATTGCCAACACATTCATGCTGGCTGCCGGACTGAAGATCGGCAAATCCTTGGCCGAGCCCGATTTGGTGCCCGAAGCCCAAGCCGTGATCGCGGCGATGAAGGCGCGCGGCGCTGCGGTGCCGATTCCGGTCGACGTGGTGGTGGCCAAGCGCTTTGCCGCCGACGCTGAGGCGACGGTCAAAGCCGCCGCCGATGTGGCCGACGATGACTTGATTCTGGACATCGGCCCGCAAACCGCTGCCATGCTGGCGGAGCAGCTGAAGGCCGCCGGCACCATCGTCTGGAACGGCCCGGTTGGCGTGTTCGAGTTTGATTCCTTTGCCCACGGCACCGAGACGATCGCGCGCGCCATCGCCGCGTCCAGCGCCTTCAGCATCGCCGGTGGCGGCGACACGCTGGCCGCGATCGCCAAGTACGGCATCGAAAAAGACGTCGGCTATATCTCCACCGGCGGCGGCGCGTTCCTGGAAATCTTGGAGGGCAAGACTTTGCCTGCCTTCGAGATTTTGACCAAGCGCGCTCAAGAGGCCTGATCAAACGCAGCCAGCCGGCTCAAGCACCCAGCCAAGTCGATGATCGCTCGCCGCCTTTTGCTGGGTTTGTTGCTGGCAACCCTGCTGGCGCTGTATGCCAATGCGAACTGGATGACACGCACTCTGCGTATCGATGCCAGCACGCTCAAATTGGCGCAAGTCGTGGCGGTCAACGACCACGAGGAGGGTGGTCGCAGCATTGCCCGACTTGAGCAGCAAGGCTCTGGCTGGCTTTTGCATTGCAATATTCAAGGCGGCTACGAATGGCCGTTTTGCGATTTGCAGATCCAGCTTGGCCAAGCAGGGCAGGGTTTGGATTTGACCCAATTCGACAGTCTGCGCCTGTGGGTGCGGGCGAGCGGCCCAGAGCCGCATCAGCAAGTGCGGGTGTTTCTGCGCAACTTCGATTCGGCCTATTCCAGCGCCAAGAATGTGGCCGACCTCAAGCCGCATGAGCTGGTGTTCGAGCCGAGCGCTGAGGCTGTGCCGGTAGAACTGAGCTTGTCGCAATTCATGGTGGCTTCATGGTGGGTGCAAGAGCACCCCTTGCCCGTGCGCTTGCAAGGGCCGCAGCTGAATCAGGTCAAGCTCTTGAGCCTGACGACCGGCGGGCAAGTGCTGCCCGGTGAGCATCGAATCTATTTGGATGCGGCCGAATTTGTCGGGGTCTGGGTGCAGCCCGCCACATTCCGCCTCGCCATCATTGCGGTTTGGGTGCTCAGCATGGGCGGCTTTTTGCTGTGGGACTGGCGCCGAGCCCGCCGTCGTCTGGGTCAGACCCTGCAACGCAAACGGGAGCTGCAAAAAGCCAACGCGCGCCTGGTGATGCGCTCGGACGAGTACGAAGCCAAGGCACATCACGACGGCCTGACTGGCCTGTCCAACCGCCTTGGCCTGCAGCATGACCTGAAGCTGCTGATGCGGGCGCAAGAAGAGTTGCTGTTTCCTTTGGCTATCGTGTTTGTGGACATTGACCATTTCAAGCGTATCAATGACACCCTGGGCCATGACGCCGGCGACGAGGTCCTGGAGTTTTTTGCCCTCAATCTGAAGGCCAATATCCAGCGCGAGGATTTGTTGGCTCGTTGGGGCGGAGAGGAATTCGTCTTGATGATGCCGCAGACGACCGAGCGTGAGGCGGTTGCGGTGGCCGAGCGGCTGCGCCAGCTTCTGGCTAGTCTGGCCTGGCCGGCCGGCCTGCAAGTGACCAGCAGCTTCGGCGTGGCACAGGCCGACAACGAGGCGAGCGTGGAAGCTGCCGTGAGCGCTGCAGATCAGGCGATGTACCGGGCCAAAGGCCTGGGGCGCAACCGAGTTGAATACGGCACATCAAACATCGGTGCCGAGGATGAATAGGGTATTGCCATCTTTGCATGACACCTAAAGCTCTCGGCATCAGAAAAACAAAATCGGCACGCTAAGCTGCGGCCAGTTTGAATGTTCAGGAGACTACGATGAATAACAACACCGACAACTTGTCCCCGGCCGAAGCCGCCTTGCGCGAGGCCGCGCTCGAATACCACCGCGCACCAACGCGCGGCAAGATCGCGGTCACCCCCACCAAGGCCTTGTCCAACCAGCGCGATCTGTCGCTGGCCTATTCGCCCGGCGTTGCCTATGCCTGTTTGGCGATCGAGCAAGATCCGGCGTTGGCGGCCGAGTACACCTCGCGCGCCAATCTGGTCGGCGTGATCACCAATGGCACGGCGGTGCTGGGCCTGGGCGATATCGGCCCATTGGCCTCGAAGCCGGTGATGGAGGGCAAGGGCTGCTTGTTCAAGAAGTTCGCCGGCATCGACGTCTTCGACATCGAGTTGGCCGAGCGCGACCCGGACAAGTTGGTCGACATGATTGCCGCGATGGAGCCCACGCTAGGCGGCGTCAATCTGGAAGACATCAAGGCTCCGGAATGCTTCTACATCGAGAAGAAGCTCAAGGAGCGGATGAATATCCCCGTCTTCCATGATGACCAGCATGGCACGGCCATCATCTCAAGCGCCGCGCTGCTCAATGGCCTGGAGTTGGTCGGCAAAGACATCGCGCAGGTCAAACTGGCGGTGTCGGGCGCGGGTGCTGCGGCGATCGCCTGCCTGGACGTGATGGTGGGTCTGGGTGTGCGACGCGAGAACATCTTTGTTTGCGACTCCAAGGGCGTGATCCAGGATCAGCGCGAAGACGCGAAAGCCGGCAAGTTGGATGAATCGAAGCAGCGCTACTGCCAAGTTACTTCCGCACGCACGCTGGCCGATGTGGTCGACGGCGCCGATGTCTTCCTGGGTTGCTCGGCCGCCGGCGTCTTGACGCAGGAGATGGTCATCAAGATGGCCGCGAGGCCCATCATCCTGGCGCTGGCCAACCCGGAGCCGGAGATTCGCCCTGAACTGGCCAAGGCCGTGCGTCCCGATTGCATCATCGCCACCGGCCGCTCGGACTATCCGAATCAAGTCAACAATGTGCTTTGCTTCCCCTACATCTTCCGCGGTGCGCTGGACTGCGGCGCTTCCAAGATTACGGAAGAGATGAAGCTCGCCTGCGTGCGTGAAATCGCCGCACTTGCCAAGGCCGAGACCAGCGACGAAGTCGCGGCCGCCTATGCCGGCGAGGAGTTGCATTTCGGGCCTGAATACCTGATCCCCAAGCCCTTCGATGCGCGGCTGATTTTGCGCATCGCGCCGGCTGTCGCCAAAGCCGCGGCCGAGTCTGGCGTGGCCTTGCGCCCGATTGCTGATCTGGACGCTTATCGCCAGTCGCTGGAGCGTTATGTCTACCAGACCGGCATGTTTATGCGGCCGGTGTTCACCGCCGCCAAGGCCAACCCCGCCCGAGTAATCTATGCCGAGGGCGAGGACGAACGGGTCTTGCGCGCGGTGCAAATAGCGCTGGACGAGGGCATCGTCAAGCCAACGCTGATCGGCCGGCCCGAGGTGATTGCCGCGCGGCTTGAGCGCGCGGGATTGCGGATGAAGCTGGGTGTCGATGTGGCTGTCATCGACCCGGACAACGACGCGCGCTTTCGCCAGTATTGGGAGGCTTATCACGAGGTTCTGGGCCGGCGCGGCGTCACGCCCGATATGGCCAAAGCTGCCGTGCGTCGTTCGGCCACCACCATTGGCGCGCTGGCGATCAAGCTCGGCGACGCCGACGCGATGATCTGCGGCCTGGTCGGGCGCTTTGACAACCATCTGGAGCATGTCTCCGACTTGATTGGCTTGAAGCATGGCGCGCGCCACTTCGCCACCATGTATGCGCTGATGATGGCGCA
>CAUPEV010000091.1:0-17445 GCA_963510335.1 uncultured Roseateles sp.
AAGCTGTGAAGGAACTCAAGCCCGCCCATGCCGGCCCCGGCATCAAGCGGAATATCCACAAAGCGCACCTCTTGCCCAGCCCGCATGTCCTTGCCGGCCTGGCGCATGTGATCACTTAAGCCTAGCTCACCCGATGACAAAAACAAGAGCCGCCAAGTGCGCCGCCGCTTGGCCAAGCCGCCCCGCGTGGCCCGGCCTTTCTCTTGCTCGTTGGCCAGCATATAGGCGCACTCGCCGGCCACCTTGGGGTCAAGCTGGCCGAACTCATCCAAGATCAGCAGTGAGTCACTGTGCTGAACCGCCGTGGCTTCCAAGGCGTTATCCGTGGTGCGCCAGCGCTGCAGATAGCCGGGCGGGCCGTACACGCTGGCCGCTACCTTCAGGGCCGTGGTCTTGCCGCCGCTGGAGTCGCCCCGGTATTGAAAGCCGCCGCTTTCCACCCCGGCCAGCCGCAGCAGCGGCCCGGCAAAGGCACAGCACAGCGCAAACATCAGCCGCGAATTGCCAGACGCCAGCGCCGCCACATGGGTTTTCCAGTCATAGTGCAAGCCGCGTTGCTTGTATTGGTCATCGATGCCGCCCTCGCTTTGGTAGACGTAGCGCAAGCCCTCAGCCTGGCCAATGCTGCCCGATGGCAAAACATAGACGCTGCCATGCCAGCCGACCCGATCCGTACAAATGGCCCGCGCCGTGATGCGCCTTGTATCCACATACCGCGCCAGCAGGTTACGGGCCTTGGTTCCTGGCGCAATTTGTAGGCCCATGGCCCGCAGGTAGCCCGCCCACTCGCTGCCTTCACCGGCCAGCATTTGAGCCGGCATCGCCCAAGCCTTGGGGTTGCCGTCCGGGTCTTTGAACTCCAGCAGATAACCCCATGCTTCGGCCCCATCGTTGCGGGTCTTGGCCGTCACCACCAGGCGGGAACACACCCACTCGGGTTTGCGCTCGTTCCCCTCGGCATCGCGGGCCACAAAGAACACGCCCTCTGCCGATAAATGGAAAGGGTCTGAAGGGTCTTGCTCTTCTTGCCCGCCATCATTGCCGCCACCACCCGCGCCGCCCGGTCCACCGCCACCGCTAACGCCATGCTCGGCCGGCTTCTTCCGCAGGCTCACCACGTTGCTAGCGTCCTTCGCTGCTCGGGCCTTGGCAGGCTTGCCGGCCGGCGCTGCCTCGCACTCAGGCTCGGGTCTTGGGTCTGCCGCTTCTTGCTCTGGGTCGGGTCTTGCCGCGCCCGCCGCAGTCACCGCAACAGCAGGCAAGCACGACACCGCGCCGTCGACCAGCACCGCCACCGCCTCCAGGCCTGCCGCCGCGTGCAAGTCGTTGAAGTCATTGCAGCCACGATCCGGGAATACTTCACCGGCCACCGCGCCCGCCGCCTTCATGGCCCGCAGCACTTGAGTCGCAGCCACCCGGCCGGGGTTCTTGCCGGTGCGCTCCGCCGTGGCCGTATCGTCATCACCGCAGACCAAGAAAGCCGCACCAGGGACCAGCGGGCATAAGGCCTTAGCCACAGTGACCAGGTTTCCCGCATCGAAACACACCGCCACCGGCCGGCCCGTGGCCGCGTGGACGCTGGCACCCGTGGCGTAACCTTCGACCCGGCACAGCAGCGCCGCGCCTGAAGGTTCACCCAGCCAATGCAGCAAACCAGACTTCCGGCCACCGGGTAGGAAGCGCTTTTCACGCCAGCCCCGCGCCTCTTGCTCGGCCGTGGGCTTGGCCGGTGCGATGCGTTGCACGTTTTGCAGCTCGCCGGCAGGGTTGCTCATGGGCACCAACAGCGTTCCGTCAGCCAAAAAGCGCACGCCGCAGCCTTGCACGCCCTTGCGTTCAAGGTACGGGCTAACGCCTTCCAGCAGCGCATTACCCCACAGCTCGGCCGCGTCTCTGGCCGCTTGCTCGGCCCGCTGGCGATACTCTTCCGCCTCGGCTTCGCGTTGCTGGCGTTTGCGTTCGGCCAGCCGCGCAGCCTCCGCCAAGGCCTCGGAGCTTGGTTGTGCAGCCGCCTGCACACCGTCAACTTCAGGGAAGCGAAAACCGTAATCCTTGGCGATGCCAAACAATGTGCCAACCGTCACGCGCCCGCCCGACTTGATGCTGCGCCAAGTGTCCTTGGCGGCCGTGGCGCTGTAGTCGCTGGCTTGTTGGCTCCAGGCGTCCCACAGCTCGAAGCCTTCAGAGCCAAGCTCGGCTTTGATGGCCATGCCCAGGCGCACCCAGGTTTCGCGGTCTACATCGGGCGGGATGCTGGCCAAGGCATCACGCACCAGGGCGGGCGTGATGACCCGATCAAGGCGCGGCTTAGCCGCCGTCCTAGGCCGTGTTGTCATGCATGCCCCTTCTCTGCCCACGGCCCAACGCCCAAGCACACCCCGGCATCACATTGAAACGCGGCGTTATGTCCCATGACGGCGCATCCTTGAACAGGTAATGACGCTCGGTGTCGCTAAAGCCGTCGGCGTAATAGAAATGTTCGCGGGCCGATGCGAGCGGCTCGCCGGAAGCCTTCAGCCTGGCCACCACTGCCGCTACATCAAGCACCCGGCACGCCTTGGCTATGTCATCAACCAATGCACCGGCTTGACCTTTTAACGTCAAGAATTGACGCACGCGCCACACCTCGGCAGCGATCACGCGGGCGTTCATTGCACACCCCCAATCGATGAGCCGGCCTTTGGCTTGCGCCCGCGTTTTGGCGGGGGCGTAAGACCAAGAAACAAACCCCTGAATGCTTGGTATCCAGCATCTTGGAGGGTCAGCGAATACTGGCCATGCAAGATGGCCGCTTGTTGCCGGCCAGCTGGGCTATTCGCCCGCTCGGCTTCAGCTTGATTTAAGGCTTGCATCCGCCGCTTCATCACAGTGATGTCGGGAAAATCCCTGGCATGGCTACAGATGATGCGAAAGTAAGCAGACCCGAACTCGCTCAAAACTCGCAATGCATTGGGGCCAACTGGAGGACGGCAATAGAGCCAGAACTTGAGTTCTCCCACCGACCACATCAGCGAGTCTTGCCCTACCGGCCAGATCACGTTTTGCGGGATAAGCCCTTCAGCTTCGATCGCAGCGCGTGAGCCGACAAAGATCACCACGCCATGGATGCTTGCATCTACGCCGATTTCAAGTGCGAGTTGTTCTGAAATAGTGGGCGCAACTGTGCGGCGCTTTGAATGCAGGGTGTTAGCCATGATGGCTCCTATCGAACAGGTTTTGAACCTGCCGCCCCTCGCTTCCAAACGAAGGGTGGCAGACCGTGCAGGGTTGGAAGACCGGGATAGGACCGGCAGCCCTTGCGGACTCCCCACACGGCCCGCCATTGAAGGGGCAGTGCTGCACAGCCTCACGCGGGTTTGCCGCATGAAAAAAGCCGCCCCCAGTTGTAACCACGGCGCGGCTTGCTGCGCCTATCTCCGGGCTTCCAACCCCGGCCCGCAGTGTGTGCGGGTGGGTCAATGTAGCACGCTCGGGGATTCGGGCGGTAGACGATGAAGGAAGCATCGGCTTGAACTGAGCGGCTCGCATGATCTCGACTATGGGCGCGGGGCTGAATGGGTCAATGGTTGGCATGCTGTTGTCGTTCTTCGGTTGGATGGCCGAGTGGCCAGGCTGAGCCAGGAAATCTGGTCAATGGGCGGCCGTGCGGCTACTCGGGTTCGGCTGCGCAATCGACTTCTCCGAAGCGGCCGGGCTTGCTCTGCACCACGCGGCGTGCGTTGTCTTCCCAGGTGATGCGCAGAACCTCGCCGCCAGGCACACCAGACGGCGGGTCAACTGCCATCACTTGAGCGCGGAGCTGCTCGCCGTTGAAGGCCGTGGGCGCAAGACGCAAGCCACCAGGTAGCCGCATTTCGTGCCCGTCGCGCTTCTCCAGCTTCGCAGCTGTAGCGAGCCAGCCTGCGCCATCCCGCAGGGCGCGGAAGCAGGCCCAGCCGAGGCACCGGCTGCGGTCTTTCTTCAGACCATCGCCGAGGCTCGCCACCAAGCGCCCATGCAGATCGGGCAGAGGCAGCGGCCAGGGCTCGGCTTCAATCCCGGCCTCTTCGTTCGCCTCGGCCTGCTTGACCACCAGGAAGCAGGCCCGCCCCAACGCAGCGAAGGCCTCAGCCTCGGTTGGAAAACAGAGCCGAAGTGCTTCCACCAGCAGGTATGCGGCTGGCTCCAGATCGGGGAAGGCAGCGGAGCGGGCCTGAGCCAGCACCTCAGCGGCATCGAGGCGCGGGCACTCGGGGACCTGGATCATGGCGGCGCTCATTGCGGGCCGCCGTTTCGCGGAAGCGCGGCAGCGGCGGGCGGCGGCGAACCAGCAATGCGGTCTTGCACCCATTGCAGGACGGCCGATTCTGGCCATGCCACGCAGCGCGGAGTGACTTGCACACAACGAGGGAACTCGCCGAGCCTCATGAGCCGGTAGATCATGGACCTCTTGAGGCCGATTGCGGCCTCTACGTCCGGCATGCGAAGCAGGCGGTCTCGTTTGACCTGAGGGCGGTTTTCAGAAACTAGTTGCACGTTGATGGCTCCACCAATGTCCTGTTGGACGACGATGGATATTTGTCCGCAGTTCAGGGTAGGCTCCAGGCCTACCCACTACCCGCAACGTGCTCCCTGCTACCGGCCAGCCTTGATAGCGCGTCGAGGCAACAGCATTTTGTGTTCTTGGCGGGCCATCGTCAGCACCTTGCTTAGTCCGCCGCCTTTGTCGCTCTTCGGCTTCGCATAGCCCCATCGCTCGTGCAACTCGACCAGGGCCGCCGAAGCCTTGCCGCAGGCCTCCACCAAAGCCTCGTACTGAAACAGCAGCGCGGCGCGGTCCTGATGCCGCCACACCCAGCGCTTCTTACCAGGCGGTGGCCGCCTGAACCCGTCAAGCGGCTTACAGGCATTGCGTGCCGCCGACCAGGCGGCCGCTTTCTCTGCCGAGGTGGGCACTGCCTTGAGCTGCGGCAAAACTCGCTCGGTATCGAACATTGCCGGCACCGTCTCCAGGCTTGGACAGTCGCGCACCATGGCCCTTGCCATGGCCTTTGCACTCTGCGTCTCAAAGTCTCGCAGCGTCTCACCAAAAATGGGATTCACATATTGGCGCCACTCCTCCCGAAGCTGGCGCTCTTCCTCGTCACGGATCAGGGTGAAAAGCTCACCCGCAGTCAGACTCGTCATTCTTGCGCTCCCGCCCCCGCCGAAATGCACCGCGCCAGCCTGGCGGGGTTGCAGGCAAACCGACTGGGATCAGCAGCCGATGGCGTGGTGCATTGATCAGTTTGCTAAGACGACTTCAGGCTGCCTGTAGCCGGGAACCCGCCCGCCGCTTGCGTTGCCGCTCGACTCGATGACGCTGGTCAGGCGTTCGACAGCATCGACCACCATGCGGGTGGTGTCGTTGATGTCGTACAGGGCGCCCATGGTCTGCTGCGCCATCTGCAACTGCTGGCCTAGGCCGCTTAGCAGTGGGCTCATAAGCGCATCGGTGGGCGCCTGCGCAGCGGCCTGGCTGAGGGTCTGGCCGGTCTCGCTGAGGTAGTCGGCGACCGTGGCGAAGCTGCCTTGCAGGGCCAGCAGTGCGGCCAGCTGCTTGCGGCCGGCTTCGGTGTTCGGGTCCTGCGCCTCGACGATGGCGCGGAACTGCTCGCGGCTGTTAGGGTCGGCCGCGATGCCGGCAGCGGAGAAGGCGGTTTGCAGCTCTTTGGCCTTGAGGCCGGCGATCTCGTCGCGGTTGTAGTAGTTCTGCGCAAAGCCCAGCGCCTGCTGGCCAAGCGCATCCATACCACCGGCCAGGTCGATCAGCTGCTCGCGTGCGCTGACGCTGGACGTAGCAAGCCGCGAAAACACGCCACCAAGCAGCCCCAGCGAGTTGGAGAACACCTGCAGGGTGGACAAGCGCTGCAGCGTGGCTGAGAGGTTTTCACCTGCCTTTTGCAACGGCGCCAGCTGGGAGGCGTACCGGCTGGCCAACTGCTCGCCGAGGTTGACGAATGCGGCTTGGATGGCGGCTTGGTTCTCTTCGTCCGTCTTGCCGAGCGCAACCTTGAAGCTCGCGGCATAGCCCTTGAGGGCGTCCACTGGGTAGCCCAGTACCTTGGCGTATTCCTCGGTGGCCGAATAAAGCGCCGTGATGCCTTGGTCAAGCACCGTGTCCTGTTCGCCGCTGACGGCGCTGTAGTCGGTGCCTCGCTTGTCTGACCGGAACCAGCCACCCTTTCTCTGCCACTGAGCATAGGCCTGGCCGGCAAAGCCTCCAGCGGTGGCCATGCCCTCGATGCCGGTGTCGCCCACCTCCTTGGCCTTGCGGCCGAAGGCGCGGTTGGCCAAGCCGCCGATAGCGCCTCCAATGGCCGCGCCAATGGGCCCGCCGAAGATCGCGCCGGCGACGGTGCCCACGTTGACCAACGTGTTGCCCGAGCTGCCCGCGGCTGAGTAGCCGCCGCTGATGGCCCGGCCGCCGTAGATGCCGGCAGCAGCGCCCATCGCCCACGGCGCCAATGCGCCAGCAGCTTGTGCAAGGCCTTGCGCATAGGCGCCGCTGCTGAGCATCGCGCCGGAGCCCTGCAAGGCCAGGCCGGTGCCGCCAGCGCCGCTCATGGTGAGGCCAAAGCCGCCGCTGGCGGCGCTACCCAAACCGCTGAAGCCCAGCAGCGAGGCGAGGCTGCTCGCGGAGCCGCCCAGGCCTCCAGCGGTTCCGCCAGCCGAGGCCAGCGCATTGCCAGGCAAGCCAAGCAAGCCGCCGATGCCGCCGGCGGCGCTGCTCATGATGGGTTGGATGAGCGGGCGCAGCACCAGCGTTTTGAACATGTTGACGAGGGTGTCTCGCAGATTCTGCGCAAAGCCCTTGCCGCTCTCGAAGCCGCGCAGGAGCGCGTCGGTGAGCGAGCGCTCGATCTCGTCGGTGGTGCGCTTCCATTCCTTGGCTGCGTCCTCGGCGCCGCGCTTGGCGGTGTCGCGGGCTTCCTTGCGGCCGATGAGACCGGCCAGCTTCTCGCGCTGCTGGATCTCAATGCGCAGAGCATCGGCGGCGCCGTAGTCCTCGGCAGCTCGGGCCTTGGCCTCGGCTTCTGCAAGGCGCGCGATGGTGACGCGCTCGATCGCCTCAGCCAAGCCGATTTTGCTGACGGCTGCCAGGCTGGTCGCGCTCTCTTCCTCCAGCAGCTTGAGCACCTGCGCGGCGGTCTGTTCGCCAGACTTGGAGAGTGTTTCTATGCGGCGCTGTTCGGCCTGATTCTCCTGATTGCGGGCGTCGGCGGCATTCTTGTGTGCGGCAGCGAGCTCTTCGAGCTGCTCACGGACGACGGGCTGCGCCTTGATGAGGTTTTGCACCGCCGCGACGTACTGCTCTTCGGTCAGCTTGCCCTGCTGACGCAGCCGGTAATAGTTGGCCAGGTCCTTCTGGTAGCTGCCACTCAGGCCGATCGCGCGTTCGATGGTGGCGTTGTCGCGATCACGCTCGGCGGCCAACGTCTTGGCGGCCTTGGCTGCCTCTTCGTCGGCCTTAATGACCGTCTTTGTGTCGCGCGCGCTCATAGCTTTCATGTCCGCATACTTCCGCTGCTCGCGCTCGACTTCTGCAAGGGCGCTGCGCTCTGCCAGCAGTGCATCGACCCTGCCGCTGATGATGATGGCTTCGGTTTTCTGCTGGGCATTGCCTGCCGAAAGGATTTGCTGCCGTCGCTGCAGCGCTGAGACTTCTCGGTCCAGCCCTGCGGTCGTGTCGGGGCGGCCGATGCCGGCCATGGCATCCCATGCGAGCTTTGCGGCGTCCTTCACGTTGAGCCAGCCGCGCTCAATGGACCCAAGACTTTGCTCCAACTGCTGTGAACGTCCGTTCACAGCGGCGGCAAACGCCTGCTGCGCCACGTTGGCGGCTTCAGCTGCTCGACCCTGCTCCGTCAGCGCCTTGACCTGCTTGTAGACCGAGACCGTCAGGAAGTTCTCGGCTTCGTTAAGTTCGATCAGGCCCTTGAGTGACGCGCCACCGAGCTTGGCGAAGCTCTTGGCCACCACGTCAATGTCACCACCAACGCGAGCGAAGCGCACCGCCGCCTCGGCAGCCGAGCCGAGGCTCATCGCCGACACCTGACCGGTGGCTGCGAGCTTGGCCAAGGCAGCAGCAGCTTCACCTTGCGTACCCACGATCAGCATCTGCGCTCGGGCCATCTCTTGCAGCTGGCCGACTGTCACGTCGGCTGCGTTGCCGCTGAGAATCAGCGCGCGGTTGTACGCCTGGATTTCCGCTTGCCCCTGAAGGTAGGCCAAGCCCAGTGCGGCCACCGCTGTGCCGGCAACCGTAAACGGGTTGATGAGCGTTGCCGCAAAGCCGCCTACAGCGCGCAGCTCGCCGCCAACGCTGACGAACACGGTGGTGAGCTGCGAGCCCTGCTGCATGAAAGCCGTGAGGGGCGCCTGCCCGCCCTGTATCTGAATGAAGAAGTCTTGCAGCTGCGCGCTCACCTGCGTCATCTGCTGGCCCGAAAGCTGCGCCTGCTGACCGGCACGTTGCCCGGCTTGGCCGAGCCTACCGAGCGCGTCGCTGGCCTTGGCGGCGCTGGTCTGGACCTGCTCGGCGCCCTCCACCACTAGCCGAATCTTCAGGTCTTCCATTTCGATCCCCTTCCCCGCGCAGAAGATGCACTGCGCCCACCAGGCGGGGCGGCTGGCAAACCGACTGGAATCAGCAGTCAGTGGCGCAGTGCGGAAGCCATCGTGAACACGAAAGCGGAACTACGGGCGGCGTTTTGTTCCGCGCGCCGGGGCGGTGCCGGGGCTTTCCACTTCGCGCCGTGTTTCCAACAGTGTCCAAGGAGCGCCAGATAGAGGGCCGGGGCGCATGAATGGGGCTTGCTTTGGTGGACGCAACACGATTCAGGCATGACCTGTCCAATAGCGTCCAAAGCGGTTATGGATTGGACGTTGGCGGACATCCTTGGAGTCCCTTGGACTGTTGCGTGTTGCCTATATCTCATAGGTGCAGCCTAAGGGAGTGCCTCGGCTTAAACCACCCGAGGCCAGACCTGCCCGGAGGGACCCATGAACTTTGGCGGCCTGCCATGCCTGGCGCGGTCACAACCGTCAACGCAGGGAACACATGGCAGCCGGTCTGCGCCTTTGGCTCGGGCAGGATGGCCACAGCCCGGTCCCCACCAAGCCGAGTAAGGCAAGGCAAGGTAGCCAAAGCCGAACGCAAGCCACTACAGATAGAAGAGTATGAATGAATGTATTTCTTATTCTCTTCTCTGTTCCCGTGTTCCCGCTCTGTTCCCGTACTTGTTCCCGTTCCCTCTTGGCGCACCCAGCCGCCCGCAAACCCGCATGGTTGCTGGGTTCTGCTGAATTTCACCGGCCAGCGTTCCCGCCTGTTCCCGCCTGTTCCCGCGTTCCCGTGGGTTTTCTGTTCCGCCAGCCTTTTATCTGGAGCCCGAAGCCTCAAAACACGGCGCGAAACGATGCCGGGCACCACCCCCACCCCGCACAGGCAGCAAAAAGGGCCTTGCGGCCCTTGTTTGAATCAGCTCTATCCGCCCCCCGAAATCAAGCGGCCCGGCCCTGTATCGGCGCCACCTCGGCACCTTGCCGCAGCTTGTCCAGGTAGTCGGCCCAAGTCTGCATCATGGCGCGGCGCTGCTCTATGAACTCCGTCCGGTTATAGGCCCGGCCTAGGCTGTCTTTGACGCTGTGCGCTAGCTGCGCCTCTATCACCGACTCATCCACGCCCAGCCGCTCAACCATCATGGTTCGGGCCGTGGCCCTGAAGCCGTGGCCGGTCACTTCCTCGGCCGCAAAGCCCATCGCCCGCAGTGCCGCGTTTACGGTGTTCTCGCTCATCGGCCGATCATGGTGGCGCTCACCCCGGAACACATAGGCATTGCGGCCGGTCAGCGGCTCCAGCTCACGCAAGGCCTCGACCGCCTGCACAGGCAAGGGCACCAGGTGCGGTGCGCCTTGGAGCTTGCCGGCTTTCTCACGCTTCATGCGGGCGGCCGGCACCAACCAGGCCGACGCGTCTAAATCGAACTCGGCCCATTGCGCATGCCGCAGCTCGCCGGGGCGCAGCAGCAGCATAGGAGCCAACAGCAAAGCGGTACGCACCACGGGCGTTCCCGCATAACCAGCGCAGGCCCGCAACAGATCGGCCAGCCGCTCGGGCTTGGTGATGGCGGGGAAGTGCTTCACCACCGGGGTTTTTAAGGCGTCCTTCAAGTCGCGGGCCGGATCACTGGTGGCGCGGCCCGTGGCCACCGCATAGCGAAACACCTGCGAGCAGTTCTCACGGGCACGGTGCGCCGTCTCGACCACGCCCCGGCCTTCGATGCGCCGCAGCGTATCCAGCAGCTCGGGCGGGGTCACATCGGCCACCGGCCGACGCCCGATGTAGGGGAACACATCCGCTTCAAGCCGGGCAATGATCTTCTCGCCATAGCTGGCCGACCAGTCGGCACGCTTGACCGCGTACCACTCACGGGCGATGGCCACAAAGCTTTTCGCCACATCACCGGCGCGCCCCGACTTGGCCGCCTTGCGGGCCAAGGACGGATCAGCACCAGTAGCCAAGAGCTTGCGCGTTTCGTCTCGCTTGCTTCGGGCCTCGCCCAAGCTCACGGCGGGATAAGTGCCAAGGGAGAGCAACTGTTCCCGCCCCTCGAAGCGATAGCGCAAGCGCCACCACTTGCCGCCCTCGGGCCGCACCTCTAGGTAAAGCCCTGCGGAGTCGGTCAGTTTGCGGGTTTTCTCGCCGGGCTTGGCGTTGCGAACTGCTGCATCAGTTAGGGGCATGACAGGCCTTTTGCGGGTAACAGGTCTGGAGGGTAACTCACCTACCCTCAAACCTACCCTCAATTTGCAGTGGATGCCGGCGCACTTGCACGCACACTGGTGGAATTAAAAAAGCCCTAGAGCGTTGATTCTCTAGGGCTTTTTATCTTCCGTGGACTTCAGTGGAAGCCTATTTGGTGGCCTGGGGCGGAATCGAACCACCCCGGAGACCCGCTCTACGACTGCATTTGCGAATTCGACCTGCCGATCTTCCGCACTTTCTACTGCAGCCGTGGGCGATTACCCCTTGCCCACCAGCATGCGTCGACCCGAAAAGCCAAGCGCCCTGCCAGTCTAGCTTCTGGCCGCTGACCCGTGGGACTTTCCTGCATCCGCTGGGCTGCAAAGTTAGATCATGTCGCGTGCAAGCCGCAACGATCGACTCCGCTGCGATGTGGAAGCCCCTATCGCCGCCTTCACCACTTGCCCAAAACGGCACTCCCACTAAGCAAGGCAACGTGACCTGTCAAGGGCTCTGGCGCCAAACTGGCCAGTGCAGTTGGCCCTCACGGCCCGAACAGCCAAATGAGCTGGGTCGGAATGCCCTCAATTGAAAGCGGAGCCGCCCAGTTCCCGGTAAATTTAACTCAACCGCGATGAACTTTTGCGGCCCACATCTCCAACCTATCAAAGTCAAGGATTTCAAATGACCGAACCCAAGAAGTTCAACAAGGATGATCGTTTCCTCACGGCAAAGGAGGTCATAGAAATACTGAACATCTCAAAGACCACTTTCTATGCTCGACTCAAGGATCCAGACTTCCCTCAGCCCTATAAATTTGGCGCACGCTGCAATCGGTGGCCCCAATCCGCTTGGGATGACTACTTGCGTCGGCTAAGCTGAAGCAGTAGCCAGCCCGACAAGACGCCGGCAGCGTTGTTAAGACCAGCGAACCCCGGGGATGGCAGGACAAAACACCACGTTTATTCTTGGAGTTACAGCACCACGCATTTCAACGCCCCCCCGGGCAGTGGCGTTCGACTTTGGAGGGTCGCATTCATGTGCACCGTGGATCGCAGTCACCCATCCCTGGCCTGCCATTCAATGTTTCCGTGGGTGCCCATGTCATTTCCATCAAAGGCTGCGCAAGTCATTGATATATAACGACTTTTTTCTCATGAATGGGTGTTTTGTATGGAATTTAGGTCAAGTACCTGCTTTTCTTGAGCCTTGAGAAAAAGGCGGATCAGAACAATTCATCCACAAAACGAACTAATCCATCTCTTATTGCCAAGATTGTTGACCAAATTATGCACAAAGTAGTCGCCAAGCAGCATTTAACGGCGTTACAAAGCATGGAAAGATTGAATGTCTTATGCACTTGGAGCAAGACGCAAGTTCAATTTCCGCCGCTTTTGCTCGTCCGCCAACGTCCCGGTAAGTCTTGGCGCGTACCGACATCAACGCCGCCAACACTTGGGCCAGTCGGTGACTGCTGAGTGGCCGGCACCATGAACTCGGCTCTTGATCGCCAACGACCGCAGCCGCTGCATCCTTGACTTAGAGGTCGGTACTTTGGATGCCCGCAATGGGCACCGTGCTGGCGCCACCCACTGAGCATCCGAGTGACAGCAGCTGTCTTGGAGCGTGAGGCCGCAACATCGCCCGTAAGCCGACGTTGACCAAAACGGTCGGCGAACCGAACGTCAGCTATGCGGCGTTTGTTCGAACTGTCGGCCTGTCGCTGGCGGGGACATTTCGAGGGCATTGGCTGCTTGGCAAGTCAGTGCCCGGAGCAGCCGTTCGCTGGCCAGCCAAACCGTCGTCGCGGAGTAGATGTGGCCTTGAGATTTAAGGCCGGACCCTCGCGCCCGCTGCCGCCAAAGGGCGACGGGCCCAACACAGGTGCAGCGTGCTGGGGTGATCGTGGCGGATGGACTTCTCACGGGCACTGGCCACGTTGATGTCATCCAGCGGCAGGGCCACTTCGATGAGCTTTTTTTGGGGCGCGGATGGTCAATTTTTTTGCTTCAGGCAACAACGCGGGACAGCACATGACGGATGGCTGTGGCGTAAGGCAGGTGGGCTGTACAGGCCAACTCGTCGGCCAATTCGGACTCAACCAGAGGGCGCCACTCGTGCTCAGGGCAAGTCTGGGCGAACTCTTCCCACGCTTCGACGAACTGCAGGTAGCCTTTGACTGCGTCTTCGCGAATTCGACGAAGCCCTTCGCCAGTCAGGTTAAAAATGCGAATTGTTTCTATTGCGCGCAGGTGCGAGTTGGCATCTAAACCCACCCGTGGTGACACACCACCATGGGCATCGAAGACCAAGAAATCGTCAGGGTTTTCAACGTCGGGCTTGATCAGATGCGTGTGGTTATAAGTATCACACCTGTCTTTGTGATCGCCGCATGTGCCTTTGCGATTGCACGAACCAAACAGATTGTGCCAATCAAAGGTGCCCAGGGGGTATCGGCTTCGTTGGCGAAAGTGCTCAATGTGTCGACGTTCACTGTCGTGCTCGAGTGCAGCTTCGCAGTAGGCACAGCGTTGCCCTTGCATGGCGTCGAGCACGATCCATATGTCTTGACGCTCAGCTGGGTTTGGGCTCGCCATGCACCACTTGTGCGTATGGTGGGCGTAGTGGTGCAGCCCACCGGGAATGGCGGGCGAGCGATTCAGCTTTTGCATTCAGCCATTCCCCTTGCTCTTTGGCTGGGCATGCGCCGGCAGCTTGAGCTTGAATGCTTGCAATCGGATCATGCGGTTGCACTCTCGGATCACTGGGTGATCATCTCCAAAGTGCAACTCCAGCTCAACACGCATCAAAGGGCCGTCTTCTGTGTCATGCAAGTTTTGCTGAATGAGCGATTGGTACGCTGCCAACTTTCGTGCCTCCGGCACGTCAGGGATTGGGTCCACGCCCATGATGGAGGCCAGCACATCCGCACTTGCCACCCCTCGGGTTTGTTGAGTTACCGGAATGACCTCGGTAACTGACGTGCCTGTTTCCGGGTCTACGTTCTGATGCAATCTGCGAATGCAAGATGCATCGACGCTGGTCAAGACTTGGGGGCTGTGTGTCGAGACAATCAATTGCAAATTGGGGAAGGCTTTGCGCAGCGAGCCCAAAATGGTTTGCTGCCAGGAAGGATGCAGGAACATGTCGACTTCATCGATCAGCGCCACGCCAGGTGTCTCTTGTGCCGCTTTGGCCCCCAAGTGAGGGTTGAGCTTGTAGGCGCGGAATGCCAGGTCAGCCACCATGGCAATGGCGTTTCGCAGGCCATCGCTGAGTTTGTCTACAGGCATGACCCCATGGCTGTCGTGCTGCATCACCAGCTGTTGGTTATGCCGCTGGCTGTATTCCAGGCTGTGCCAGCCCGTGGTGTCTTTCACCAGGGCATCCACGGCTGTTTTGATGACTTCAACGGTTTGAGCGAAGCGCTGGCCGGTTTCATCCAGCGGCGCATTTCGTTGAAATGCGTCGATTTGACTTTCCAAGTACGACCGGTACACCCACCCATACCAAGCGGTGAACGCCTTGAAGCTGGAGGAGTACGACAAGCAGTTCAGATAGCCTGAAGTGCGTGAGTACTCGTTCTTGTCTAATGTGGTGTCTGCCGCATTGGATGTGAACCGGCCCTCAAACCACAGACGCGAGGTGCCCAGGTAAGAAATCAAAGGCAGGGTGACAGGTGTTGTGCCTTCGCGAACCTGCTTTTGCAGTTCTTCCGCGTAAGTTGTGAGTTTTTTGGTTTTCGGGTCGCCCAGGGTTTTGGTGCTGGCCTTGATGCTTTCTCGCGTTTGAATCCACCCCACATTTGACAGGGACGGTGCCCAGCGGCCATCAGCCTTAATCCTGCTGGGAAGCTGTGGCTCCATATTTCCGTCAGCTTGTTTTGAAAGGCGGACATCCGATGGATCAATGATTGCCGCTTTGCCCGTTTGGCTGCCCAGATCAAAGCCTTTGACAAAGGGCCACAAGGCAACTCTGGCAGCGTCCAAAATGGTGGTCTTACCCGCTCCGTTCGGCGCGATCAACACCGTGAGCTCGGGGTGGAGCGTAATGATGAGGTCGCCGAAACAGCGGTAATTCTGAATATGAAGTTGCTCTAATCGCATGGGGTGACCCTGGTGAGCGGTCTGTATGAAGCCGTCATTATCCGTAATGCACGGTCGGGGCCGTGGCACGTTTCAGCAGGTGTGTTGGCGCCGACCGAGTATTGAGCCACGATTTGGTTGTGCCGACCCAAAATTGAGTTAGGTGTTTCACCCACTCTGCTGCTTTTTTAAGTGGCGGGGTGCAAGGAGTGATCACCATGGACATGATTGGCAAGATCCGGCGTTTGCGTAGCCGAGATAAGAAGTCGAAGCGCGAGATTTCTCGCACAACGGGCATCTCCCGCAACATCGCTGATCGTCCACCGCTTCATGCAGGATGCAATCCGTGGCCGTGAGTTGCTCTTGCCTGAGTTCGAAGACATACGAAGGAGCGTTACCGCAGGCCTGCGTGAGCAAGGGGCGAGAGAGGGCGAGAGGGTCAGGCCTTAAATCTCAAGGCCCCATCTACTCCGCGACGACGTTTTGGCAGGCCAGCGAACGGCTGCTCCGGGCACTTACAGGCCGCTCGGTCTGAGACTTAGGTTGGTACTAGTCTGCGGCCCTGCGGAATACTCAGGTCATTGGTCAAGGCACGAGCACTCGATATTCTTCGACGAAAGCGGCATCACCGATGCCTGTGGTGGAGCGCTTGGGCATAGTGCAAGACGAATTTCTCTAAAATGGAGGAGGAACTTACCGCCTGGCTGGTCAGTGCCAACTTGAGCTCGCGAGCCTAGTTGATGACGAATCGGCCGGGCTTGCCCGACAGCCGGGCTATGGGGCCGATTCTCGCTTTCGCCGCCCCAAGCCCGACAGCCTCCAGCCTTCTGGGGACACGATGTGCAGGACGCATAGGCATGTGCACAACTGACGCACTATGTTCATAAGCTTGCGGTCTATCTACAAGTGTCTGCCCAGTAATCAGTCTTAGGCAAGGCATTGGCCTAGTTTTTGACTGATGCTTGATCACTTGAGTGGTGGTTCAAGACGACTAATCTTTTTGATCTGTGGGGTTGGCGAGCGCCTGCTGCGCTTTGTAAATTTAGTTTTAGGCTGATGGTCGAGTGGAGCGCCCCTGGGCATAGTGCAAGACGAATTCTTCCAAATAAAAGAAGGAACTTACCGCCCGGTTGGTCTTACCAACTTGAGCTCGCGGACCTAGTTGATGACGAATCGGCCGCGCATAGGGCTCAGACGTCACCATCCCATAAGGGCTTGAGCCGGGGCTGTTCCAGCGCGAAGAGCTCCAGCGGACTGCGCCGCGTGGTGCCGTGGCAGCGCACACCTGCCTCCTGCATGACCCAGGTCTTGGCTTGTGCGTTGAGGTCGGCCAGGTCACGGAAGCTCCGCAGGAGCAGGAAGTTGCCCTTGAGGTATTTGACGCCGGCCTCGACGACGCCCTTCTTCTGAGGGTCGTGCGGCGGACAGGGGTCGATCTTGAAGTCGTATCCTTCCGCGCATTCGGCGTAGGCGCGCTGCACGGTCGGGTCCTGGGCGCAGGCCCGGGTGATGGCGCACTTGGCGTTGTCGATGATGACGCGCACGGGAACACCGGCGAACCGCTCGAAGGCGCGGCGGTGGCAGCCCAGCCAGGTGGCCACGGTCTGGTCCCAGACGAATTCGACGTACTGGTGGCGGCTGTGCGCCAGCGTCACCACGAAGGCCCAGGTGCGCCGGGATTGACCGTCCGGGCGGATGAGCGTCGGGACGGCGCCGAAGTCCACCTGCGCGGCCTAGCCCGGCTCAAACTCCAGCCGGCAGGTCGTCTTGGGCGGCAGGTTGGCGCGGATGTCGACCAGCAACCGGCGCACGGCGGAGTAGCTGCCGGCCCAGGCGTGTTGACGCTTCAGCGCGGCGTGAATGGCAGTGCCAGAGACGCCTTGCTCGACCCAGGCGCTGAGCAGGGCCCGATGCGGCTCCAGGGTGGAGATGGTGGTGCTGGCCCGCCGGGGTTCACCCAGGGCGGTGGAAATGGCTTCGTCGTCGGGCAGCGGCTGCTGGACATCGAGCCAGCCACGGGCGGCGGCCAACTCACGCCACTGCGCCGTCTTGCGCCGGCCCATGAGGCGCGCGGCCGCGATCTCCCGGTCGGACTCGCCCTGGCGCATTAGCAGCAGGGACTGTCGGTAGTGATACATCTCGAATCTCATGCACGTCATCCCTGAGCCTCCGGGCTAAGGCCTAAAGGGTAGAGACAAACGGCGGTCAATTCGGGGTGTCGTTCACGACCCTGTTGCTGAAGCCAGTGGCTCCAATACGGCGATCACGCCCTGGCTCCAATACGCCGGTCAGCGGGTGGCGCCTATACGCCGATCATCAAGTGGCTCCAATATGCCCGTCGGTGACAGAGCCGCGCATCGGCGAAGAACCGATCTGACTTTTGTCGTTTGATGCCGCCCAGGGCCTACCTTTTGAGTCGCTGAGCCGCAAAGATCCCTGCAGCACGCCGTCAATCATCTCCCTGGATCACAAGACGCCGCGAGCGAAAAATATTTTGCGTAGTGGAAGCAGCGCATTTTGCATTCGGCGGTCATATTTTGGATGGCATCTGAACCAATATGCGCCGGAACCTGTGCCTATCCATATCTAGCC
>CAUPEV010000092.1:0-17352 GCA_963510335.1 uncultured Roseateles sp.
CGGCTGGACGCGGCCAGGCGCACCTGCGGAGCCGCCTGGACGACTGCTTGCGCCAGCTCCGCGGCCGGTTTGATCAGATGTTCGCAATTGTCGAAAATCATCAAGACCCGGCGAGTTTTCAGGAAGTCGCAGACCGACTGAAGCAAGCTGCGCTCGGGCTCCTTGCGCACACCCAAGACCTGCGCCGCTTCGCTCAGCGCCAAGGCTGGATCGGTGATGGGGGCCAAATCCAAAAACCACACGCCATCGGGGAAAAGATGCATCAATTCGGCCGCAGCCTGCAAACTCAGCCTTGTCTTGCCCAGGCCGCCCATGCCCAGCAGCGTCACCAATCGGGCACTGCCCAGCAAAGCCTTGATGTCGCGCAGCTCTTGCTCGCGCCCGATGAAGCTGCTGCTTTGCTGCGGCAAGTTGTTGGGAATTTCTCGGACCGGCAACCAGCGCTCGCCTGAACGAATGACCCGGTAGGCTTTCTCGCCATCGCTGGGCGCCGAAAAAGGAGCCGCATTGATGCCGACTTCGAACAGCTCGATAGGCTCGGAGACGCCCTTCATCATCCAATGACCATGCGATTCGATCGACAGCCCCGGCGCCGACAAGGCGGCCCGTGCCTCGGCGCTGAGCAAGGTCTGGCCCGCGCCGGCAATCGACATGACGCGAGCTGCGGTCGGCTTGGCCAAGCCTTCCACTTCCAGGGGCTTGGCGCCGCGCTGCACGTCCTCGGCATTGTTTTCCCGCAGGATCACCGGCCCGACATGCAGTCCGGCTCGGGCTTTCAAGGTCACGGGCAGCTGCGCCAGGCTGTGGTGATAGGCCCCGGCGTAGGCGACGGCGTCGTCGGCGCTCTCGAACAGCAGCAGCATGCCGTCTGTCTTGTCGATCTCGCGGCCTCGCCACAGTGGCAACAGGTCGCGCGCCACGCGGTCATGCGCAAGCCAGACATCGGCCATGGCCTTGTCGCCCAATTCCTCGGAGAGTTTGGTGCTGTCGACCACATCGGTCAGCAGCAAAGCACGAACTATCGACATCTTCCACATTTCCCTTGCGAAAAGGCAACTTGAGCGCTTAAGTCGCCTTTGGCGTAGGCGGCAGTATAGGTTTGCCGGATAGTTCGGGGCCCAGCGCAAGAGCCAAGCATGCGGCACATGGCAGACGCCAGATCAGAATGAGTGGGCTGAGACCCTCGCGGGCATCAGCTTCCCGCTTGTCGATCGGCCATGTCGCGCTTGGTGTCCTGCAGCATCCGTTGAGCGCGCTGCACGTCGCCACTGAGCCGTTTGGCCAGCAAATCGATCAGGTGAAAACCAAATGCCGGGTCTTGGAAATAGAGTTGCCGGACCGTGCTGTCGTGAATTCTCAGCACGGTGCAAGGGCTGACACAACGCACGGTGCTGGTGCGAATGCGATCGGGTGAGAACAAGGCGATTTCGCCGAAGATGCGCCCAGGCTCCAAGACCTTGCCCAGTTCGACCAACTCCATTTGCCCTTCCACCAGCAAAAAGAGATGTTCGGCTTTGTCGCCCTTGCTGAACAAAGTTTGGCCGGCCTTCAGTTTCTTGGCTTTCATATAGGGCTTGAGCCAGAGTCCGGCATGGTCTGCGGCGGCTTCTGCGCGATGCACCCGGCGGGTCAGCTTGGTGACTTCTATGGCGCGGTAGATATTCACCGGCAGCAGCACGGCGGCGACGCAAAAGGTAATGATCGACGGATGCAGCGCGCCATAAATCATCAAACCAATATTGCTGCCAACGGCGAGCCAACGCAGGGGTGTCATGGTGCGCGCCATCGCACCTGCCATCACCATGCCGACGCCAATGGCGGCCGCCAGATGGGCCAGTGTTTGCTGCGGCGATGCCAGCACGCTCGCCAGCCATGCATTGGCAAAACCGCTGTGCTGTGAAATCCACTCGTTCAAGTTGATGCCCGCTGCTGTGAGCCAAATTGTGCATGGAATGACGCCTTGATTGCCATGCGCCCGCACGCCTTTTGCTGTGAACGGCTGTTTATAATCGCAAGCGACGCCGTTCAAAGCGGTGTCACCGCCGATTTACCAACTACTTGCGGGCGGGCTATCAAATACGGCTAAAGCGTTGCGGCTCCGAGTTGCCCTGGGCCGGCAAACGCCGGTATCAGGGCACTCGGAGTTTTAATTTCACATCATGCAAAGTCTCGCTTTTTTTGATCGATGCCTGACGCGCCGCGCTGCTGCGGCAAATGCGAACAGCACACGGCCGACCAAGTCGGCGCCTCCTGCTCAAGTAGCCCTGGCCTCGCGGCACCTGATCAGTCCATGGGGCGAAGCTGTGACGCCTATGCCCCGGCAGGCTTCGGCCGCTCGTATCTTGCGTGCCGCCTATGGCGTGCGTGAAGGCGACTGGATGGGCTTGCTGGCGGATGAAAGTCAGGGACGGGGCACACAGCAGGCTTGGCGCCTGGGTTTATGGCGCGGCGCGCCATCCGGCGAGGCCGGCGCGGCACCGCAGTGGTTGAGCCCCGTCTTGTTGGCCCGTCCCGGGCAATGCCCGAATTCCTTGCGCAATGAGGTCTTGAGTCGAGCGCTGCAAGCGCTTTGGCAGCAAGGCTGGCGCCTCCAAGAGGCGTTTTCGCCGGATTGGCATTGAGGATGATCCTATTGGCTGGGCCAGCGCTCGCATTCGGCCCATCGTTAAGCCCCGCCGCATGAGCCCTCACACATCCAGTCACCCGCCCTTGACCCAAGAGGAAATGAGGGCTCTGCTTTCTGTCACTCGAGCGCTGGCGGCACCGTTTGACTTGCCGACGATGTTGCAGACGGTGACGGCCGCAGCGCGCCAGGTGCTGCATGCTGAGCGCAGCTCGATCTGGCTGCTGGACGCCGATTCGCAAGAGTTGGTGCTTGAAATCTCCAAGGATCTGGCGCAAATACGGCTGCCGATAGGCGCTGGTCTGGTGGGCGCGTGCGCCCGCGACCGGCTCGTGATCACGGTGCCGGATTGCTATGCAGACCCGCGCTTCAATGCCGAGGTGGATCGCCGCTCTGGCTTTCATACCCGCTGCAGCCTGACCCTGCCGCTGATCGACCATGCGGGACACTTGGTCGGGGTGATGCAAGTGTTGAACCGGACGGACGGCGTGTTTGATGCCGAGGACGAGCCCCTGGCCGAGGCCTTGGCCGCTCAATGCGCGATGGCCTTGAGTCGGGTACGCATGACGCAGGCAATGCTGGAGGGCGAGTGCATGCGCCAAGAGTTGGAGTTGGCGCGTACGGTGCAACTCTCGACGCTGCCGGCTGCGGTGCCCGATATTGCTGGCTACGACATGCATGGCACTTTCTTGCCAGCCTCGCTGACCGGTGGAGATACCTATGACATCGTGCAAATAGAGCAGGGTTTGTTGCTGGTCTTGGGTGATGCAACCGGGCATGGCATTGCACCGGCGCTGTCGGTGACGCAGATGCATGCGATGTTGCGCATGGCGTTTTCCATGGGCGCCGACCTAGAGACGGCGTTTCGCAAGGTCAACGATCAGCTTGCCGCCACCTTGGCGGACAGTCGCTTTGTGACGGCCTTTATCGGCTTGCTGGATACAGACAGCCATCAACTGCGCTTTTTAAGTGGTGGACAAGGGCCTATCCTGCATTTCCAAGCGGCGACCGGCAGCTGCGTCAGCTACAAGGCGACCAGTTTTCCGATGGGTGCCATGCCCATCATGGCCCTGCGCCCTCCGGTACATATCGAGCTGGCGCCGGGCGATTTTTTGTGCCTGCTGACCGATGGCATCTACGAATACGAGGCGCATGGCGGTGAGCAGTTCGGCCGTGCGCGCGTCGAGCACTTGCTGGCGCAGCACTGCGCTGCGTCGGCCGAACAGGTGTCGGCCTTGATTCTGGCGGCTGTGCATGCGTTTGCCCAGGGTGCGGCGCAAGAGGACGACATCACCATGCTGCTGCTCAAGCGCACGGTCTGAGGTTTTGTCTTCAATCTGTCACTAAACTCGCGTAGGCTGGTCAGTCGGCGCGCACGGAATATGCGCTGCGAGACTCGGACTTATGGGTCTGCAATCACTAGCGAGAAACTGCAATGGAACTGGAAGTTACTGAAGTCGACGGCAACAACAATTGCATACGTCTCAATGGTCGTTTGGATGCGGCGGGCGCCGACCAGATTGGCGTTCGCTTTACTGCCTCAACCGCAGCGACCGGGCGCAACGTCATTGTTGATCTGGCCGAAGTGCCCTTTGTTGCATCGATGGGCATTCGCCTGTTGATCTCAAGTGCCCGCGCACTGCATGCCAAGGGTGGCAAGTTGGTCTTGTTCGGTGCCCAAGAAATGGTGCAAGACCTGCTGGAGCAAGCGGCGGTTGATCAGATCATTCCGCTGGTTGCCACGCAAAGCGAAGCGCTCGAATTGCTGGCTGCCTGAGAAGCGCGCAAACCTAGTGCCAGGTTCAGACGCAATGACAAAGGGGCAAGCGTGATGGCCGATCAGCAGGGTGAGTCGGTAGCACCGACCTGGGCTCCCGGTGGCGTCAGCAAGGCTGCGGCCGTGCTGGGCGATCAAGCACAGGTCTTGCGTTTGTCATTGCCCAATCAACTGGATTCGCTTGAGTTCGCGCGGCAGGCGTTGCTTGACTATCTGACGCCCTTGTCTTTGAGCGCGAAGGTCTTGTTCAAGCTGGAGCTGGTGCTGGAAGAAACCTTGATGAACGCGACCCTGCATGCGTTCAAAGACGCGGGCCAACATCAGCTCGGGCTCAAGGTTTGGTACGACAAAGAAGCCATCCACCTGTGCTTTGAGGATGACGGCGTCGCCTTCGATCCCAGGCAGGCCGCCGAGCCGGTACTGCCAAAGTCAATTGCCGAGGCGTCCACCGGCGGCCTGGGCTTGATGCTGGTGCGTAAGCAGGCCAAGTCGGTGGACTACGCGCGAGTTGATGGACGCAATGTGCTGACCATCGTGCTGGACTACCGCTAAGTCTGGCGGGCTCATCGAGCGAAGCTTGTCCTCAGTTGCCGCGCTTGGCGGATTTGCAGCACTTAAAGCAGGCTGGTGATTTTGACCGACGAGCCCAGGCTCTCAACTTGCACATTGTCGGCCAAGCCGCGCGCCAGCTTGATCATGTGCTCATTGTTGGCCAAGACTTCGGCGACAAAGCCGCGCACGCCGCGTGCTTTGGCATGTTCACTCATCCGCCTTTGCAGCAGGGCGCCCAGACCTTGGCCTTGCCACTCAGGATGCACCATGAAGGCGGTTTCGGCCAGGTTGGTGCCGGGGTCGATCATATACATCGCGTGCGCGACGATCTTGGGGTTCTCGCGGCTGCCCACGCAGGCCACCATGGCGAACTCGGTTTCGAAGTTCAGATTGCACAGGCGCTGCACATCACGACTGGAAAGGCCGCGCAGGCGGCGGAAGAAGCGCGTGTAGATGTCGTGTTCGGGCAGTTGATGAAAGAGGCCTCGGATGGCGTCACCGTCGGCGGGGCCGGCCGGTCGCAGCAGAACCGGCCGTTTGTCTTTGAGCTGCAGCTGACGTTCTTCTTCGACGGCATAGGCTTGCAGATTGCGCAGCGTTTGGTCGGCCGGCACATAGCCCATGGCCTGCGCCTGCTCGAACAAGGATTGCCGTGCGCTGGGATGGGCAATCTGAATCATCGCTACTGCGCGTTCACGGATTGATTTGCCGAACAAATAGGCGATGCCGTATTCGGTGATCACATAGTGCACATCGCTGCGCGGGATGGCCACGCCCTCGCCGGCCAGCAAGGCGGGGCGTATGCGCGAGCTGTGGCTGTCATCGTCGGTCGAGGCCAGGCAAATGATCGCTTTGCCGCCTTGCGAGCGCGAGGCACCTTGCAGGAATTCGGCTTGGGCCGCGACGCCACTGTAGAAATCGCCCTGGAACTGATCGACGCAGACCTGCCCGGTCAAGTCAACCGCGAAGGCCTGTGTCACCGACACCAGCTTGTGCTGCGAGCCCAAGGTCCAGGCGTCGCAAACCGCCTCGATCGGCTGAAAAGAGAACATCGGATTGCGATCGATCAAGTCATAGAGTCGGCGCGAACCCATGGCGAAGCTGGTGACGATCTTGCCGCGCTGATTGGTCTTGCGTTGGCCGGTCAAAATGCCCCGCTCCAGCAGCGGGATGATGGCGTCGGTGATGACGTCGGAATGGATGCCTAGGTCCTGGCGGTCGCTCAAGGTCTTGAGCGCTTCGTTGCTGAAGCGGCCCAGGCCTATCTGCAGGGTCGAACCGTCATCAATGATGCTGCCGATGTAACGCGCTATCTTCTCGACCACTTCGGTCTGCTGGGCTGCATGCAGGTACTCGATCACCGGCGTGTCCACCGGCACCAGATGGTCGATTTCGCCCACATGCAATGTTGAGTCGCCCATGCTGCGCGGCATATTCGGGTTCACTTCGGCAATCACCAGGCGCGCTTTGGCCACGGCAGCCGGCGTGATGTCCACCGAAACGCCGAGGGACACATAGCCAAATTCATCGGGCATAGAGACTTGGATCAGCGCCACATCGAGCGGGATGCGCCCGATGGCAATGAGCTGCGGCACGCGAGCGATCGAGATCGGCACATAGTCGGCAAGTCCCAGCTTGACGGCTGAGCGCAGATGCTGGCTGACGAAGAAGCAGCGGTGCTGATACTTGGTTTTTGGCAGGCCTTTGTCGTCGTGCTGCAATGCCCCATCGGTCAAGAAGTGCAGCAATTCCACATCTTGAGGTGCTGGCGAGAGTGCTTCCATGGCTGCCACCAAGGCGCGCGGCGTGGCACAGGCGGTACCGACGAAGACATGATCACCGGGCTTGATATGGCCGACCGCCATTTGGGCCGTGCAGATTTTTTCGGCACAGGCAGCGAGGCGCGGATCGATGCCCGAGCCTGAATCCTCGTCGGTTTTGGAGTTTGAACTGAAGCGGTGTTGCCAGACCTGTGCCAACCGACTCAGCAGGCCTGCCGCTGAGGATGCCGCCGAGGCGTTGTCGTGACTTCTTGTCATCGCGAGACTCCTGCTTCCGTTCAAATGCTATTGGCCGGTCCTAGGGCTTGGGCGACGGCGCTTGGTGCCGTATGACCTGAGCTGTTGGCCATTTGTGCACAGTTGTTGAAGTTAACAGGAAAGGCGGCATGGAGATGGGTTCAAGCCTGCTGGCAAACCCTAGGGTGCGGGCCTTTCGCCTGCCCGGCGGGGGCGAAAGTTGACTCACCAAATCGGATCAATGGGCTTCGAGCGGGCTTTTTGTTCGAGTTTTGTTGCTGGCTTCACAAAGCCAAGCGACGGCAATGTCGGTGTCGCGAAAGTCGTCTCGCTCGACGGCTGAGCTTGTGACGACCTCGCTGGCCTCCCTCACATTCCAAGGCAAATTCCTTGCGGCTAGCGGGCCGTCCAGCAATGCGGCAATGCGTTTGAACATGGTGTTCATTTCAGACCTCCTTCGCTTTGCGCCTGTTGTATTGACGCTTGCCGTCACTATCGCCGCAAGGGGCTGCGGGAGTTCTGAAAATTCCGTGAAAACTGAAGTCGGCGGCCCCGTGCCGCAGCCCGAATTGCGATTCGACAGCTATTCGGGTCGCGCTTCAAAGCGGTATCCATGGCCTGGTACGGTGCGTATCAGGTCGTGGCCGAGCGTGCGGCGCAAGGTTGCGATTTGCACTGAAATATTGTTCTCTTCAACCACCAAGCCGGGCCAGACACGCTCCAGCAATTCCCCCTTGGTGACCAAGCATCCTGGGCGTTCCAGCAAAATTTGCAATAAATCCAGCGCGCGTGAGCCAAGTGCAACCTCGACCCCTCGGTCCAGCAGGCGGCGCTCGCGCAGTTGCAGCTCGAATCGGGCCGCATCCCCGTTGGGGCCAAACCGCCAAGTCGCGGGCAGGGCCTTGCCATTGCCGTTGCTTTGCCGGTTGATCCGGTCGGCCAGCTTGGCGATATCGCGGTCCAGGCCGATTTGGATCTCCAGATGGAAGCGGGCTGGTCGGCAGGCCAACCAAGCACGCACGACCCGCGGCGAGGCCGCCACTTTGCTGTGCAGCAACAGCAAGGTTTCGTTGGCGCCGGTTGAGGCCGGACGGCGCTGCAGCAGCGCATGCTCGGTAGGATGCAAAGCTGGCGGTTGCGCGGTATCACCGACCAGTATCAGTTCGTCGCAATGGCGGGCGCAACGCTCGGTCCAGCGGCTCGGGGCTGCATCTGCGAGCAGCAGCACAAAGTCGTGGTGGGCCTCGATGTCTTCCAGTTCGGCATCCGTCACGGCGGCCTCGAGGATGGCGACCCGAGCGCCGGAGTGCAGCTTTTGGGTCAAGGCTGCCGCGAGCGCAGCAAGGTTGACGCCGGCGCTGATGGGCAGCAAAGCGATCGTCGCCGAAAGCTCGTGCGCCTTGGGCGAATTCTCGGTGCGCAAGCGCTGGATGATCTGGCGCGTCAAGACGAGCGAGGCATGCTTGTTGTTCGTCAGTAATTTTTCGAACTCGGCCCTGCCGAGCCGCACCAGTACCGAGTCGCGAGCGGCGACCAGCGTCGCCGAGCGGGGCTCATTGGTGTACAGGCTGATCTCTCCGACCACTTGGCCGCGCGTGATCTCGCGCACCATGCGCTGTTCACCGCCGCCTTGCGCCTCGGAAATATAGGTGCGCAGCCGCCCGCGCAGCAGCAAATACATGGCATCACCTGGCTCACCCTGATGCATCAAAGTCTGGCCGGCTGGGAGTTCTACCCACTGCAGCGAACGCCGCAGCAAGTCCAGCGTTGGCGCGTCAATGTCCCCCAGTAAGGCCGGCAGATGCGTCATCAAGAGGTCTTCAAGAGGATGCTTGGGTAGCTCGGAAACCGGGTGCATGGGAGGGCGTGAATAGTTTTTCGAAGTGTTGGGCCAGCAACATAGCATGAAAATATTTTGTTCTTCAGGGGTGCCTGAAGTGCCTCCGCTAAAGTCGGGACATGAACGGGCAGCCAAAGATTTCACTCAGTATCCGCCGCATCGGCATCGACACCTGGCGAGAAAACGTCGCTTACTTGCACCGTGATTGCCCGGTGGTGCGGGCGGCCGGCTTCCAGGCCTTGTCCAAGGTGGAGATTCATGCCAATGGACAGATGATTCTGGCGGTCTTGAATGTGGTCGACGATGAAGCCATCGTCAGTGCCTGTGAGTTGGGCGTCAGTGAAGATGCCTTTGCGCGCCTTGGTGTGGCACCGGGTCACAGCGCCAGCATTGCACATGCCGAGCCGCCGGCTTCGATCGCGGCGCTGCGGCGCAAGATCAATGGCGCGCGCCTGTCCAAGGATGAACTTTTCGCCATCATTCGCGATGTGGCTCGGGCACGCTATTCGAAGATCGAGTTGGCTGCTTTTGTGGTTGCGACCAATCAATATGAGTTGGACCGCGACGAGGTGCTGCATCTGACCGAGGCGATGATCGCGGTAGGTCGCAAGCTCGACTGGCACACCCAGGTCGGCGCCGGGCCGGTGGTCGACAAGCATTGCATTGGCGGCATTCCCGGCAATCGCAGCTCGATGCTGGTGGTGCCCATCGTCAGTGCGCATGGCATGTTGTGCGCGAAAACCAGTTCGCGCGCAATTACCTCGCCGTCCGGCACCGCCGACACGATGGAGATGCTTGCGACCGTGGAGTTGAGCTTCGAGCGCATGGTGGAGGTGGTCAAGGCCACAAGGGCTTGCTTGGCTTGGGGCGGCACGGCCGATTTGTCGCCCGCTGATGACATCTTGATTTCGGTCGAACGACCACTGGCGATTGATTCGCCGGGGCAGATGGTGGCGTCCATTCTGTCCAAAAAGATTGCCGCCGGCTCGACCCATTTGGTCTTGGATATCCCCGTCGGCCCAAGCGCCAAGGTGCGATCGATGGGGGAAGCGCAGCGCTTGAAGAAGCTGTTTGAGTATGTGGCCGGCCATCTGCGTTTGCAGCTCGATGTAGTGCTCAGCGATGGTCGCCAGCCGATTGGGCGCGGCATCGGGCCGGTGCTAGAGGCCAGGGATGTGATGCAGGTTTTACAAGGCGACCCCGATGCGCCGCAGGATCTGCGTCAAAAAGCCTTGCGTTTGGCCGGCCGCATGATCGAGTTTGACCCGGATGTGCGTGGCGGCGAGGGTTACAACATCGCCCGCGACATCCTTGACTCAGGTCGCGCTTTGGCCCAGATGAACGCCATCATCGACGCGCAGGGCAGGCGCGCCGAGATGCCTGCCGTAGGCGCCTTGACGGCTGATTTGCGGGCCGACCGGGATGGCCTCATCGTCGCGATCGACAATTTGCGAATCGCACGAATCGCCGGGCTGGCTGGCGCGCCCCAGGTGCCCGGTGCGGGCTTGCAGCTGATGAAGAAATTGGGCGAATCGGTGCGCGTGGGTGAGACGCTCTACCGTATTCACGCTCAATATGAGGCCGATCTACAGTTTGCCCAAAGTCATGCCGAACAAGACTCGGCCTACCGGATTGGCTCCGCCGATCAATTGCCGCACGAGTTCGCCAGCGGCACGATGTTTTCTCTTTGAAGCGAGCCAGTTTATGAGTTCAAACAGTGTGCTTTTAGCCTTTGATGATGAGCGCAGCTTGGCCGTGGAACTGGCCGAGGCCTTGAACATGCCTTTGAGCTTGATCGGCCGGCATCGATTCCCGGATGGCGAGATGCGTTTGGTCTTGCCGGCGCAACTGCCCCAGACGGTGCTGATCTTGCGGGGGCTGCAACAGCCGAATGACAAATTGGTTGAGTTGATGATCAGTGCGCCGACCGCCCGCGAGCTCGGCGCCAAGCGCTTGGTCTTGCTGTCGCCCTATCTTGCCTATATGCGCCAAGACATGGCATTCACACCCGGCGAGGCGGTCAGCCAGCGCCATATTGCGCGACTGTTGGCCGGGCATTTCGATCATGTGCTGACCATAGACCCCCACCTGCACCGCATCAATAGTCTCGATGAGGTGATGCCCAAAGGGTGCGGCGTGACGCTGTCGGCGGCGCCGCTGCTGGGTCGCTGGGTGGCGGCGCAGGTGCCGGGTGCCGTGTTGTTAGGGCCGGATGAGGAATCTTCTCAATGGGTCAGTGAAGCGGCCTCGGCGGGTGGTTTGCAGCATGCCATCGGCAGCAAGGTCCGCCTAGGCGATCATCAGGTGACGCTGGCTTTGCCCGATGTGGATGTCAGCGACCGGGCCGTGGTCTTGCTCGACGATATGGCCTCGACCGGCCGTACCTTGATGGGCTCGGCCCAGCAATTGCTATTGCGCGGGGCCAGTTCGGTCGATGTGGCCGTCACGCATGCGCTCTTCAATGGCGATGCGCTGGCGAATTTGAAGGACGCCGGCGTGCGCCATGTCTGGAGCAGCAACTCGGTGGAGCATACGAGCAACGCGGTCTCGGTGGCTGCATTATTGGCAGAGGGCTGGCGTAAACTGGGCTGATCCCAGGCCTATGCTTGGCTTGGCCCGGGGTTCAGGGTGGGTCGAGGCGGCCAAAAGTCCGCACTTGCAAGCAAGGTGGCGTGATCATGCAGTTGCTCAAACTGGTGTCCAAGCAGGTCGCCATTGGCGCTCCACTGCCCTTCAATGTGCGTGATGAAGCTGGCGGCCTGCTCTTGGCCTGTGGTCAGATCTTGCGCAGCGAGATGCAGCTGGAGTTGCTGTTGGCGCGCGGCATGTATGCTGATGTTGAGGAGATCAAGGCTTTGGCGGCGGGCCGCCAGGTCGTGGCGTCGCCGCCGACGGTGTTCGCGCGCTGGAACCGGCTCACTTGGTCGCTCGAGTTGTTGTTGAAATCAGTCACGGTCGAGGCGGGTTTTCTTACAGCCTGTGATGAATTCCTTGATGAGCTGATGGCGCTGGTGGACAAGGACGCCGACATCGCCATCTACCAGGCGATTCGGCAAGAAGGCCATCACTTTCGCACCTATGGCTTGACGCACACCATCCATGTGGCGGCTTTGGTGCAGTTGCTGGGTCAGCGACTGGGCTGGCCGCAGGCGCAGGTGCGCAGTCTGGTGCAGGCGGCGCTGACGATGAATCTGAGCATTATTGATCTGCAAGGGCGCTATGCGGTGCATGGCCGCCTGACACAGGAGCAGCGTGATGAATTGCGCCGCCACCCAGACGAGGCGGTAGCAGCGCTGCGTGCGGCCGGCGTCAGCGACGAATTTTGGCTGGAGGCCGTGGGCCAGCACCATGAGCATGTGGACGGCAAAGGTTACCCTTTGGGGCTGAGCGAGGTCGCCGAGTCGGCCAAATTGCTGCGCCTGGCCGATGTGTTCTTGGCCAAACTCAGCCGGCGTGAATCGCGCCCAGCCCTCGACGCTAAAGAGGCCCAACGACAAGCCTATGCGGAGTTGCCGGGCAGCCCCCTGGTGGTGGCCTTGATCAAGGAGTACGGTATCTATCCGCCGGGTGAATTGGTTTGCTTGGCCAGCGGGGAGAAGGGCGTCGTGATTCGGCGCGGGTCGACCATGCAGACGCCGCTGGTGGCGACCTTGACAGACAAGAAGGGGCTGCCTGCCATCAACACCATGAAGCGCGACTGTTCTCAGCGTGAATATGCGATTTCAGCCGTAGAGGTGGATAAGAGTTTGGCGAGTCGCGTGCCCATGGAGCGCTGTTACGGTCTAGGGGTTTGAGGGCGAATTGGCATCCAGCGTCTGAGCCACGTTGATCTTTCTCGACTGCCGGCCTAGGGGCGATAGTCGCAGCCGACAAGGCCGCCGCAGTCCAATTTGCCGAATCACCCAATAAGCTATCGATGCACAATTTGCCTTGGTCAGTTTGATGCCGAAGCGGCGCACTGGCCACTTGCAAACGGCCCACCTCGCCCAGCTGCAGGGCTTACCTGAGCTTGATCGTTAGGCCGCCTTCGCTGATCACTTGAACAAGTTGACATTGCAGTGCCGCGGCTTGGTCCAGCGCTCGATTCCAGCCAACCCTGAATCCGGCCTGCCGTCATCGCAAACAGGCAAGGCCGCGCTTATCAGCCGACCAATTTGCTGGCAGCATTGAACAGCGCTTGGCGCGGGCCCTGGGCCCTCAGTTGCGCGGCCAAGGTGGCGGGCGCGAATTCACAGGAGAGTAGAAATTCGACCGCCTCAAAGACAGCGTCGGCGGCAGCCCTGAGTCGGTCGAGAAATGCATGCTCGGTGTGGAGCATGCAGAGCTTGGCGGTAGAGCAATCTATCTTGGCGTCGCTTTAGCCGCCGCGGGCTCAGGCCTTGCCCTGGCTGGCCACTGCCGCGGCAGCTTTGGCTGCGGCTTCGGCGTCGCCGAGGTAATAGCTCTTGATCGGCTTCAGGTCCGCGTCCAATTCATAGACCAGCGGGATGCCGTTGGGTATGTTGACGCCGACGATATCGTTGTCGCCGATATTGTCCAGATACTTGACCAAAGCGCGGATGCTATTGCCGTGGGCGGCAATCACGACCCGTTTGCCCAGCTTGATGGCAGGAGCAATGGCATCGTTCCAGAACGGCATCACCCGCTCGACGGTGTCTTTCAGACATTCGGTCAAGGGGATATCGAGTGGATTCATCTTTGCGTAGCGAATGTCGCTGCGCTCGCTGCGCACATCCGTTGGCTCCATGGCCGGCGGTGGCGTGTCGTAGGAACGGCGCCACACCAGCAACTGTTCGTCGCCATATTGTTTGGCGATGTCGGCCTTGTTCAAGCCCTGCAAAGACCCGTAGTGGCGTTCATTTAGGCGCCAACTGTGAACTACTGGCAACCATGTGCGATCCATTTGATCCAAACAGTGCCAAAGAGTCCACACTGCGCGCTTGAGCATCGAGGTGTAGGTGATGTCGAAGTCCAGCCCCGCCTCTTTGAGCAGCCGTCCGGCTTGTTTGGCCTGTTCCACCCCGGTGGGGGTCAGGTCTACATCGGTCCAGCCGGTAAAACGGTTTTCGAGGTTCCAGGTCGATTCGCCGTGGCGAATGAGCACGAGTTTGTACATGGAATTTGATCTATGAGTGGCCGCCCAAGTGGGCTGTGGCGGATTCTATCGGTGTGCTGTGGGGCAACTGCCCCGGCTTTTCGAGCGATTGAATTGAAAGAAAGGTTACAGACTTGTTACGTTTGGTCGATATGTCGATCAATGTCGTGGGTGGCCGGCGCATGCCTTGTATATGACGGCCTGGATGTTCAATAACAGGAGACCTTATGAAGAGAATGAATTTTGGGCGCTTGTCGCCTTTGGCCTTGGCGATTTTGGGCTTTTCCGCCCAAGCGCAAGAGCAGGCTGCTGCCGACTCAATTTTCTCGCTTTCCGGCTTCGGCACGGTCGGCGCAGTGGGCACGAATACCAATGAGGCGCAATATGTGGTGACCGGTCAACCACGCGGCGCCACCAAGTCTTGGAGCGGCGACGTAGACACCAAACTTGGTGTGCAGGTCAATGCCAAACTGAACAAGATGTTCTCGGCCACCATGCAGGTCCTGTCCAAGCAAAACGGCGACGGCAGCTACAAGCCCGAGTTGGAATGGGCATTCGCCAAGGCGCAATTCAGCCCCGCCTTCTCGGTCCGTTTGGGCCGCATGGGTGCGCCCTTCTTTGCGGTGTCGGATTTCCGCGACGTCGGATACGCCAACACTTGGCTGCGGCCGCCGCAGGATGTGTATGGGCAGGTGCCGATCAGCCATTTTGATGGTGGCGATGCCAGCTATCAAACCAATCTCGGTTCCGCGACGCTGAATTTTCAGCTTTACGCAGGCAAGTCCAAAGCCGTTTTCGAAGGCGTCGACTTGTCGATGGACAATATTGTTGGCTTGAACGCGTCGGTCGAACTGGACGGGGGCATTACCCTTCGTGCCGGCTATGTCGACGCCAAGTTGACGGTGGACAGCAGCTCGCTGAAAACATTGGTCGGGTTGCTGCGCAAGGTGCCGGTGCCAGGTGCGGCGGCAGCCGGCAACCAGATGGATGCAACCGACAAGAAGGCGACGTTCACTGGCTTTGGTATCACGCTGGACCGGGACAACTGGCTGGCCATGGCCGAGTACACGATGCGCCGCACCGAGTCCTATGTGCCCGATACCGATGGCTGGTATGCGACGCTGGGCTATCGCCTGGGCAAATTCACGCCCTATGTGACGATCTCTGATCTCACGCAAAAGTCCACCAATGTCGACAACAATATTCCAGCTGGTGTGCCCATACCTGGTGTAACCAAGGATTTGAAGGCGCTGGTGGATGGCACCTTGCGCTCGCAAAGCAATGATCAAAAGACCAATGCGATTGGCGTGCGCTGGGATGCTTACCGCAATGTGGCGGTGAAGGGGCAGTACGAGCAAATCAAGACAGATGGCCCTGGCCTTTTTGCATTCCCATCGGCCGCATTTACGGCCGGCAAGAACACGGTCAACGTCTACAGCGTGGCTGTGGACTTTGTGTTCTGAGCGGGAGGATCGTATGAAAACTACACATCAAATTATCAGTGGCTTCGCTTTGGTTTCGGCTCTTGGCTTGTCCGGCATGGCGCAGGCGCAAGTGGCTGTGATCGTCAACCCCAAGAGCGCCACGGCCACGATGACGGCCGATCAGGTCAGCGCGATCTTCTTGGGTAAAAGCAATACCTTGCCGGGTGGCGCTGCAGCGCAGGCGACTGACTTGCCTGAATCTGCCGCAGCACGCGAGCAGTTCTATAGCAAGGTGACTGGCAAGCAAGCAGCGCAGGTGAAAGCCGCATGGTCGAGGCTGGTGTTTTCCGGCAAGGCCACGCCGCCCAAAGAGTTGGCGACGGCGGCCGATGTCAAGAAGTTTGTTGCTGCGAATCCAGATGCGATCGGCTACATCGAAAAATCAGCGGTTGACGCCAGCGTTAAGGTGGTCTTGAGCGTAGACTGATTTTTGACCTCAGGCCTAGGCGTGCCGACTCGCGTTGGCACGCCTCCATTGGAGAAGCGAATGAATGTGAGAACAAGAATCTGGCTCTTGCCGGTGTTTGCTGCGCTGATCTTTGCGGTCGGCATCGCCATCGTGTGGGTTTTCTCGGCCCGCACCTCATCGGCGATCAACGCCGTGGAGCAAGTGCACTACCCTTTTGTCGATGCGACCTCTCAGCTGGGCGCTCAGATGGACGCTTTGGGCGCGACGATTCAAAGCGCGGTGGCCGAAGGTGAGAAAAAGCGCTTGGATGAGGCCAATGAGCGGGCGTTATCGATTCGTAAATTGCTTGATGCGATCGCTCGCATTGAAGGCAAGGCCGAAACGGCGGGCAAGCTGAAAATTTCGTTCGAAGCCTATTTTGCGGCGTCGGTCGAAACCGCGCAGCTATTTTTGGGCATCAAGCAGGGCGATCAAGCCGGGGCGATTCCAAAAATGCAGGCGGCACTGAAGGTCTTTGAGACTGACGTGGCCAAGGCCAGGCGCGACGCCAGCGACGGCTTTGACAGCGGTCTGAAAACTGCAGATGCAGGGGTGTCCTCCAGTTTGGCGGCGATCTTGATCAGCGGCTTGGTGGTCGTCGTAGCACTGGGTATCGGGTCCTATCTGGTGATCGGCAGCGTTTGGCGGCAGTTGGGCGGCGAGCCTGAATATGCTCGCGACGTGATGCGCCGGATTGCAGCCGGCGCCTTGTCGCAGTCAATTGTGGTGGCGCCGGGCGCGGATGAGAGTTTGCTGGCCGCGGTGCGCGATGTCTCGCAAGGTTTGGCTGGCATCGTCTCGAATGTGCGCTCGGGTACCGATTCGATGTCGGTGGCATCGCGTGAAATCGCGGTCGGCAACCACGACTTGTCGATGCGTACCGAGAAGCAAGCGACCTCGCTGGAGCAGACCTCGAGCAATATGCAGACCCTGACCGACACGGTGCGTCAAAGCGCCGAAGCGGCCGCACAAGCCAATCAACTGGCGGGTTCGGCAGCCACGGTCGCACGCAAAGGCGGCGAGGTGGTCAGCCAAGTGGTCACGACCATGGACGAGATCAACACCAGCTCCAAGAAGATCAGCGACATCATCGGCGTGATCGACGGCATTGCCTTTCAGACCAATATCTTGGCACTGAATGCGGCTGTGGAGGCTGCGCGGGCGGGTGAGCAGGGGCGTGGGTTTGCAGTGGTGGCGAGCGAAGTGCGCTCGCTGGCGCAGCGCTCGGCCGAAGCGGCCAAGGAAATCAAGGGTTTGATTGGCGCCAGTGTTGACCGGGTCGAGACTGGCAGCCGCTTGGTCAAGGATGCGGGCAGCACCATGGATGAGATCGTCGCCAGCGTGCAGCGGGTGTCGGACATCATCGGTGAAGTCACCGCTGCCACGGGCGAGCAGAGTCAAGGCATTGGTTTGGTCAATCAGTCGATCACGCAGTTGGATCAAATGACCCAGCAGAATGCGGCATTGGTGGAGCAGGCTGCCGCAGCTGCCAGCAGCCTTGAGAGTCAGGCGCAA